>JBJMHP010000341.1:0-3714 GCA_045807325.1 Actinomycetes bacterium | reverse complement strand
GCGTGGACGTCCTCGGCCGACAGGCGAGCCCAGACCGGATACAGCTCGGTCAGCCAACCGAACAGGTCACAGCCGACGGCGCGGCCGCGGGTCATCCACTGGTAGAAGTGGTGGTGGGTGTTGACCAGCCCGGCGGTGATGATGTCGCCGTCGCAGCGCAGCTCGGTGTCGCCCGCTTCCGGCTCCACCGCTCCCACCGCCAGGATGCGCCCGTCGCGCAGCGCGACGTCCCCCGGCCAGCGGGCGCCCCGCAGCACCAGCCGATTCACTGGGCCACCCCCTGGGGTTCCCCAGACCCCTCCGGCCGGGTCATGCCGGCAGCCGGTCGACGGGCTCCTCGACGATGTCGAGCAGGCGCAGGTTGGCGATCTTGGCGATCTCGACCAGCGCCGCCGCCTGCTCGGCGGCCGCGGAGTTGCGCAGCCGCGCGTTGCCGGTCTTGAGGATTGTCTCCTTGGTGTTCTCGCGCACGGCGATGACCAGCGGGAAGCCGAACTTCTCCCGGTAGGCCTGGTTGAGGGTGTCGAAGGAGGTGTATTCGTCGCCGCTGAGCCGGTCCAGGCCGGCGATGGCCTGGTCGACCACCGACTGGGTGGGCAGCCGGCCCTCGCGGGTGGCCGCGCCGGCCAGGTCCGGGTACTGGCGGATCAGCTCGAGCTGGCGCTCGGGCGGAGCCTCGAACAGCACATCATGGAAGGCCCGGCGCAGGTCGTAGACGTCCTCGAAGGGATGGGCGTCGTAGGCCTGCTCGGCGAGCCAGGCCGCTCCCTGGAACAGCGGCCCGAAGGTGTCCACGAACTCGGGACGGTCCATCTGGTTGACCTGGTCGATGCTGAAGACCTCGTCGCGCTGGGGAACCGGCAGCACCTTGGTGACCAGGTTGCTCCTGCCCCCCCAGACGTTGAAGACCAGGTTGAGGAGGATGGCGCTGATGCTGCCCAGGGTGATGCCGCTGGAGATGATGGTCTGCACCGACTGGGGGAAGTGGGCCACGATCGACGGGTAGACGGTCGGGGTCATGGCGAAGCCGAGGCTGACGGCCAGGATGATCACGTTGCGCTCGTCGTGGAAGTCGACCCGGCGCAGGGTCTGGATGCCGATCACGGCCACGGTCCCGAACAGGGCGAACCCGGCCCCGCCGAGCACCGGCGGCGGGATCGCCGCGACCACGGCGCCGACCTTGGGGATGACGCCGATGATCATCATGAACAGGCCGGCGGTCGCCACCACCCAGCGGCTCTTGACCTTGGTCAGCCGGACCAGCCCGACGTTCTCGGCGAAGCAGGTGTAGGGGAAGGAGTTGAGGATGCCGCCGAGGGTGGTGGCCAGGCCGTCGGCCCGCAGCGCCCTGGCCACGTCCTCCTTGTCGATCGGCTTGCCCACGATCTCGCCGGCGGCGAACACGTCGCCGGTGGTCTCGACCATGGTGATCAGCATGACGATGATCATCGAGATGACCGCGGCCACCGTGAAGGTGGGGGCGCCGAAGTGGAAGGGTGTGGTGACGCCGAGCACGTCGGCCCCGCCGACCCGGCTGAAGTCGGTGAAGTCGAACAGCCAGCCGGCCAGGGTGCCCACCAGCAGGCCGATGAGCACGGCGATGGTGGCCACGAAGCCGGTGAACAGCCGGTAGATGCACAGGATGATCAGCAGGGTGAAGCCGGCCAGGGCCAGGTTGCGGAGCGCCCCGAAGGTCGGCGGGTTGGTGAACATGCTGGCCCCGCCGCCGCCGGCGTCCTGGGCGGCGACCGACAGCAGGACGATGCCGATGATGGTGATGACCGTCCCGGTGACCACCGGCGGGAACAGCCGGATGAGCCGGGCGAAGAAGGGGGCGACCAGGAAGGCGAAGATCCCGGCCACGATGACGGCGCCGTAGATCGCCCGCAGGCCGGGGACCCCGCCGCCCTCGGCCAGGCCGATGCTGATCATCGGCGAGACCGCGGCGAAGGTGACGCCCTGCAGCAGGGGCATCCGCACGCCGATCCTCCAGAACCCGACCGACTGGATGATGGAGGCGATGCCGCAGGTGAACAGGTCGGCGTTGATCAGGAAGGCGAGCTGCTCGGGACTGAGCTTGATGGAGCTGGCCAGCAGGATCGGCACGATGACGGCGCCGGCGTAGAACGCCAGCACGTGCTGGAACCCGTAGACGGCCAGCTTGGCCGGGGGGAGGACTTGGTCCACGGGGTGGACGGCGCCAGGGTCGGATCTCCGCTGATCTCGTTCGTCTGTCCTGGCCATCAGTGCACCAGCCTTTCTCTGCGCCGCCGGCTGCGCTGCTAGGTCTCAGGCCTGGCCGGCCGGGGACGCCGCGGCCAGGGCAATGTCGTCGGGCCGGACCGGGATGCGGGTGAGCGGCAGCCGGGTGGCCTGGCGGATGGCGGCCACCACGGCGCCGGTGGAGGAGATGGTGGGCGGTTCGCCGACGCCCTTGGCTCCGTAGGGGGCGAGCCGCTCCGGCTGCTCGATCCAGGTCTGCACCACCGGGGGCATGTCCAGGGCGGTCGGCAGCAGGTAGTCGGTGAAGGACGGGTTCTTGACCTTGCCGTGGTCGACGATGATCTCCTCCATCACGGCCAGGCCGACCCCTTGGGCGATGCCGCCCTCGATCTGGCCGGTCACGGCCAGGGGGTTGAGGGCCTTGCCGATGTCCTGGGTGGTGGCCATCTGGACGACCCGGACCAGGCCGAGCTCGGGGTCGACGTCGACCACCGCCCGGTGGGCGGCGAAGGCCAGCGACCAGTGGGCGTTGCCCTGGCCATTCTCGTCCAGGGGCTCGGTGGGGGCGTGGTGGAACTCGCGGGTGGCCTCGATCGGGCCGGCCCGCAGGGCGTCGGCCAGGGACACGCTGGCCGCGCCGTCCTTGGTGACCAGCTCGCCTTCCTCCAGCACCATGTCGGCCGGGGCCAGGTGCAGGTCGAGAGCGGCCCGCTCCAGCAGCACCTCGCGCACGGCCGAGCAGGCCATCTGCACCGCGCCGCCGGACATCATCGTCTGGCGGGAGGCGCTGGTGGAGCCGGCGGAGCCGACCTGGGTGTCGGCCGCCTGCACCACCACCTCGTGGACGCCCAGCTCGGCCCGGGCGATCTGCTGGGCCAGGGTGACGAAGCCCTGGCCGACCTCGGCCGTGGCGGTGTGCACGGTGGCCACCGGCTCGTCGCCCGGGCCGAGCTCCAGGCGGACGCGGGCGGTCGAGTAGTCGTCGAATCCCTCCGAGAAGGCCAGGTTCTTGAACCCGACGGCGAACCCGACGCCGCGCCGGACGTCGCCGGGCAAGGCGGTCAGCCCGGCCCCGCCGGGCAGTGCCATCACCGGGGCGTCGGCGGTCAGCGGCTCGGGCATAGGCAGGTCGCGGCAGGCGATGATGCACTCGGCCACCGGGGCGGCGCCGATGATCACCTGCCCGGTGATCAGCTTGTCGTGGGTCTTGAGGGCGTTGCGCAGCCGCAGCTCGACCGGGTCCATGTCCAGCGCCGCGGCCAGCTTGTCCATCTGGGCCTCGGCCGCGAACGAGGTCTGCACTGCCCCGAACCCGCGCATGGCGCCGCAGGGCGGGTTGTTGGTCCGGACGGCGTAGCCGTCGATCTTGGCGTTGGGGGTGAAGTAGGGGCCGGGGGCGAAGGCGGAGGCATTGGAGATCACCGCCGTGGAGGAGGAGGTGTAGGCGCCGCCGTCGAACACCATCCGGCACTCGACGTTGACCAGCTTGCC
>JBJMHP010000340.1:0-7259 GCA_045807325.1 Actinomycetes bacterium | reverse complement strand
GGAGAGGATGGCCACGCCGTTCCACTGCCCCTCACCGTGCAGGGCGACCGCGTAGCCGCGGCCGGCCAGGTCTCTGCCGAGCAGCTTGGTGAACGCGCTGTCGGCCAGCTTGGTCTCCTGCAGGCAGACGACGTCGGGCTGCCGCTGGTCCAGCCAGGGCAGCAGCCGGGGCACCCGCTGCTTGACCGAGTTCACGTTCCAGGTCGCCACTCGCACCCGGCCACAGTAACCGCCCCGGGCGACGCTCGCCCGGCGGCGCTCCCTCGGTCGGGGACGGCTCAGCGGCCCCGGAAGGTGTCCTTGACCTTCTCGCCGGCCTGCTTGAGGTTGGCCTTGGTCTTGTCGGTCCGGCCTTCGGCCTCGAGGCGTTCGTCGCCGGTGACCCGGCCTGCGGCCTCCTTGAACTGGCCCTTGACCTTCTGGGCGGTGTTGCGGGTCTTGTTGCGCGCGCTGTCGTCGACGGCCATGTCACGCTCCCTGGTGTGGCGGCGCTCCACCCCGGGATCCCCGGCGGCCCGGGCCGGCAAACCCTCAGTGGGACTCGCGGGTGACCTCGTGGCCGCGGCGGCCGACCAGGAAGTCGAGGTCGGCGCCGCGGTCGGCCTGGAGGACGTGGTCGATGTAGAGGCGCTGCCAGCCGCTGGCTGCCCTGGACCGTCGATCCCTTCCCCGCCCGCCACTTGAACGTTCAAGCAACCGCTGGAACGCTCTTACCATCCGCCGTTCCATTGCGTCAAGAGTTCCGTATGTCCGAGTTCGACTTGGGACGGTACCCGTCCGGCGCATCCGGTAACCTGGCCGCACGCGCTGATGCCGGAGGTCGACGTGGCCGACAAGCAGACCGAGGACCAGGCTCCGACGCAGGGTGGACAGGGCAAGTCCCGCAGCGACATCAACGACGTGGCCAGGCTGGCCCGGGTGTCGCGGCAGACCGTGTCCAACGTGCTCAACAACCGGACCGGCTACTCCGAGGACACCCGGGCCCGCGTCCAGCGGGCCATCGAGCAGCTGGACTACCAGCCGCACCGGGCGGCCAGGAGCCTGCGCTCCCAGCGGACCATGCAGCTCGGCTACCACATGCCGGGCGAGCAGCTGGCGGCCGAGAACGCCTTCGTCCTCGGCTTCATCCAGGCGCTGGTCCGCGGGGCCGCCTACCGGGGCCACCACGTGCTCGTCTTCACCGAGCAGGACGACGAGCTGGAGGTGTTCCGCGAGCTGGTGGCCATCCGTGGGGTGGACGGGTTCATCCTCTCCGGCTCCCGCTTCGACGACCCCCGGGCCCAGTACCTCCAGGAGGCGGGCGTGCCCTTCGCCATGTTCGGCCGGACCGCCGCCCACCTGCCCCAGACCTGGGTCGACGTCGACAGCGTCGCCGCGGTCAGCACGGCCGTCGACTACCTGGTCGAGCGCGGCCACGAGTCGTTCGCCTTCCTCGGCTACGACGGCCAGCACCACTGGGACATGGACCGGCTGGAGGGGTTCCGCAAGGGCCTGGCCGACCACGGGCTCCGGGTCTCGGAGCGGGCCATCCTCCAGGTCGGCGCCCTCGAGGAGGCCCATCCGGCCGTGCTGCGGCTGCTCGGCGGCAAGCGGCGGCCAAGCGCGATCGTCACCGGGAGCGACGTGCTGGCCGCGGCGGCCGTGAACGCGGCCCGGTCGACGGGGCTGCGCGTCGGCCAGGACGTGGCCGTGACCGGCTTCGACGGAGGGTTCGTCCAGCAGATCACCGAGCCGGTCCTGACCAGCGTGCGCATCCCCGTCGACCGCATCGCCGACGAGCTGATCAGCTGCTGCCTGCGCGAGATCGACGAGGGGCCGACCGACGCCGTCGGTGTCCTGGTCCCCACCGAGATCGCCGTCGGCGGCAGCGCCTAGGCGGCATGACCAGCTTCGACGTCAACCTGTCCATCCTGTTCACCGAGCTGCCCCCGCGGGAGCGGCCGGCGGCTGCGCGGGCGGCCGGCTTCACGGCGGTCGAACCCCTCCCACTCGGTCCGGCGGGGCTCGTTGACGTGCACGTGGGTATCGACCAGCCCGGGCAGCAGGACCACCCGTGGGGCCCGGAACACCAGGTCGAAGACGCTCATCGGTCGCCGCCCAGCCAGTCGGCCGCGATCCGCCCGGCCAGGGACCGCAGCAGCGGCGCCGGGTCACGCACGCTCCGCTCCGGGTCGGGCTCCAGGTCGGAGAGGAGGTAGACCCTGGCGATGCCGGCCGGCTCCAGGGCGGCCGGGTCCAGGGTGCTGCGCCCGGCCACGGCCACGGTGGGGACGCCGGCGGCCCGGGCGGCGGCGGCCACCCCGGCCGGGGCCTTGCCTCGCAGGGTCTGGTCGTCCAGCGAGCCCTCCCCGGTGACGACCAGCCGGGCCCCGTCGATGGCCGCCCGCACCTGGAGCAGGTCGAGCAGGTAGTCGATGCCCGAGCGGATCTCGGCCCCGAGGAACACGATGGCCGCGAACCCGACACCCCCGGCGGCCCCGGCGCCGGGCCGGTCGGCGGCGTCGATGCCGGACGCCGCCCTGGCCACCACCGCCCAGCGGGCCAGGGCGGCGTCCAGCAGGGCGACGTCGTCCGTCGAGGCGCCCTTCTGAGGCCCGTACACGGCCGCCGCCCCCTGCCGGCCGAGCAGGGGGTTGTCGACGTCGGAGGCGACCGTGACCTCGGTCTGACGGATCCGCGGGTCGAGGCCGGACAGGTCGATGCGGTCCAGGTCGGCCAGGGCGGCGCCGCCCGGGCCCAGCTCAGCCCCGGCCGCGTCCAGCAGCCGAGCGCCGAGCGCCTGGACCATGCCGGCGCCGCCGTCGGTGCTGGCGCTGCCCCCGATGCCCAGGACGACCTGGCGGCAGCCCAGGTCGAGGGCGGCCCGGATCAGCTCGCCGGTGCCGCGGCTGGTCGCGGTGGTGGCCGCCGGCCGCCCGCCGGGGAGCCGTCGCAGCCCCGACGCCTCGGCCAGCTCGACCACCGCCACCTGGTCGCGGACGGCCAGGGCGGCCGTGACGGGCTCGCCGGTGGGGCCGGTGCAGCGCACCTCCCGGCGGGCGTAGCCGGCCGACAGGGCGGCCTCCACGGTGCCGTCGCCGCCGTCGGCCACCGGGTGCTCGCGCACGTCCAGGCCTGGTACGGCCGCCCGCAGGGCGTCGGCGACCTCCCTGGCCACCCCGGCGGCGCTCAGGGATCCCTTGAACTTGTCGGGGGCGACGACGACGTGGCCACCCACGCCCTAGCTGCCCCGGTAGGTGCTGTAGCCGTACGGGCTGAGCAGCAGGGGAACGTGGTAGTGGTCCGAGGGGTCCTCGACCCGGCAGACGACGGTCACCTGCGGGTAGAAGCCGGCGACCCCCTGGGCCTCGAACCAGTCCCCGGTGGCGAAGGTCAGGCGGTGCACGCCGGCCACTAGGGCGCCGGCGGCGTGCAGGTCGGGCACCCGCCCGTCGGCGTCGGTGACCCCGCCGCCCACGACGGTCCAGCCGTCGCCGTCCTGGGCCTCAAGGGTCACCCGCATGCCGGCGGCCGGCCGCCCGCGGGCGGTGTCCAGGACGTGGGTGGTCATGCCACTCATCCCTGCATCAGCCTCTCCAGTCCTCCGGGGGACCACGCTGGCGGTCCCACGGACTCCCCCTCGCCGATGCGCGGGTGGGCGGCGAACGCCTCCAGCCAGTCGTCGGGGCCGAGGGCCAGCCACACCCGGTCGGCGGCCTGCTGGAGGGCGGCCCGGTCGGCATAGGGGCGGCCGGCGGCCACCTCCTTGGCCCAGCGCCGCGAGTGGCAGACGGCCAGCAGCTCGGTGGCCGCCGCCTCCTCGGGCAGCCGGTTGAACCGGTCCAGTGGTTCCAGCCCGCTCACCTCGCATCCTCCCGCCACAGCCGGCGGGCCCGGTCCCGGCGCGGCGTGTCCATGTCGGCGCCGAGCAGCCTACCGTCCCAGACCACGTGGTGGCCGTCGACCAGCACGTTCCGGGGGTCAGCTGGGCGGCCGGGACATAGACGGTGTGGACCGGCTGCCTGGTGCCCTCGTCCTCTGGGGTAGCGGGCGGCGAGGTCGGCGTCGGCCGGGGCCAGTCGCCCGCCGAGGTCGTCCAGGAGGTCGGCGCCAGCCGTGGGACCGCGGTGGTCACCGGACTCCTCCCCTTGCGCCGGCGCGGTGCCGTTCGGAGCTCAGGTTCCACTCTGCCGGAGCACGCTATCGCGCTCGGCGGCCTGAAGCGACGAGCGGGCGTCGTAGTTGCGCAGGGCCGGGACCAGCAGGGCGAAGGCGACCAGGGCGGCGGCCAGCAGGCCGCCCAGGACCCAGGAGGCGGTGACCCCGAAGGCGGCCGCGGCCGCCCCGGCCCGCAGGTCGCCGAGGCGGGGGCCGCCGGCCACGACCACGATGAACACCCCCTGCATGCGGCCGCGCATCTCGTCGGGGGCGTAGGTCTGGAGGATCGTCTGGCGGTAGACGGCCGAGACCAGGTCGGCCGCGCCGGCCACGGCCAGCAGGGCCACGATCACCCAGAGCGAGCGGGCCAGCCCGGCCGCGGCCACGGCCAGCCCCCAGGCCACCACGGCCGCGACCAGGGCGACCCCCTGGCGGCGGACCCGCCCGACCCAGCCGGAGGACAGGCCTGCCACGACCGCCCCGCCGGCGATGGCCGCGTACAGCCAGCCCACGGCGCCGCGGCCCCCGAGCTGCTCGGCGGTCTCGGGGAACAGGGCCCGCGGCATGGCCAGCACCATGGCCACGATGTCGACGGCGAACGACAGCAGCAGCACCGGCCGGCTGACGGGGATCTTCCGGGCGCAAGCCCCGCCGTTCAGGGCAGGGTTAGCCGAGGGCTAGCCCGGCCGGCCAGGGATGCGCTGCTGGCGGATGTACTGCTTGAGGATCTCCAGCGGGGCGCCCCGGCCGAAGCGGCGAAGTACGACGGCGACCAAAGGTGCTCGCGGTGGGTGCGCACGCGGTAACGCTGGCGCAGTCACTGGGCGGAGACGCCCTTGAGGGAGTTCACCAGGCGGGCGATGGCCACGTGTGGCGGGGAGGCGACGAGCAGGTGGACGTGGTCGCCCTCGCCATCCATCTCAACCAGCTCGGCGCCGAAGTCGGCGCACACGCTGGCGAACACCTCGCGGAGGGCGCCCAGGTGCTCGCGGTCAGCACCCCACGCCAGTACTTGGTTACCAAGACCACATGCACGTTGAGCGCTGAGACGACGTGTCTACCTCGCCGGTAGTCGCCATCCTGTCGCATAGGCTAAATACACTCAGCGCAGCATGCTGGTCAGGTACCGCTATCGGATCGACCCGACCCAAGGGCAGCGTCAGGCGCTCGCGCGGGCGTTCGGGTGCGCTCGGGTGGTCTACAACGACGCCCTGCGCGAGCGGGAGCGCGCCCACGGCGCCGGCGAGAAGGTCTCCGACACCGAGATGCAGCGCCGGGTCATCACCCTGGCCAAGACCACCCCCGAGCGGGCGTGGCTGGCCGAGGTCGCCTCGGTCGCCTTGGTGCAGGCGTGCCAGGACGCGCGACGCGCCTACCGCAACTGGTTCGCCTCCCTGTCGGGCACGCGCAAGGGCCGCCGGGTCGGGCATCCGAGGTTCCGCACCAAGCACGGCCGTCAGTCGATCCGGCTCACCCGCAACGGCTTCGCGCTGCACGGGAGCAGGCTGTATGTGGCCAAGGTCGGCCAGGTGCGGGTGCGCTGGTCGCGGGCGCTGCCGTCAGTACCCTCCAGTGTCACCGTCATCCGCGAGGCGGACGGCCGCTTCTACGCCTCGTTCGTGGTCGAGCGCGACCCGACCCCGCTTCGCCCCGTGACGCGGACTGCCGGGATCGACCTTGGCCTGGCCGCCTTTGCCACCGTCGCCGCCAGCGACGGCACCATCGAGCCGATCCCCAACCCCCGGCACCTGCGCGTCGCCCAGCGGCGGCTTGCCCGTGCACAACGGCAGCTCGCCCGCAAGCGCAAGGGGTCGGCCAACCGGGTCAAGGCCCGGCATCGGGTCGCGGTCGCCCACCGCACCGTCCGCGACCGGCGCGCCGATCACCATCACAAGCTGGCCCTGCGGCTGATTCGTGAGAACCAAGCGGTCGCCGTGGAGGACCTGAGCGTCAAGGGTCTGGCTCGGACGCGGCTGGCTAGGAGCGTCCACGACGCCGGCTGGGGTCTGTTCCTGCGGCTGTTGGAGGACAAGGCGGCCCAGCACGGACGCCGCGTGGTCAAGGTCGGCCGCTGGGAGCCGACCTCGCAGACCTGCTCGGCTTGCGGGCACCGGGACGGCCCCAAGCCGCTCAGCGTCCGCTCCTGGGAGTGCCAAGCATGCGGGGTCATCCACGACCGGGACGCCAACGCGGCCCGCAACATCCTGAGCATCCTTGTCGCCGCCGGGCCGGCGGAGACCAAAATGCCTGTGGAGGCAGTGTCAGACCAGGAGCGATCCTGGCAGTTGCCGGTGAAGCAGGAACCCACCGAGGCGTCGCATGAGCACCACACGCGACGCGGCAGGAATCCCCGCCGTAAACGGCGGGGAGGAGGTCAAGATGAAGGCCAGCCCGTCGACCACCGACCGCAGCCCCGGGGTGATGGCCGCCCCGGCCGGGGGGAGCGCCGGGAGCCGCAGGGCGGCGTACAGGGCGATGGTGAACACGACGAAGTCGGCGGCGTAGGCGGCCGCGAATGACCAGCGGGCCAGGATCAGCCCGGCCAGCAGGGGCCCGAGCACCATGCCCACGTTGGAGGCGGTGAACGACAGGGTGTTGGCCGCCGGCACCAGCGGCACCGGCAGCACCCGGGGCACGATCGCCCCCCGGGTCGAGGAGGCCACCGCGAACCCCGCCGCCTGCACCGCCACCAGCCCGAGCAGCAGCGGCAGGCTGGCCAGCTCCAGCAGGGCCGCCACCAGCAGCCCACCGGTGCACCCCCACAGGGTCAGCGACGACCCCAGCAGCAGCAGCCGCCGGTCGACCGCGTCGGCCACCGCCCCGCCCCACAGCCCGAACATCACCAGCGGGACCAGCCCGACCAGCCCCAGCATGCCCACCCAGAACGACGACCCGGTCAGCTCATACACCTGTACCGGCACCGCCACCGCGGTCAGCTGAAAGCCGATGAACCCCAGCGAGTTCCCCAGCCACAGCCGCCGGAAGTCGGCATGCCGCAGCGGCTCGACGTCGATCGCGGCCCGCCGCAGCCGTCGCAGGTGTGTCATCGCCCGCCAGCATAGGGCTCGGGCCCGGGGGAGCTGGTAGCTGGGAGGGTCGAGAGGGGGAGAGGAGGGGGCGCA
>JBJMHP010000339.1:0-4148 GCA_045807325.1 Actinomycetes bacterium | reverse complement strand
AGCGGCTGGGAATCGAGGCGGTCGTCGACCAGCTGGTCGACCTCGGCGACCGTCCCGGCCATTACCAGCCGGCCCGCAAGGTGCTGACCTCGGTGCATGCGCTGGTGGCCGGTGGTGACTGTATGGACGACGCTGACGTGCTGTGCACCGAGTCCACCGCCCAGGTGCTGGGCCACCGGGTGATGGTTCCTCGAACTCTGGCGACCTTCCTGCGCTCGTTCAACCGGCCACTCACGCGATATCAACCCGCGCCGCGGTGGATCCAGGCTGATATACCGCAGTGCATGAGTGAGCCCCTTCCTGCCAGCCTGCGGTCCGTCACAGAAAGCGGTCAGCAGAAAGGGGCAGGACGATGATGCATGGTGCCCACATCGGGGGCCAGCGGGCAGGCGCGTTCTTGGATCTAGTGCGTGGCGTCGATCCCGAGCGGGTGCTGCTGGTCGGCATCGATGTGGCCAAGGCGACCTGGTTTGTAGTCGCGTCCAACTTGCTCGGCGAGGTCGTGGTGGATGGCGTGCGGCTGGTCGCCGACCGGGCTGGGCTGGCCGAACTCGAGCGCGTGCTTGGGGCCGCGAGCGCCAGGGTCAATGCAGCGATGGTCGTGGTCGGGATCGAGGCGGCCGGGCACCAGCACCAGACGCTCACCGCCCACCTGCTTGACCGTGACGAGCTCGTGGTGCGCGTGCTGAACCCGGCGCAGGTGGCCGCGGTCCGCAAGCAGCAGGGCAACCGGCGGCGCAAGACCGACTGGCTGGACGCGGCGGCCATCTGCGAGCTGCTGGCCCGCGGTGAGGGCGCGCTGGTGCACCTGGACGGCTCGGCCGCATCGGCGTTGCGGCCGCTGTGGTCGGGGCGCAAAGACCTGGTCGATAGCCGCAGTCGGCTGCGCCAGCAGGCCGGGGCGCTGGTCGACTGCCTCTGGCCGGGCTGTTCGGCCAAGGACACCGTCGCCGGGGTCACGCCGGTGCTGTGCGACCTATTCGCCACCAAGGCCGGCCGGGTCCTGCTCGAGCTGCTCGCCCAGGGCTGGACGCCGGCCCGCGTCGCCGCCACCAGCGTCGCTGGGCTGCGTGGGCTGTTCGCTGTCCGCGGGTGCCGGCTCACCCGACCCCTGGCCACCCGACTTATCGGCCGGGCGCAGGCGGCGCTGCCTGCCCATCCAGCGGCCACCGCCGGCAAGGCGGCCACCTTAGCCGCTCTGCTTGGCACGATCGACACCCTCGACCGCGAGATCGCCTGCCTGGAGGCGGCCATGGCGCCCCTGCTGGCTCGCACCCAGGGCGCCAAGCTCACCCAACTCCGCGGGGTCGGCGTGGTCGCCGCGGCCGGGTTCGTGGCCTTCGTGGGCTCCACCGACCGGTGGGCGGAGTGGTCGAAGGTGTGGCGAGCGGCTGGGCTGGACCCCGCCCGCAGCCAGTCCGGACCCGCCGACGCCCGGCTCGGGATCAGCCGGGAGGGCTCGGCCTGGGGCCGGCGGGCGATCCTGGACCTGGCCGCAGCCGTCTGCCAGCAGCCCGGGCCCTGGCGCGACCGTCTGCGCACCCGCACCACCCAGCAGCACAAACCCGCCAAGGTCGCCCTCGCGGCCACCGCCAACGCCATCGGGCGCACCTTGTTTGCGCTCATGGCCTCGGGCGCCGACTTTGATCCTCGCTTCGAAGCCAAACGCGCCGCAGCGCGGAAGGCAGGTGGTCAAGCAGCCTGAACCCGACGACATCTCGGCCTCCGAGGGGCCGATCAGACGCCGTTCTCAGGCTATGAGGCCAGACCTCGCGCTTAGCTTGGCGCCGGCCCCTCGGACCTTCCTCCAGACCGCGGATGTGGCGAGTTGCGGCCAGACCGCGCATGCCATCCCATCAGCGTGCGGGCGTGAGGACACCCAAGGCCTCCCACAGTCCCAACCACTCACCGTGACCATCTCGGCCGCTCCCATACGGCCCAACCCAACCCGCCCACGAGCAGGACTTGACCGATGCTATGGCGAGCTAGTCCCGTCCTTCGCACATGCGGAGGTGTGGGCTTGGGATTGATCGAAACATTCCTGAGTTGTTGTGCTGGTGTGGCTTGGGGTCTGCGAGCATCCCGCGATGCCTCGCCAACGCCCAGGACCACGGCCGCGCCGGCAGCGCGCCCGCTACGGCCCGCCCAGCGTGGAGAAGGCCCTGGGGGCGCTGCCGGTGGTGGCCAGCTTCTGCCGGCGCCTTGACCTTGAAGGGATCGTGGATCGGGCCTGCCCGGTCCGGGAGGTGGCCACCCTGACCCACGGGCAGGTGATCCAGGTGCTGGTGGCCAACCGGCTGACCTCCCCGGCGCCGCTGCGGCGGGTGGAGGACTGGGCGGCGGCGTGGGCGGTCCCCGAGGTCTTCGGCGTCCCACCGGCGGCGCTCAACGACGACCGGATCGGCCGTGCCCTGGACGCCATCGCGCCCAAGCTCGACCAGATCGTGGGGTCGGTCGGCGCCCGTGCGATCGCCAGCTTCGGCCTGGAGGTCGCCCGGCTGCACTGGGACATGACCTCGATCTCGCTGTACGGCGCCTACCAGGAGCCCGAGGATGGGTTCATCGCGCCCCGGTTCGGCCATCCCAAGGACCGCCGCCCCGACCTCAAGCAGGTCCAGACCGGGCTGGCGGTGACCGGCGACGGCGGCGTCCCGGTGTGGCATCGGGCCTATGACGGCGGCGCCGGCGAGGTGGCCCAGGTCGCCGGGGCGATGCGGGCGCTGGGCAAGCTCGCCGGGCCGCGCCGTTTCCTGCTGGTGGGCGACTCCAAGCTGGTCTCCTACGCCAACCTGCGTGACCTGCTGGCGGCCAAGGTCGACTTTGTCGCCCCGGCGTCCAAGACCTATGTGCCCGCCGAGGTGCTGGCCAGCCTGGACGTGGCGGCGGCCGCCCCGGTCGACTACCTCGCCGAACGCGACCACGGCAAGCAACCCGAGCAGCGGGGCAGCTACCGGGTGGTCGAAGACACCATGACCATCGCCGGCAAGCGCACCACCGATCCCGTGCTCAGGCTGCGCCGGTTGTTCGTGTGGTCCTCGGCCCGCGCCGGTGCGGCGGCTACCGCCCGGGCCCGCAAGCTGGACCGCGCCCGCGACGACCTCCAGCGGCTCACACACGGCCTGGGCAGCCGCCACTACCCGACCGTCGACAAGGTTCAGGCGCGCCTGGCCGCCATCGCCAAGCAGCGCCGGGTCAGCGGCCTGCTGCGCGCCGAGGTCGGCACCGACCAGGTCACCGGCAAGCCGACCCTGGCCTGGTGGTTCGACCCCGACGCGCTGGCCGCCGAGCAGGCCACCGACGGCTGGTACGCGCTGGTGACCAACCTGGATCCCACCCAGGCCGACGCCGCCCAGGTGCTGGCCCGCTACAAGGGCCAGGAGGTCGTCGAGCGCCGCTACGGGGCGTTCAAGGGGCCGCTGGCGGTCGCGCCGATGTTCTTGCAGTCCAACCGGCGCATCCAGGCGCTGGTCACCGTCATCTGCCTGGCCCTGCTCATCTTCTGCCTGGTCGAACGCCAGGTCCGCCGCGCCATCGCCCCCGACCTCACCCTCCCGGGGCTGTACGTCGGCCAGCCGGCCAGGCCAACCGGCCGGCTGGTCTTCGAGGCCCTGGCCCACTTGCGGCTGATCCCCGCCAGCGGCAATGACCCGCCGATCATCCCCCAACCCCCACCGCTGCAAGCCCGACTGCTGCACCTGCTGGACATCGACCCCACCCAAGCCCCTTGACCAACCAGAGGACCCAATGCGCCCCAACAGCTTCAACGCTCCACGGCTCCTCATGTGCGAAGGACCCGGCTAGTCAGGATCGCCGTCAGCAGCGGCAACCCCACCAGGGCAAACAGGAGTCCGCTGACCACGCGGCGGGCGGGCGGCCGCGTCAGCGCCTGGGCCGGCAGTCCGGAGGCGGGGGTGGCCGAGGCTCCCATCTCTGGCCCTTCCATCGCATGCGGCATGTGGTCATCCTCACCCCGACCGGCCCGGTAGGGCGAGCGCCGTGCGAATATGTCGGCGTGCTGGCGTTCAGGCGGCCCGGACGCGCCGCCGGGCGGGACCCTCGACGCCTCGGAAGGGGACGAGGGTGACGGTGACCCCGGCCAGCTGGCTGAGCACCCGGAACAGGTCCCGGCCGGTCTGGTCGTGCAGCAG
>JBJMHP010000338.1:0-6912 GCA_045807325.1 Actinomycetes bacterium | reverse complement strand
CGCCGCGAAGAACATCACCTGGACCGACGGCATGGCCCAGCCGCCCCAGCCCTCCCGGATCACCACCCCGAACGGCCGCGGCCGCTGGGCGACCGCTGCCAGCACGTTCTCGGCCAGCAGGCTGACCAGCTCCGCCAGGATGAGCAGGACGATCAGGTGCCGGAAGCGCCCAAGCACCAGCAGGGCCACGATGAGCCCGTACAGCAATCCGTTCAGGACCCACCAGGAGCTCAGGAAGCTCAGGGCGCGCATCAGCGCCTGGAAGCCGGGCAGGTCCGCCCCGGCCAGCCAGCGGACCACGGCGTCGTCGACCACGGTCACGCGGACCGCGATCCCTTGCATGCCACGGGCGAAGACGGCGACGGCCAGGGCCACCAGGACGAGCATGGCCACCAGCCACCCGATCCCGCTGGTCTGGAGGTGGTGGGGCAGCGGCGGCGGCTCCCCCGTCGGCCGCCGGCGGCGACGCGGCCGGGCCGCCTCCCGCACGCCCTGATGGGCTCGTGGCTCGGTGGTTCGTGCCGAACGGTCGGCTGGCACGTCCACCCGGCCCTCCCATGGAGGCTACCCGGGCAGAAGGACCATCCGCGCTGGTCCGCCGCTTGTCAAGGCACCCGCCGAGCGTCCGGGGTCGCGAGGCGGCTCAGCCGGTGAGCTGGCCGATGGCGCGAAGGACCCGCTGCTCGGACACCGGCCTGGCGGTGCCGAGGGCCTGGGCGAAGTAGCTGACGCGGAGCTCCTCCAGCATCCAGCGGATCTCGTCCAGGCCGGCGGCGTCGGGCCGCCGGTCGCGGGCCTGCCGCCAGGCGTCGGTGACATAGGCGATGCTCTCCATGCGTTCGGCGTCGCCGGCCAGGTCGCCGGGGAGCCGGTCGAGGCGCTGGACCATGGCCCGCAGGTAGCGCAGGACGTCGGGGAGCCGGCGGCGGCCGGTGGCCGTCACCCAGCCCGGGTAGACGAGGGCGTCGAGCTGGTCCCGGATGTCGGCTGTGGCCGGGCCGAAGGCCGGGTTGGTCAGCTCGGCCAGGCGGCTCTCGACCTCGCCGGCCACGGCCAGGACCCGGGCGACCCGCGAGACCACGTCCAGGGTGGTGTCGGCGAGCTCGCTCCGGACGGCGTCCAGCAGCCGCCGGAACCCGGCCTCGTCCCAGGCCGGGCCGCCGTTGGCGGCGATCAGGTCGTCGGCGGCCGCGGCCAGGCAGTCGGCGAACAGGTCGGTGGCGCTGCCGTGCCGGTAGCGGCTCAGGGCCAGCTTGGCCTGGTTGTCCTGGCGGGCCAGCACGTACCTGACCGGCGAGGGGATGGACTGGAGCAGCAGCTGGCGGGTGCCGGCCCACATGGCGGCGGCCTGCTCGGCCTCGGTCTCCAGCAGGCGCACGGCCACCCGGCCGTCCTCGGGGACCAGGGCCGGGAAGCCCTTGACCGTCCGGTCGCCGCGCCGCTCCTCCACCACCCGGGGCAGGACGCCGAGGTCCCAGCCGTCCACCCGGTCACGCTCCAGGCCGGGGGCGGCCGCGGCGATGGCGGCCCGCATGCGGGGGGCCAGGCGCCGCTTGAGCGCGTCCAGGTCCTTGTCCTCGCCCACCACCCGGGCCGGCCCGCGGCCCCGGCGGTCCTCGACCCGGAAGGTCATGCGCAGGTGGTCGGGCACCCTGGCCAGGTCGAAGGCGTCGGGCGGGACCTCGACCGGGCCGGCCCGCTCCAGCTCGCGGGCCAGCACCTCCAGCAGCGGCCCGTCGGCCGGGCCGATCCGCTCCAGCACCGAGGCGGCCCAGTTGGGGGCGGGGATGAAGCTGCGCCGGGCTGCCTTGGGCAGTGACCGGATCAGCTCGGTGACCAGCTCCTGGCGCAGCCCGGGGATCTGCCAGTCGAAGCCGTCCGGCTGGACCTGGTTGAGCACGGCCAGGGGCACGTGGACGGTGACGCCGTCGGCGTCGCTGCCCGGCTCGAACTGGTAGGTCAGGCGCAGCCGGTGCCGGCCCTGCTGCCAGCTGTCGGGGTACTCGCCGGCGTCGGGGGCGTCGGCCGTGTCCTCGATCAGCATCGACCGCTCGAGGTCGAGCAGGTCGGGCCGGTCCCTGCTGGCCCGCTTCCACCAGGCGTCGAAGTGGCGGGCCGAGACGACCTCGTCGGGGACGCGCCGGTCGTAGAAGTCGAACAGGGTCTGGTCGTCGACCAGGATGTCGCGGCGCCGGGCCCGGTGCTCCAGCTCCTCCACCTCGGCCAGCAGCCGCCGGTTGCGGGCGAAGAACTCATGCGAGGTCTCCCAGTCGCCCTCGACCAGGGCGTGGCGCAGGAACAGCTCCCGGGCCAGCGGCGGGTCGATGCGGCCGTAGCTGACCGGCCGCCCGGTCACGATCGGCACCCCGTACAGGGTGACCCGCTCGGTGGCCATCACCGCCCCCCGCGACCGCGACCAGTGGGGCTCGGCGTAGGTCCGCCTGACCAGGTGGGCGGCCAGCGGCTCGACCCAGCCGGGGTCGATGCGGGCCACCTCCCGTCCCCACAGCCGCGAGGTCTCGACCAGCTCGGCCGCCATCACCCATTGAGGCGGCTTCCGGGCCAGCGCCGACCCTGGCCAGATGGCGAACCGGGTGCCCCTGGCCCCCTGGTACTCGCGGGTGTCGCCCTGCTTGAGCCCGATGTGGCTGAGCAGCCCGGACAGCAGGGCGGTGTGGATGCGGTCGGCGTCGGGCTCGGCCTCGGCCCGGTTGAGCCTGATGCCGAGGTCCCGGGCGGCCGACCGCAGCTGGCCGTGCAGGTCCTGCCACTCCCGCACCCGCAAATAGTTGAGGAACTCCGCCCGGCAGAGCTTGCGGAACTGGTTGGAGGACAGCGCGCTCTGTTGCTCGTGCAGGTAGCGCCAGAGGTTCAGCCAGGTCAGGAAGTCGGAGCCGTTGTCGGCGAAGCGGCGGTGGAGCTCGTCGGCCCGCTCCTGGCTGTCGGCCGGGCGCTCGCGGGGGTCCTGGATGGACAGGGCGGCCACGATCACCAGGACCTCGCGGGCGCAGCCCTGCCGGCCGGCCTCCAGCAGCATCCGGGCCAGGCGGGGGTCGGCCGGGACCTGGGCCAGCCGGCGGCCGACCGGGGTGAGCCGGCTCCCGTCGAGCGCCCCCAGCTCTTCGAGGAGGTCGACGCCGGCCTTGACGCTGCGCCGGTCGGGCGGGTCGATGAACGGGAACGCGGCCATGTCGCCCAGCCGCAGCGAGGTCATCTGGAGGATCACCGAGGCCAGGTTGGTGCGCAGGATCTCCGGGTCGGTGAACTCAGGCCGGGCCGCGAAGTCCTCCCCGCTGTAGAGCCGGATGCAGATGCCGTCGGCGGTGCGCCCGCAGCGGCCCTTGCGCTGGTTGGCCGACGCCTGGGAGATCGGCTCGATGGGCAGCCGCTGCACCTTGGACCGGTGGCTGTAGCGGGAGATCCGGGCCGTGCCCGGGTCGACCACGTAGTGGATGCCGGGCACGGTCAGGGAGGTCTCGGCCACGTTGGTGGCCAGCACCACCCGCCGCCGGTCGTGGGCCCGGAACACCCGGTGCTGCTCGGCCGCGGCCAGCCGGGCGTACAGGGGCAGGACCTCCACCCCGCCGGGGCTGCGCGGGAAGCTGTGGCCGCGCAGGGCGTCGGCGGTGTCGCGGATCTCGCGCTCGCCGCTGAGGAAGACCAGGACGTCGCCGGGGCCCTCGCGGCACAGCTCGTCGACCGCGTCCAGGATCCCCTGGGTCTGGTCGCGGTCGTCGTCGGACTCCAGCCCGACCGGGCGGTAGCGGACCTCGACCGGGTCGGTGCGGCCGGACACCTCGACCACCGGGGCGCCGCCGAAGTGGCGGCTGAAGCGCTCGGGGTCGATGGTGGCCGAGGTGATGATCAGCTTGAGGTCCGGCCGGCGAGGCAGGAGCCGGTGCAGGTAGCCGAGCAGGAAGTCGACGTTGAGGCTGCGCTCGTGGGCCTCGTCGATGATGATCGTGTCGTAGCGGCGCAGCGACCGGTCCCGCTCAAGCTCGGCCAGTAGGATCCCGTCGGTCATGAGCTTGACCCGGGTGTCCCTGCCGACCCGGTCGGTGAACCGGACCTGGTAGCCGACCAGCCCGCCCAGCTCGGTGCCCAGCTCGGCCGCGACCCGCTCGGCCACGGTGCGGGCGGCCAGCCGCCGTGGCTGGGTGTGCCCGATCATCCCGCGCACCCCGCGGCCCAGCTCCAGGCAGATCTTGGGCAGCTGGGTCGTCTTCCCCGACCCGGTCTCCCCGGCCACCACCACCACCTGGTGGTCCCGGATGGCCTTGGCGATCTCGTCCCGGCGCTGGCTGACCGGCAGCTCCGGCGGGTAGGTGATCTTCGGCGTGCGCATGCCCTTCACGATAGGGTGGGCGGCCGGGATCCCGCGCCAAGGACGTGCCCATGGACTGGAAGCTCGAGCTGGTCGCGGTCCCCGTCAGCGACGTGGACCGGGCCAAGCGCTTCTACACCGAGCAGGTCGGCTTCAACGCCGACCATGACCACCAGGTCGGCGACAACCTCCGCTTCGTCCAGCTCACCCCGCCCGGCTCGGCCTGCTCGATCGCCCTGGGCACCGGCCTCACCGACGCCCAGCCCGGGTCGGTGACCGGCCTCCAGCTGGTCGTCTCCGACATCGACGCCGCCCGCACCCAGCTCCTCGACGGCAACGTCGAGGTCAGCGAGGTCCAGGACTTCCCATGGGGCCGCTTCGTGTTCTTCGCCGACCCCGACGGCAACCGCTGGGCCGTCCAGCAGATCGTCCGGCCCGGCTAGGGCCGAGCGGATGCGGGCCGCCTACATCGCCGAGCTGGGGCCGGCCGAGGCCATCCGGGTCGGGGAGCTGCCGGTGCCTACCGCCGGGCCGCCGACAACGTCGGCACCATGATGACCAGCCTGGCCCGGGCCGGGGGCGCTGGCCGATGGGGGCCGCATCGTGCTCATGGCCGGCGGCGACCAGCGGCTCACCCTGCCCGCCGGCCCGCTGTACACCCACGACCGGCTGGCCGCCGGGGACCTGCCCATGCGGGTCCGCGAGGTCTGGCCGCTGGAGCGGGCCGCCGAGGCGCACCGGGCCGTGGAGCGCGGCGAGCGCGGCCGGGCTGTCCCGCGGGTCGCGCCCGCCGAGCCCTCGTAGGCGCCTAGCTGCGGACGGCGACGGCCTCCAGGTAGTCGGAGGGCATGGCCACCGAGGGCCCCGGGCCGCGGTCGAACTGCGTGACCAGGGCGGCCAGGTCGGCGTGGAGGCGCTCGCGGTCCGGCTCGTCCAGGGCCAGGAAGGCCTTGTGGACCGGGCCGTAGGTGGTCCGGAAGAGGTCCACGAACTCGTCCGGGGAGCGGAACCGGAACACGAACTGCCGCGGGGTGACCTCGAGGCGCGACACCGCCGGGCCGAGCAGCTCCTGCAGCCGCTCCTCGGTGCCCCACAGGCCCGGCGGCCTGACCCCCGCCGGGGCGGGAACGTACCTGGTCACGGTGCGGAAGATCTGCCCGATGAAGCTGGTCGGGGTCCAGTTGGCCACCGCGATCGTCCCGCCCGGCCGGCACACCCGGGCCAGCTCGGCCGCGGCCCGCTCCTGGTCGGGGGTGAACATCACCCCGACAACCGACAGCACGGCGTCGAAGGCGCCGTCGGGGAACCGGAGGTCCTCGGCGTCACCCTCGGCGAACTCGACCGGGAGGCCCTCGGCCGCCGCCCGCGCCCGGCCCCGTTCCAGCAGCTCGGGCACGTAGTCGATGCCGGTCACCTCGCAGCCGCAGCGGGCCGCGGCCAGGGCGGCGTTGCCGCTGCCACAGGCCACGTCCAGCACCCGCTGGCCGGCCTGCAGGTCGGCCGTGTCGACCAGCTTCTCGGCCATGGGCACGATCAGGGCGGCCACGGCCGAGTAGTCGCCGCTGGCCCAGGTCTGCCGCTGACGCGCCTTGACTGCGGCCAGGTCGGGCTGTTGGGTCTGGGTGACGCTCATGCGCTCCTCCTTGCTGGACATCGTCGGCACGGAGGATCCAGGGTCGGCGTGTGCGCCGGCGTGTGAGGATCCACCGGGCTGTCACCGAGGATGGGTTGGTATGCTCCGGACCATGGCGCCCGACGGCCCTCCGACCCTGGCCGACCAGGTCAGCCGGCTGTACGACCTGATCGCCGGCTACCACGTCACCCACCTGCTCGAGATCGCCCGGGAGCTGGGGGTGTGGGAGGCCCTGGTGCGTAGCCCCGGCCTCGCCTCCGAGGATCTGGCCGCCGAGCTCGGCACCGACCCCTTCTACACCGACGTGCTCTGCCGCACCGCGTTCTCCTTCGGGCTGCTGGAGCGCGAGGGCCCCGGATGGCGCATGGCGGCCCACTTCGACCAGATCCTCGGCGACCCCGAGTCAAGCTTCTACCTGGCTCACCAGCCGAGGGTCCACATGGTCCTGGGTGAGGACTACCGCGACTACGTCGGCCACTTCCGAGCCGGGACGACCAGGTCCTACCAGGCGCACGGCGAGGAGTTCATGCGGGAGGTCGCCGAGGCGCTCAAGGCCCTTCCCCGCATCTTCGTCGACCTGGTGCTGCCCCGGCTGCCCGCCCTGGCCGCCCGATTCGAGGACGGCGCCCGGGTGCTGGACGTGGGCTGTGGCGGCGGCTGGGCGGTGGTGCAGCTCGCCGAGCGGTTCCCAAGGACCTCCTGTGTCGGGATCGACGTCGAGCCCTACTCGGTCGAACTGGCCCGGCGGCTGATCGAGGAGCGCGGCCTGGGCGACCGCTGCCAGGCCCGGGCCCAGAGCGTGGACCAGCTCGGCGAGGACGGCGCCTACGACGTCGTCACCAGCTTCCTGGTCGTCCACGAGATCGCCCCGTCGCTGAAGCCAGGGGCCTTTGCCGCAGTCGCCCGGGCGCTGAAGCCGGGCGGCTACTTCCTGATCTTCGACGAGGCCTACCCG
>JBJMHP010000337.1:0-5523 GCA_045807325.1 Actinomycetes bacterium | reverse complement strand
CCGACCGGGGCGCCCGGGCCATCCGCCTCCCCGTCCACGTCGACGAGCAGGTGGGCCGGCTGCGCCGCACCCAGACCCGCCTGCACGAGCTGCTGGGCCGCGAGCCGAATGACGACGAGCTGGCCGTGGAGCTGGACATGCCGGTGGACAAGGTCGTCCGGCTCAAGGACACCGCCCAGGCCATCACCTCCCTCGACACGCCCATCGGGGACGACGGGGCCGCCCTCCAGGACTTCCTGGAGGACGACAGCGCCGTCGGGCCGGACGAGCTGGCGGTCGAGGCGGTGGGTCGTGAGGCCCTGGAGCAGGTGCTGAACGCTCTCCCGGAGCGGGAGCGGCAGGTGCTGATCCTGCGCTTCGGGCTGGACTCCGGCACTCCCCGGACCCTGGAGGAGGTCGGGGCCGTCATGGGGTTCTCCCGTGAGCGGGCCCGTCAGGTGGAGCGCGACGCCCTGGCGTCGCTGCGCAGCCCCGAGATCCGGGCCCGCCTGGAGGACCTCGTCGCCGCCTGATGCGCCGCTTCGCGATCACCCACGACTACCTCTGCCCGTTCGCCAGGAACGCGGCCGAGGTGGTCGTGCGCGCCCTGGAGGCCGGTGAGCCGTTCGAGGCCGAGTTCCGCGCCTTCTCCCTCTCCCAGGTCCACCTGGAGGAGGGCGAGGCGCCGGTCTGGGCGCCCGGGGCCGAGCCGCGCTCGGGCGTGCTGGCCCTGCAGTGGGGCCTGGCCGTCCGCGACCACCTGCCCGGGCGGTTCCCGGCCGCCCACCTGGCCCTGTTCGCCGCCCGCCACGACCACGGCCGCGACCTGAACGACCCCGAGGTCCTGGCCGAGGCCGTTGCTCTGGCCGGCGTCGACCCCGGCGAGGTCGAGAAGCTGGTCGCCTCCGGCGGCCCCACGGCCGCCCTGGCCGCCGACCACACCTGGGCGGTCGACACCTCCCGGGTGTTCGGCGTGCCCACCTTCGTCACCGACCGCCGGGCGGTGTTCGTCCGCCTGATGGACCGCCCGGCCACCGCCGAGGCCGCCCGCTCCACCCTGGAGCGGGTCCTGGCCATGGTCGAGGACTGGCCGGACCTCAACGAGTTCAAGGCCACCGCCATCCCCCGCTGAGCCGGCGGCTCAGGCCTGGACGGGCCGCTCCGGCGGGGCGCCCCTGGCCGCCCGGAAGGCGGCCGCGACCTGGCCCGCCTGCTCCTCCGAGCCCCAGGACATGAGGTGCAGGGCGTGGACCCGGTCGAGACCGGCCAGGACCATGGCCGTCTCGACGGCCAGGTCGATGCCGCCGCCGGCGGCGATCTGGGCCGCGACCCGCTCCGGGATCCGGGTGGGCAGGGTCTGGTTGAGGATGTCGACCATGCGGGCGGTGCGGATCACCGGCACGCTGGCATGGACCCGGCAGTCGCCCAGCTTGCCGCCCTCGGCCGCCTGCTCCAGGAAGCCGGCCAGCCCGGCCGGGTCGAACACCATCTGGGTCTGGACGAAGTCGGCCCCGGCGGCCACCTTGCGGCCGAGCAGGGCCAGCTCGGCCTCGACGTCGGGCCGGAACGGGTCGGCCACACACCCAAGGGCCAGGTCGAAGGGGGCCGCCCAGTCCCTGGCCTCGGCCAGCAGCCTGGTGGTGGTGTAGTCGCGGACCCGGGGCACACCCGGCACCGGGTCGCCGTACAGGCACAGGATCCCCTCGGAGCCGAGCGCGGCCGCCCCGATCACCTGGGAGCGCAGGGCCAGCCGGTTCCGGTCGCGGCAGGAGACGTGCACCACCGTGGCCACCCCCTGCTCTCGGGCCAGGGCGACCGCGGCCAGCGGCGACATGCGCGGCCTGCCGGCGTGGTTGTCGGTCAGCCCGACCAGGTCGACGTGGCGCGACAGGACGGCGATGCGCTCGCGCACCTGGGTCGCGTCCGGGGTCGCGGGCAGCGAGATCTCAGCGGAGGTGAGGGCGTCCAGCGGCATGCCCGCAGGCTAGCAGCCCGAGGTCATCGGTGCTCGGCCGCGCTGACCACCGCCCGCGACACCTCGGCGAGGGGCCGGCGCTGGTCCCTGGCCGCGCGGCGCAGCCGCTCGAAGGCCTGGCGGGTGGTGAGCCCGTGGCGCCCCACCAGCACCCCCTTGGCCTGCTCGATCACCACCCGCGAGTCGAGCGCGACCTGGAGCTCGGCCGCCAGCCGGCCACGCTCGGTGGCCTCCATGGCGTTGAGGATGAGCAGGGCGACCAGCTCGGTGAAGGCGACGATCGCCTCCCGCTCGGCCCCGGTCCAGGGGTGGGGCTCGGTCGCGAACACCGCCACCACCCCGACCGCCTGCTCACTGTAGGGGATGGGGCTGGCCAGCACGGCCAGCAGATCACGGCGGGCCGCGTCGGGCGAGAACGCCGGCCAGCGGTCCTCCTGGCCCAGGTCGTCGGCGGCGACCGGCTCCTTGTCGTCGAAGGCGTCGACACACGGGCCCTCCTCGTGCTCGGCCTGGAGCTCCTCCAGCAGGGCGGCCCGGGGATCGGAGACGGCCAGGCTGCGCAGGACCTGGTCGCGGTCGACCAGCATCAGGACGGTCCCGTCGACCCCGAACAGGGCGTCGGCCGACGCCACCACCTGGTCCAGGGCCTCCTCGACCGAGACCGGGGACGTCCTGAGGTCGGCGAGCTGGTCGAGAGCCTGCCGCAACCCGTCCGCCGACATCGTCATGGGTCAGTCCGCGGTGACGCCCTCGCCGGACTGGCGCCGGATGACGCCCTGGTCGTCCGGGTCCCGGGCCGCCGGGTCCTCGACCCGCTCCTCCGACTCCTCCAGCAGCGCCCTGGCCTGGGCCTCGGGGTCCTGGACATGCTCGCCCGGATCGGCGGCCAGCGACCCGGCGCGGCTGTCGACCTGCTCGCGGCTCGGCTCGGGCTCGGGCATGGGGTGGGCTCCTGGCGGTCGGCGTTCCTGGACGCCCGACAGCCTAGCCTCCTCGGCCTCGACCCGCTCGGCCGGGGCGCCGAAGTGGAGCAGGGCGCCGCCGAAGGCGACCGAGCAGACCACGAACCAGCCGAAGCCGAGGGCCGCCCCGCCGATCACGTCGGTCAGCCAGTGCACTCCCAGCAGCACCCGCGAGGCGGCCACGGCCACGGTGAGCAGGGCCGCCCCGACGCCGAGCAAGGCCTTGACCCGCAGCGGCCGGCCTCGGCCCAGGACCAGGGCGACCGCCGCCCAGGTGGCGGCCGCGGCCGCGGTGTGCCCCGAGGGGAACGAGAAGCCGCTGGCGGCTGCCAGGTGCGGCACGGGCGGGCGTTCCCGGTCGACCAGCACCTTGACCAGGTTGGCGATCAGGTTCTGGCCGACCACCACCACGAGCATGAAGGCGAGCACGGCCAGCCGACGCCGCTCGACCCACTCCAGGACCCCGAGGGCGACGGCGACCGACAGCACCGTGACGGTCGCCCCCAGCCAGGTGACCATGCCCAGCACCCAGGTCGAGGTGGGGGTGGCGTGCTCGGCCCCCCAGGCGGCGGCGCTGGCATCCCAGCGGTACAGGCCGGTCCTGGAGGTCACCATGTCGGCGACCAGCCCGAAGCCCAGGGCGGCGGCGAAGATCAGCGCCAGCGCGACGGTGAGGGCCAGCCCGGTGGCCGCCCCCGGGTCCAGGCGGCGGCGCAGGAACCGGGCCGCCCGGGCCCGGAACAGCTCCTCGGCGGCGTGCTCGGCCGGTCCGTGGCCGCGGGTGACGTCCTGGTCGGGCACCGGCTACAGCTCCCGGCGGACGGCCGCGCTGGCCAGCTCCCTGGCCCGCTGGCCGACCGGCCGGGCCCGCCAGGCGGCCAGCTCCAGCTCGAGGGCGTCGTCCAGGTCGGCCAGGAAGTGCTTCTCCAGCCCGGCCACCACCCCCCGGTCGCGCAGCGACAGGTTGAGCTCGTCGTTGAGGGCGAAGGAGCGGTTGTCGAAGTTGATCGACCCGATGGTGGCCCAGCTGGCGTCCACGAGCATCACCTTGGCATGGAGCATGGTCCGCTGGTACTCGAAGATCCGGACACCACATTCCAGCATGTGCTCGTAGATTCGGTGGCCGGCCTGACGGACGACCTGCTTGTCGATGTGGGGGCCGTTGGTCAGCACGCACACGTCGACCCCGCGCCCCACCGCCTCGCACAGGGCCTCCACGAACGCCCGCCGGGGGGCGAAGTAGGCGGTGGTCAGCCAGATCCGCTCCCTGGCGCAGGCGATGGCCGCGTAGAACAGGTGCTCGGCGTCGGTCGAGCCCTTCTCGGCCGTGCTCCGGGTGACCTGGACCTGGATGCCGTCGTCGAAGCCCACGACGTCGGGCAGATGGTCGGGGCCGGAGAGGATGCACTGGGTCGCCTCGGACCAGTTGTCGAGGAAGCCGCCCAGCAGGTCGCGGGCGGCCGGGCCCTCGACCCGCACGTGGGTGTCGCGCCAGTGGCCGGGGTCCTCGCAGTTGCCGGTCCACTCCTCGGCGATGCCGACCCCGCCGGTGAAGCCGACCCGGCCGTCGACGACCAGGATCTTGCGGTGGGTCCGGTTGTTCAGCTTGTGCAGGGTGTACCACTTGGGCGGCCGGAACCAGGCCACCTTGGCCCCGGCGTCGTCCAGCCGGTCGATCAGGGACCGGTCCATCCTGGCCGCCCCGACGGCGTCCAGGAGCACGTTGACCTCGACCCCGGCCTCGGCCCGCTCGGCCAGGGCCTCGGCGAACTCGGGGGCGATGCTGCCCGTCCAGTAGACGTAGGTGGCGAAGTTGATGCTCCGCTCGGCCGAGCGGATCGCCTCCAGCATGGACGGGAAGATCTCGCAGCCGTTGCGCAGCACGGTGACGCGGTTGCCCTGGCGCAGCGGGGCGACGGTCAGGGCCTCCACCATCCGGGCGAAGTCGGGGGTGCCCGGGGCGGGCGGGCTCTCCAGCTCGAAGCCCTTGCCGGCGGTGCGGTGGTACTGGGCCGCCTCGAAGGCGTACACGCCGGCGAGCCCGAGGCCGCCGACGACGGCGGCCCGGCGCCAGGTGCGGGCGCTTGGCACGGTCGCTCCTTCCGTCGCTCCACTACGATCTTCCCGTCGGGCGGCCTGCGACTTCCCGGCCAACCGGGAGAGCAAGCATGGCCGTCCACGGCCACGGGTACCGAAGGATAGTTTGCTCGGCTTCTTGACTGCGCATGCGGCTGGTGAGGCACCGCAGCCCGACCGTGACGGAAGGAGACCGATGGCCGCCAGCTCGACCCGTGGACCGCTCGACCCGGCGCCCGACGACCGCGAGACCGCCCTGGCCGCCCGCTGGCGGCGGCTCCGCGACGGCGTCCCCCCGGCCCTGTTCCTGCTGGCCTGCGCCGTGGTGCTGGCGGTGGCCCTGGTCGGCCTGGGCTGGCTGCTCAGCAAGGTCCTCAGCCACGACGCCCTGGGGCGCGAGGACGCCGACATCAGCCGCTGGCTGGCCGGCCACCGCAACCGCGACCTCAACGGGGTGACCAGCCTGACCACCAAGCTGGCCGAGACGCTCACCATCACGATCCTGGCCGTGGTCGCCGTCGCGTTCGCCGC
>JBJMHP010000336.1:0-6923 GCA_045807325.1 Actinomycetes bacterium | reverse complement strand
ACCGACCCGGCCGGCGAGTCCTTGGCCGCCCGGATCGGCATCGACACCGGCCCGGTGGTGGCCGGGGTGATCGGCCGGCGCAAGTTCAGCTATGACCTGTGGGGCGACACCGTGAACACGGCCAGCCGGATGGAGTCCAACGGGGTGCCGGGCTGCATCCAGGTCACCGAGCGGACCTACCGGCGGCTGCGCGACGGCTTCCGGCTGGAGCGCCGGGGGCCGATCCAGGTCAAGGGCGAGGGCGAGATGACCACCTGGTTCCTGGTCGGCCGGGACGGTGGCCCCGACTGAGGCTCAGCCCGGCTGGGACGGCGGACGGGCGATCACCGTGAACTCGGCGCCGAAGGGGTCGGTGATGGTGGCCATGCGGCCGTAGACGAAGTCCTCGGCCGTACCGGGGCTGCCGCCGGCCTCGGCGGCCCGGGCCAGGGCGGCGTCGGTGTCGGCGACCTCGAAGGTGGTCGACCAGGACGAGGACGGCGCCCCCTCGATGCCCATGATCCCGCCGATCTCGTGGCCGTCGGGGCGGCGCAGGAAGGCGAAGTCGAAGCCGGGCAGGTCCTGGTTGACGTCCAGACTGAAGTCGAACACGGCCGCGTAGAAGGCACGGGCGGGCTCGGGGTCGGAGGTGACGAGGTCGTTGCGGACCAGCGACCCGGGCTCGTTCACGACCTCGCAGCCGACGTGGCCGCGGCCCTCCCACAGGCCGGACTGGGCGCCGACCGGGTCCCTGGCGATGGCCATGCGGCCCTGGCCGGGGATGTCCGTCGGGGCCATCGCGATGCTGCCGCCGGCGTCGGTGACCCGCGCGGTGGCCGCCGGATCGGGGTTCTGGGCCAGGGCCGCGACCCGACGGCCGCCGAGCAGGCAGTGGGTGTAGTGCATCGTCTCCGGCGGCCCGACCTGGAACTCCCAGCCGAACAGGGCCCCGTAGAAGCCCATCGCCCGCTCCAGATCGGGGGTGGTCAGGTCGATCCAGGTCGGGGTGCCGTCCGGCTGGTTCTCGGTGACGAGGCTCATCGTGTGCTCCTCCCGTCCGGGTCCTGGTCGCGGGGGTGGCTCAACCCATGCCGGCCGGTGTTCGATCAGACCACCATGGCAACGCCTGGAGTCTCCCATCCCCCCACGACGACGGTGGAGGATGCGCCGCCGAGCCCCTGCTGCGGCGGCTGGTCCCCGAGCACTGACCGTCGGCTGCCCCTGGAGCGGATTGTCGCTGGGGGCGGGCAGACTGGCCGGCGATGCGGGTCGCGGTCGTGGTCGGAGCCGAGGGCGGGGGGCTGCTGCAGGCCCTCGCCGAGGAGGGCACGCCCCAGGGGTCGCCGGAGCCGGTGCGGGACCTCGCCCCGGCGGTGGCCGAGCGGGAGCGGGCCGAACGGCCGCGCTGGGTGTGGACGGCCACCGCCGAGCTCTACCCGCAGCTGCTGCGGTCCGGGGTGCGGGTCGACCGCTGCCACGACCTGAGCCTGACCGAGGGAATCCTGCTCGCCGCCGACGGCCGCTGGGGCGAGCCCCGCTCGTTCCCCGCGGCCTGGGCCCGCCTCGAGGGCCGCCCGGTCCCAGACGATACCGCCCGCGCGGCCCGGGCCGGCCAGCCGGCCCTGTTCGACCATGACCTGCTCGGCCTCCCCGAGGGGGCGGAGCTGCTGGCGGGGGTGGTGGCCGTCCACGCCGCCCAGCAGCGACGGCTGGCCGGCGGGCCGGGAGCCGGCGGGTCGGGGGGCTGGCCGGCTGGCCTTGGGCTGCTGGTGGCGGCCGAGTCGGCGGGGGCCCTGGCGGCGGCCGAGATGGCCGCGGCCGGGCTGCCGTGGCGGCCAGGGGTGCACGACGCCGTGCTGACCGAGCTGCTCGGGCCGAGGCCGCGGGCCGGGACGGCTCCGCGGCGGCTGACGGAGCTGGCCGCCCGGATCGGGGAGGCCTTCGGCGGCCAGCGCCTCAACCCCGACTCGCCCGCCCAGGTGCTGAAGGCCTTCGCCGCCGCCGGCACGCCGCTGCCCTCGACCCGCTCGCATGTGCTGCGGGGCGTCGACCACCCGGCCGTGCCGCTGCTGCTGGCCTACAAGGAGCTGTCGCGGCTGCATGCCGCCTACGGCTGGACCTGGCTGGACGCCTGGGTGGCCGGCGCCCGGTTCCGGCCCGAGTACGTGCCCGGCGGGGTGGTGTCGGGCCGCTGGGCGACCCGGGGCGGCGGCGCCCTCCAGATCCCCCACGCCCTGCGTCGGGCGGTCGTGGCCGACCCCGGCTGGACGTTCGTGGTCGCCGACGCCAGCCAGCTCGAGCCCCGGGTGCTGGCCGCCCTGTCGGGTGACGACGGGCTGGCTCAGGCGGCCGCCGGCGGCGACCTGTACGCCGCCCTGGCCGCCGACGCGTTCGCCGGCGACCGGGCGCGGGCCAAGACCGCCCTGCTGGCCGCCATGTACGGCGGCGACGTGGGCCAGCTGATGACGGTGCTGCGGCGGCGGTTCCCGGCCGCCGTGGGCTACGTGGAGGCGGCGGCCAGGGCCGGCGAGGAGGGCGGGCTGGTCCGCTCGCGCCTGGGCAGGACATGCCCGGCGCCCTCCTCGGGCTGGCTGGCCGCCACCGAACGGGCCGGCGGGGCCGACCCGGACGCCGAGGCCGGAGGGCGGGCCCGGCGGGCGGCCCGCGACCGGGGCCGCTTCACCCGCAATTTCGTGGTCCAGGCCAGCGCCGCCGACTGGGCCCTGGTCCTGCTGGCGGCGGTGCGCCGCCGGCTCGGCGACCCCGGGCGGCCGGACCGGCCGACCGGCCCCCACCTGGTCTTCTTCCAGCACGACGAGGTGGTGGTGCACTGCCCGCGGGCCGACGCCGACCGGGTCGCCGGGGTCCTGGGTGAGGCCGCCGACGAGAGCGGCCGGCTGGTCTTCGGCGACACCAGCGTCCGGTTCCCGCTGGCCGTGGCCGTGGTCGACTGCTACGCCGACGCCAAGTGACGCCGGCGGCTACCAGACGCCGCCGATCCAGGTGTCGAGGCGGTCCTGCACCTCCCGCAGGCGCTCGACCAGGCTCTGGAGCATGCCCAGGGCGATCTGGGGATGCTCGAGCAGGAACGCCTGGAAGTCGTCGGCGGGGATGCGCAGGGCCTCCACCGGCTCCACCGCCTTGACCGTGGCCTCGCGCGGCTTGCCGGCCAGCACCGCCATCTCGCCGAAGAAGTCGCCCCGCTCCAGCCGGTGGAAGCGGCCGCCCACGTCCACCTCGGCCGCCCCGCTGACCATGATGTACATGGCGTCGCCGGGGTCGCCCCGCTCCACGATGGCCTGGCCGGTGTCGAACGACACCCGGCGCCCGACCCGGAGGACCTCCTCGAGGTGCTCGCGGCCGAGCCCCGCGAACAGCGGCGTCCGCTCCAGCGCCGCGAGCCCAACCATCACCTCGTCCATGCCATCCCTCCAGCCACCTGCCAGAACCTCCCGGTCCCACGCCAAGTTCCCCAGCCGTGCCGCACCCGCTCCATCCCACGCCCGCTCGGCGCGGGGGCCGCGCCACAGCCACCCGGGCCGCTGCCGAGTCCCCGGTGGGGGAGCGTAGCCGATCCCGGGTTGGGGTGCGCGGCGTTGTCCACACCCCCCGGCCGGTGCCGGCGGAGGTGCTCACCCCGCGCGCCCTCGCGCCGGCCATGCGCTGAGCGGCCCTCAGTCCCGGTCGAGGGCGGCCAGCAGCCGGTCGACCAGCTCGGCCTGGGCGGCCAGCAGCTTCTCCTTGGCCGTGGCCGGGTCGAACCAGCCCGCCCGGTCGACTTCGGGGAACTCCCGGCGGGTGCCGGAGCGGGGCGGCCACTCCAGCATGAAGGTGTTGCTGGTGACCGCGGCCGGGTCGAGGTCGCCGGGCGCCGCCCAGGCGGTGACGACCTTGCCGCCCCGCTGGCGGACCGCGCCCAGGGGGAGCAGCGCGGCCTCGGGGGGCCGCTGGCCCGTCTCCTCCTCGAACTCCCGCAGGGCGACCGCCGCCGGGTCCTCGCCTTCGCCGTACTCGCCCTTGGGGATCGACCAGGCGCCGGCGTCCCGCCTGGCCCACAGCGGGCCGCCGGGATGCACCAGCAGCACCTCGACGCCGCCGTCGCGTCGACGGTAGAGCAGGATCCCCGCGCTACGCCTGGCCATCGCTCCAGGTTGACCGTTCCCGGGCCGGCGCGCATCAATGCAGTGAGCGTTGCCGATTCCCCGCGGGAGGCGACCCATGGCGAGCGTCTGGACGGCCGCGGCCGGCGGGGCCGCCACCGGCGGCCGGCCCCGGGCCGGCTGGGGCGACGACCTGGCCGCGGCCCTGCTCGGCACCTGGGTGGTCGCCGGCCTGTTCCTTGACGGCTGGGCGCACGTCAACCAGCCGGGGCTGGAGACCTTCTTCAGCCCCTGGCACGCGATCTTCTACGCCGGCTTCCTGGTGTCGGCGGTCGTGCTGGCCCGCCTGGTGGCCCGCTTCCAGCGCGGCGGCCGCCTCGACCCCGCCCTGGTCCCGGCCGGCTACGGGCTCGGGCTGGTCGGGATGGCCATGTTCGTGGTCGGTGGGGTCGCCGACGGCGCCTGGCACACCCTGTTCGGGGTCGAGGTCGGCGTGGCCGCCCTGCTCAGCCCCTCCCACCTGCTGCTGCTGAGCGGCGGCCTGCTGATGGTGACCAGCCCGGTCCGCTCCGCCTGGTCCTCGGCACAGCTGCCGGCCCGCGCCCCGGCGACGGCCCTGCTGCCCGCCCTGTGGGCGACCGCCCTGACCACCGCGGTGGTGCTGTTCTTCTTCCAGTACCTGTCGGCGTTCGTCACCCGGGCCCCCTCGACGCCCCAGGTGGAGGGGCCGGACGGGCTGCTCACGACCATCGTCGGGGTGGCCAGCGTGCTGGTCACCAACCTGATCGTGGTCGCGCCCGTCCTGCTGCTGGCCCGCCGCTGGCGCCTGTCCTTCGGCACCGTGGCCCTGGTGGCCGGCGCCGGTGCGGTCGGGCTGACCTCGCTGCGCGAGTTCGCCCTTGGGGCGCTGGTCCCGGCCATGGTGGCCGGCGGGCTGGCAGCCGACGTGCTGGTGGCCAGGCTGCGGCCCGGCCCCGACCGGCCGGGGGCGTTCCGGGCCGTGGCCGTGCTGGTCCCGCTGCTGCTGTGGGGCGCCTGGATGGCCACCTACGCCATGGTCTACGGGGTCGCCTGGCCGCCGGAGCTGTGGGCCGGGGTGCTGGGCATGGCCTGCCTGGGCGGCCTGGGCCTGAGCGTGCTGGTCCTGCCGCCGGCCGTGCCCGCCGGGGTCTGGGGTCCTCCAAATGCATAAGTGCGCTGAACCTGGGTAAAGCGCTCCTTTGGACGTCGAGGCGCCTCGGCGCCCTATGCCCAGGCCAAGGGAGGCTGTGCAGATGGCCGACAGTGGATCCCGACCACGTTCGTCCCTGTGGACACCCGACCGGCGCCAGTTCCTGCGCGTGATGGGCATCGCCGGCATGGGGGCGGCCATGGCCGCCTGCTCCAGCGAACCCGGCGGTGGCGGCCCGGGCGGCGGCCAGGAGGCCCAGGGCCAGGGGCCGGCCATCACCTTCACCGAGCCGGCGTCCAAGCTCTCCGGCGACCTCAAGATCCTGATGTGGAGCCACTTCGTGCCCAGCCACGACAGCTGGTTCGACCCCTTCGCCAAGGACTGGGGCAAGAAGGTCGGGGTCAACGTCACCGTCGACCACATCGACAACGTCCAGATCCCGGCCCGGATCTCGGCCGAGATCCAGGCCGGCCAGGGCCACGACCTGATCCAGTTCATCGCCCCGCTGTCGCAGTTCGAGCCGAGCGTCAACGACCTCAAGGACGTCACCGACGAGGCCGTCAAGCGCTGGGGCCAGCAGCTGGAGCTGTGCAAGCAGTCCAGCTTCAACCCGGCCACCGGCCGCTACTACGCCTACTCGCCCGGCTGGGTGCCCGACCCCGGCGACTACCGGACCTCGCTGTGGACGGCTGTGGGCATGCCCAAGGGCCCCACCACCTGGGACGAGCTGCTCCAGGGCGGGGCCGAGATCAAGAAGACCAAGGACACCCAGCTCGGCATCGGCATGTCCCAGGAGATCGACTCCAACATGGCCGGCCGGGCCCTGATGTGGTCGTTCGGGGCCTCGGTGCAGGACGAGAACGAGCGGGTGGTCATCAACTCCCCGGAGACGGTGGCCGCCGTCGAGTTCATGACCAAGCTGTTCAAGCAGTCCATGACCGACGAGGTCTTCTCCTGGAACCCCGCCTCCAACAACCAGGGCCTGATCGCCGGCAAGCTGTCCTACATCCTCAACTCCATCTCGGCCTGGCGTACCGCCCAGGGAGCCAACCCCGAGGTGGCCGACGACGTCGGCTTCGTCCCGGCCCTGCGCGGCCCGGCCGACGCCCGCGCCGCCCAGCACGTGCTCTACAACTGGATCATCCCCAAGTACGCCACCGGCACCGACGCGGCCAAGGAGTTCCTCCTCTACTACACCCAGAACTTCGCCGCGGCCACCTGGGCGTCCAAGCTGTACGACTTCCCGGCCTTCGCCGAGCGCGTGCCCCAGCTCAACGGCTGGCTGGCCAAGGACCCGTTCGGGGCCAAGCCGGCCGACAAGCTGGCCTTCCTCAAGGACGCCACCAAGTGGAGCACCAACATCGGCTACCCGGGGCCGTCCAACACCGCCATCGGGGAGGTGTTCGGGACCTTCCTGATCCCCACCATGTTCGCCCGGGCGGCCCGCGGCGAGGCCACCCCCAAGCAGGCCGTCACCCAGGCCGAGGCCCAGATCAAGCCGATCTTCGAGAAGTGGCGGGCCCGCGGCCTGGTCGGCGGCACGTGATCGGCGGCCGGACGTGACCGTCGTCGTCGAGGTCCGGGGGCTCGTCAAGCAGTTCGAGGGCGGGCGCGTCCACGCCGTGGACGGCGTCGACCTGGCGACCGAGGAGGGCGAGTACCTCGTCCTCCTC
>JBJMHP010000335.1:0-4402 GCA_045807325.1 Actinomycetes bacterium | reverse complement strand
ACCTTGTTGATGACCAGCACGTCGGCGGCGCGGGCGTTGGCCTCGCCGGGGTGGTAGCTGGACTCGTGGCCGGCCCGCAGCGGGTCGGCGACCACGATGTGCAGGTCGGGCCGGTAGAACGGCAGGTCGTTGTTGCCGCCGTCCCACAGCAGGACGTCGGCCTCGGCCTGGGCCCGCTCCAGGATGGCGTGGTAGTCGACCCCGGCGTAGACGACCGTGCCCGCGGCCAGGTGCGGCTCGTACTCCTCGCGCTCCTCGATGGTGGCGCGGGCGGCCACCAGGTCCTCCACCGTGGTGAACCGCTGCACGGCCTGGCTGGCCAGGTCGCCGTAGGGCATGGGGTGGCGGATGGCCACCACCTTGCGCCCGGCGGCGCGCAGGATCTCGGCGACGCGCCGGGTGGTCTGGGACTTGCCCGACCCGGTGCGGACCGCGCACACCGCCACCACCGGCACCGCCGCCACGAGCTCGGTCTGCTTGGGGCCGAGCAGCCGGAAGTCGGCCCCGGCCGCCAGGACCCTGGAGGCGACGTGCATGACGTCGAGGTGGCGGACGTCGGAGTAGCTGAACACCACCTCGTCCACGTCCTGGGCGGCGATCAGGTCCTCAAGCCGCTCCTCGGGGAAGATCGGGATCCCCTCGGGGTAGGCGGGCCCGGCCAGGGCGGCCGGGTAGGTCCGGTCGTCGATGTAGGGGATCTGGGTGGCCGTGAACGCCACCACCCTGGTGGCCGGGTCGGCGCGGAAGGCGCTGTTGAAGTTGTGGAAGTCGCGGCCTGCCGCGCCCATGATGATCACCCGTCGCTGCAAGCACGCCTCCTCGCGTCCCGGATGCCGCCCTCCCTTGGCCGGCACGGCAGCCTGCAAGAGGATACCGACCCGCGCTGCCCTAGCCGGTGTGGCGGTCGCGGGGGGCGACCGCGTTGAGGCTGGGCTCGACCGGGAGGGCGAAGGAGAACACCGAGCCGTGGCCGAGGCGGCTGGACACCCAGATGCGGCCGCCCATGGCCTCGACCAGCCGCTTGGCCAGGTACAGACCGAGGCCGGCGCCGCCCGGCTCCCTGGTCATGTAGTGGCCGACGCGGTGGAAGCGCTCGAAGATGCGCGACTGCTCGTCGATGGGGATGCCCGGGCCCCAGTCGCGGACCTCGAAGATGACCTCGCGGCCCTGGGGGACCAGGCGCACCTCGACCGGCTCGTGCGGCGGGGCGTAGCGCAGGGCGTTGGAGAGCAGGTTGCCGAGCACCTGGTCGATCCGCATCCAGTCGCCGCGGCAGTAGACGGCGTGGTCGGGGGCGACCACGTGGACCGTGCGGTCGGGGTCCTCGCTGGTGAAGCGGTCCACGACCTGGCGGACCAGGTCGACGGCGTCGATGGCGGTGGCGTCGACCAGCCCGGCCCCGGCCTCCAGCCGGGTCACCTCCAGGAGGTCCTCGATGAGCCGCTCCAGGCGCTGGGACTGCATCAGCATCAGCTTGTAGTACTCGCGCCGCCGGTCCTGGGCGAAGTCGCGGTCCTCGCGCAGCAGCGTCATCAGGAAGCCCTTGATGGGGGTGAGCGGGCTCCGCAGCTCGTGGGAGACGCTGGCCACGAAGTCGGCCTTGAGCTCGTCGGTCTGGCGCTCGCGGGTGACGTCGCGGACCACCACCACGTCGGCGTCCATGTCGCCGTCGGCGGCGACGATCGGGGCGTGGGCGTAGCGGATCCAGCGGGCCAGCCCCTCCTTGTTCAGCACCGAGGCGTCGCGGACCTCCTCGTGGCCGGAGTCGGCGGCGGCCAGGATCGGGCAGTCGGCGGCGCACATGTCGACGCCGTCGCCGTCGCGGGCCCTGAGCAGGTTGAAGCACTTCTGCCCCACCGCCTCGTCCTCCTCGTAGCCGGTGAGGGCGACCATGGCCGCGTTCCAGGACTTGACCGTGCGGTCGGGGCCGACGGTGTAGATGCCGTCGGAGGAGTGGCCGACGATGTCGCGGAGCTGGGCCCGCTCGTTCTCGGCGGCCCGGTACAGCTCCTCGTTGACCAGGGCCGCCGCCCCCTGGTTGGCCAGGGTGAGCAGGGTCTCGGTGTCCTCACCGGTGAAGTCGGTGTCGACCCGGGGGCCGAAGGCGGCCGCGTACCCGACCACCTGGCCGTCGGCCTCCATCGGGACCATGGCGTAGCGGGGCCAGCCGGCCCGCGACGCCCAGCCCTTGGCGGCCTGCTCCCAGGCGCTGGGCGAGGGCGGCACGGTCAGGCGGTCGGTGGCGTCGGTGGAGATGACGTCCAGCACGCCGTCCTCGTCGCGGCCGAGGAACACGGCCGCGCCCTCGCAGTTGAGCACGTCGGCGACCTGGCGGGCGAAGGCCTCCCAGGCCCGGCTGTCGCCCAGGCGGTTGGACAGGGCCCGGCCGGCCGCGTACAGCGAGTGCATCCGCTGACCCTGGGCCAGGCTGCGGGCCCAGGCCCGGTTGCCCAGGAAGGTGAGGCCGATGGGGACGACCAGCAGCGGCAGCAGCGCCTGGTCGTGGACGAGCAGGGCGGCGATGATCAGGCCGTAGGCGATGCTGGCGGCCCAGTCGGCGGCCGCCACCGGGGCCGCCCGCAGCCAGCTCTGCACGAACCCCTGGCCGGTGGACAGGCTGACCACGATGCTGACCAGCGAGTGGTTGACCAGGAAGAAGGCGGCCATGGCGATGACCCAGACCACGGCCAGGGCGGGCCGGAACACGCCGGGCTGGGGCTGGCCGCCGGACAGGTCGGAGCGGTGCAGCAGGTCGACCAGGCCGGCGGAGACGGCCGCGGCCACGGCCACCGAGAGGATGTATTGGGGGACGTTGAACAGCCGCTTGACCGGCTGGGGCTCGAACAGCACCTGGCTGACCGCGATCCCGACGCCGGTGGCGATGACCAGCACGGGCGGGTCGAGGAAGACCACCCCGAGCACGATCACCATGTCGCAGGTGCCCACCGAGAAGCGGTGGTTGCGCATCGGCACCTTGACCACGAACCGCTCGGCCAGGACCAGCCCGGCCACGTACAGCAGCGGCTGCCAGGCAGCCCGCCAGCCGCCGTCCGCCAGGTGACGGACGGCGGCGGGGGCGTACAGCGCGACGACGACCGTGGCCACGGCCACGACCGCCAGGACGAACAGCCAGGCGGTGCGTGGGAGCGAGGTCCGGACGCCCCGGGGGAGCGTCCTTGGCTCGCTCACCACGTCACCGCCATCGGCTCGCTACGACCAGGTGGTCGACGGCCCGTTCCGGGTCCGGGACCAGGTGGTCGATGCCCGGCCGGGCCGGGACCGGGCCGGAGCCCGGGTTGCAGGGACACTGACAGTACGCGGGTACATGGCGATTCCTCTCCCTTACGCGTCCGCCCTGGGGGAGGCGGGGTTGCGCGTAGCGGCGATGGGCGAGTTAACGGCTAGATTCTGCGCGTGCCGAGGGCCTCCGTGCAATGCCGCTACCGGGCTAAACGAGACTAGTAATCTGAACGATCGGCCAACCACCTGCCGGCTGCTACCGGATGGTCCCCGTTTGTGCTGGTCAGGGTGCCTGCGGTTGTTGAACGGTCAACCTTTTGCCCCAACAGCAATGGACTGGTAGGTCCATTGCTGGTCCGCAACTGGCGCCGTTCACGCGAAGTGCGGACATTGCCGCCAATTGGCAGGCGCCAATTGCGCTCAAGCAGGGCGCCACGTCCCCAACACGCAAACCTGAACCCGGCGGTCGATGGCTCCGATCCCGTAGATCCGGCCACCGCGAAGTGCTGCTCCCGCCTTGGGTCCCCCAAGGCGGCCGCGAGTCGCATGAGGCGCAGCTACCAGGGAAAAAAGCCCGAAGTGTCCTGATCTGTGCGATACGGGGACCAGGTTTTTCCTGTTCACCATGGCGCCGACCGCCAATTACTGGTGCTTTCTCCGGGGCGTCCGAATTCGTTTCGCGTTCAACCAATTCGACCGCGGCCACCCAGGCCGACGGCGTCGGCCAGCAGGGCCCGCATCTCGGCCGCGGGGCCGCCCACGAAGGCGACCACGCACCAGGCGGCCCCGGCGTCGGCGAGGGCGCGGAGCCGGGCCGTGACCGTCTCCGGGTCGCCGGCGAGGACCCGGGCCGCCTCCCCTGGGGGGCGCCCCGCCCCCCAGCGGGCCAGCCGGGCCTCGGCCTCGCGCGGCTCCGGGGCCACCAGCGCCTGCCCGCCCCAGGTGCCGGCGACGCCGGCCGGGTCGCGCCCGGCCCGCTCGGCCGCCCGACGCACCGCGGCCAGCCCGGCCGCCAGCTCCTCGGGCGTCCGGGCCCAGCCGTTCCAGGCGTCGGCCAGCCGCCCGGCCAGCTCCTGCCCGCCCCCCCCGACGCCCCCGACCCACACCACGGGTGGCGGCGAACCGGCCAGCGGCCCCCGCCACGCGGCCCCGGTGTCGGCAA
>JBJMHP010000334.1:0-2746 GCA_045807325.1 Actinomycetes bacterium | reverse complement strand
TGGAGGCCGGCAGGGCGCCGTCCTGGGCGTCGGTGCCCGACCCGGAGAAGGTGATGACGTCGCCGACCTTCCAGGTGGTGCCGGCCGCCGGGGTGGTGATGGTGGCCGTCGGCGGCGTGTTGCCGACGGTGACCATCACCGTGGCGGTGGCGGAGAGGCCGGCGGGGTCGGTCACCCGTAGCTTGGCGGCGTAGCTGCCGTTGGCCGTATAGGTCCAGATCGGTCGGGTGGCGGTGGAGTCGTCGTAGGCGCCGTCGACGTCGAGGTCCCAGGCGTAGGAGAGGGCATCGCCGTCGGGGTCGCTGGAGCCGGTGCCGTCGAAGGTGACCGTGAGCGGCGCCGCGCCGGTGGTGGGCGAGGCCGTCGCCACGGCCACGGGGGGCCGGTTGGCACTGAAGTACCGGATGCGGTGGATGGTGCCGCCGTCGAAGTCGACGTAGAACAGGTCGCCGCCCGGCCCGATCTCCAGGTTGACCGGGTTGGCGGCACCGGCCACGAACGTCTTGATCTGCCCCGGAGCGGGAAGCCCGTTGGTGCCCTTGGGCATCACCCAGATGCAGTCGCGGGTGTAGTCGGCGAAGAACAGCGCATCCTGGTACTCGGCCGGGTACGAGTTCCCGTTGCTGAACTGGAAGTCGAGCCCGGCGGTGGCGGAGCTGCCGGTCGGGCAGCCCTCGTTGGGAACGACCTGGTTGTTGTGGTGGTAGGCGAAGTACGGCGCGGCGACCGCGTTGGAGGTGGCGTACAGGTTCTCGCAGATGCTGAGGTTGGCGCCGTCGTACCCCAGCTGATGGCCGACGCCCTCGTAGCATGGCCAGCCGAAGTTCTCCATGGCCGCGTCGGTGGCGTTGGGGATGCGGTTGATCTCCTCCCAGTCGTTCCAGCCGACGTCCCCCACCCACAGTTCGCTGGTGCCGGGCCGGAAGGTGAACCGGAAGGGGTTGCGCAGCCCGTGGGCGATGACCCGGCGGGCGTTGGCGTCGGCGCTGGCGGCCAACGGGTTCCCCGTCGCCCCCGCCCCGGTGGCCGGGTCGACGCGGATCACCGAGCCGTCGAGGGAGACCGGGTCCCCGCTGGTGCGCAGGTCCTGGCTGCGCAGGGCGCCGCCCTCGGCCGTCGGGGAGCTCAGTGCGGCGCCGACGCCGCCCGGCGGGTCGCCGCAGGGGTTGAGCGGACTGCCGTCCTGGCCGTAGTCGGCGAAGTTGAAGCTGGCGCCGTCGCCGCCGCTGGCGTACAGGTTCCCGTCGGGGCCGAACTCCACCGCGCCGATGGAGTGGCTCGGGTACTGCTGGCACCAGTCCTCGACCAGGACCTGCTCGGCTCCGGTCATGACGTTGCCGGCGGCCTGCAGGCGCGACAGGCGCCCGCTGACCACGCAGCCGTCGTCGGTCGCCCCAGGAGGGGTGGGGCAGGAGTCAGAGTAGACGCCGGGGGTCCCCCAGCGAGGCGCCGGGGCGGTCGAGCCGAGCATGTGGTCGTAGGTGTAGAGGACATAGACGTAGGGGTTGGCGGGGAAGTTCGGGGCCAGCGCCATCCCGAGCAGGCCCCGGTCCCAGAAGTTGTAGACGTTGACGTTGAGGTCGGCGAAGACGTCCGGGGTGGCGTCGGTCAGGGAGTCGAAGACCTTGATGACGCCGCGCTTCTCGGCGACGAAGACCCGCCCGTCGGGGGCGAAGCGGACCGCGGTAGGGTTCGTCAGACCGCTGAACACGATCGACTCCTGGAAGCCGGCGGGCAGGGTGGCCGCCCGCGCCGCCGGCGCCGTGGCAGCCACCATGGCCGTCAGCGACCCGAGGACGAGGGCCACCGCCAGCGCCACGGACAGGCTCCGGCCTCGCCGGGCGCCACGGCCGCGGTTCGTGGGCAGCAGGGTACGCAGGTAACCGGATATCTTCGCCCCTTCCCCCATGCCGCGGCCTCGCCGACGGCTCCATGGCGATGGTCGTCCCCGCCGTCGGCGACCAGAACGTACGAGTAGCGTAGTTTGCCTACGGTGACGGCGGTCGTGCCTGACCAGGTGCCGCGGGACCTGTGGCATGCTCAGCCGCATGCTCGTCGACACCCACTGCCACCTGCACCTGCTGGAGACGCCGGCCGAGGAGGTGGTGGCCGGGGCGCTCGCCGAGGGGGTCGGGCATCTGGTCGACGTCGGCGTCGACCTCGCCTCCAGCCGCCAGGCGGCGGCCAACGCGGCCCGGCTGCCCCAGGTGTCGGCCACCGCCGGGGTCCACCCCCACGACGCCGACACCCTGGACGCGCCGACCCTGGACGGGCTGCGGCGGCTGCTGGCCGACGAGCGGGTGGTCGGGATGGGGGAGACCGGGCTGGACTACCACTACGACAACTCGCCCCGACCCGACCAGCGGGCCGCCTTCGCCGCCCACGTGCGCCTGGCCCGCGAGCTCGACAAGGCCCTGGTCGTCCACTGCCGGGAGGCGTTCGCCGACATCCTGGCCATCCTGGACGGCGAGGGCGCCCCGCCGCGGGTGGTGTTCCACTGCTTCGCCGGCGACGCCGACGACGCCGCCCGGGTGGTCGAGGCCGGCTGGTATGTGTCGTTCGCCGGCATGCTCACCTTCCGCAACGCCCCCGAGCTGCGGGCCGCCTGCGCGGCCGTGCCCCTGGATCGGATGGTGCTGGAGACCGACAGCCCGTTCCTGTCCCCCCATCCCTTCCGGGGCCGCCCCAACCACCCCGCCCGGGTCGCGGTCACCGCCCGCACCGTGGCCGGCCTCCACGGCGTCCC
>JBJMHP010000333.1:0-6378 GCA_045807325.1 Actinomycetes bacterium | reverse complement strand
AAGATCAGTTTCATGAAGGGGACGAAGTTGTCGGAGCGATCAGGAACCCCCGCTGACGATCCGTTCAGTGGTCGGGCCCTGACCAGTCACGAACGGCTGGCGGGACAGCCCTGGGATGCGTCGTACCACGACGGCCCTGCGCCCTGGGATGTCGGCCAGCCGCAGCCAGCAATCGTGCGGTTGGCATCCGCAGGCGGATTCGCCGGAGCGGTGCTCGATGCGGGCTGCGGGACCGGCGAGAACGCGCTTCACGTCGCCTCGCTGGGATTGTCGGTTCTGGGCGTTGACGTGGCCGAGACGGCACTGGCGATCGCCCGAGCGAAGGCCGACGACCGTGGGATCGAGGTTGAGTTCGCTGCGGTTGATGCGTTCCAACTGGAGCATTTGGGGCGCAGGTTTGCGACGGTGCTGGACTGCGGACTGTTCCACACCTTCGACGGCGACGAGCGACCAGGATACGTGGCGAGTCTGGCGTCGGTGACCGAGCACGATGGAACCCTGTATGTGTTGTGCTTCTCCGACGATGGTCCCGATACTGGCCCGCACCCCATCAGTCAGCAAGAGCTGAGAGCGGCGTTCAACCCCGGCAATGGATGGAAGGTCGCCGCCATCGAACCGGACCGGGTTCAGACGAGATACCACGACGACGGCGCACCGGCCTGGTTCGCGACAATCAAACGGATCTAGACTGCGGGACTGGTCTGATCATTGCTCCCTCGACGCCAGGGCTGGGTCGGTGGAGGGTTGTCCATATCTTTCGTTTGGCGCTTGTGTTCGGCTGTGGCCACGACCTGCTCGGCTTCCGCAGCCACGCCGTCAGTCGCCCCAGACATGTCACCTCAACCTCGGCTGAAGGAGACCCGGCGCCGATGCGCATCCGCACGCACACGTTCGTGACCCTTGACGGCCACGTCTCCACCCCGGACGGTCGACCCATTCAGCTCCTGCTGCCGGGGTTCCCGGGGACCACCGCCTACGGGCTGCCGGAGTTCCTGGCGAGCTGCGAGGCGGTCCTCATGGGCCGCACCACATTCCTCCCGGCCCTCGAGGCGCCAGCGTGGCCGTGGACCCAGCCGGTATTCGTCCTGACCTCGAGGCCGCTGCCCGAGGGGACGCCCGACCACGTGACGACAGCGCCAACCCCGGCCGCGTTGCTGAAGGCGATGGAGACCGCCGGCGTCACCGGCGACGTCCACCTCGTCGGCGGGCCGCGCACCATGCAGGCGTTCCGCGAGATCGGCGCGCTCGCCGAAGTCGGGCTGCTCGTCATCCCACGCATCCAGGGCGGCGGCGTCCCGCTCGCGCCCCCCGGGACCGAGCCGCTGTCGCTCACGCTGCGGTCGACGCGGACATTTCCAGACGGCGTCATCGAGGCCCGGTACACGCCTTGAGGCAGATCAGCTCTACCGGCGCTGGCACATCGGGCAGAAGGTGGTACCCCGGCCGCCCAGGACCACCTTGCGCAGCGGGGTGGCGCAGCGGGGGCAGGGGCGGCCGGCCTGGCCGTAGGCGATCAGGTGGTCGGCGTTACGGCCGCTCTCGCCGTTGACCATGCGGTAGTCGCGGAAGGTGGTGCCTTCGCGGTCGATGGCCTCGGTCAGCACTCGGCGGATGGCGGTGTGGAGGGCGAGGGCGCGCCCGGGGCCGACGCGGCGGGAGGCGGGGTGGATGCGGGCCTGCCACAGCGCCTCGTCGGCGTAGATGTTGCCGACCCCGGCCACCGGCCGCTGGCTGAGAAGATACGGCTTGACCGGGGCCCGGGTGGCGGCCAGGTCGCGGGTGAACCGGGCCGGGTCGAAGGCCTCCGACAGCGGCTCGGGGCCGAGCCGGGCCAGGCTGGGCATGGGGTCGTAGGCCCCGGCCTCGACCACGGCCAGGGCGCCGAACCGGCGCACGTCCCGGAAGACCAGCTCGCGGCCGTCGTCCAGGGTGATCCGGGCCCTGGCATACGCGTCGGCGACCCCGAAATGGAGCACCCCGGTCATCCCGAGGTGCAGCACCAGCTCCAACCCCTGGTCGAGGGGGCAGAGCAGGAACTTGCCCCGCCGGCCCACCGCCTCCACGGTCCGCCCCAGCAGCCGGTCCGGGGCGTGGAAGCGCCGCTGGGTGTCGGCCCAGACGGCCACCACCCGCCGGCCGGCCAGCACCGGTTGGAGCTGCCGGCGGACCGATTCGACCTCGGGAAGCTCGGGCATACCTCCAGCCTATCGGGAGGGTGGGTCAGGCGGTTGGGGCCGGGCCGTCCGAGCCGGCGGCTGGCCGGGAGCCAGGGCGGGCAGGTCGTCGGGGACCGGGACGCCCTCGGGCCAGCAGCCGACGCCGGCCAGGAACCCGGCCAGCCCGGGTGACAGCGGGTAGCCGGGCAGCTCCTCCAGGTCGACCAGCCGGGCGTCGGCGGCGTCCCCGCCGGCCACCGGCCCGGCGTCGGAGGCCAGCTCCGCCCACAGGTCGACGATCAGGTAGTGGAACCCCTCACCGATCCGCTCCACGACCCCGGCGATCCCGCCGACGGCCGCCTCCAGCCCCGTCTCCTCGGCCAGCTCCCTGGCCGCGGCCACGGCCAGCGTCTCACCGGCCTCGACCCGGCCCCCGGGCAGCGACCACCGCCCCTGGTGCGGTGGCTGCCCCCGCTCGACCAGCAGGAGGCGCCCGGCCGGGTCCCGGGCCACCAGCCCGACCGCCACCACCGGCGGCTCCGGAGGCCGCTCCACCGGCCGCTCAGAAGGTGGTGGCACTGGAGAAGGCGAACCGGTCGATGGCCAGGGCGGGGGCGCGGGCGGCGCCGTAGCCGTCTTCGGCGGCGAGCTCGGTCTCGGCGCCGACGGCGCGAACCGACGACAGGGCGTCGAGGATGGACTGGGTGAAGCGCAGGTTGCGGACGGCGCCGACGACCTTGCCGTCCTCGACCCAGAAGGTGCCGTCGCGGGTCATGCCGGTGATGGTGGTCTCCATCAGGTTGACCAGGTTGGTGTAGTGGAACCGGGTGACCAGCAGGCCCCGCTCCAGGCCGGCGACCAGGTCGGCCTGGGGGGCCTGGCCGGGCAGCATGGCCAGGTGCATGGGCAGGGCGCCCTCGGCCGAGGGGGCCGGGAGGCCGTGGCCGGTGGGCTCGACCCCGTGGCCGGTGGCGGCCCGGAAGTCGTAGACAAGGCTGGCCGCGACCCCCTCGTCGATCAGGGTCACGCGGCGCTTGGGGACGCCCTCGAAGTCGAACCCGACGCCGATGGTGTCGGGCGTGAGGGCGTCGTCGACGATAGTGACCAGCGGCGAGCAGACCCGCTGGCCGAGCCGCCCGACCAGGAAGCTGCGGCCCTCGTCATAGGCCTTGGCCCCGAACCCCAGCCAGCCGAGCCACTGGACCATGACCGCGGCCGCGTTGGGCTCCAGCACCACCGGGTAGACGCCGGGGGCGAGCTCGCGGGGCTCGCGGCTGTCCACCGCCTTGCGGGCGGCCCGCTCGCCGAGGGCGGCCACGTCCAGGTCGGCCAGGGCCGGCTCGGTCCCCTCGGCCCAGCCGGTGCCCGACCCGGCGTCGGCCAGGATGGAGAAGCTGGCCGCCGTGGTCGCCCCGGCGGCCCGCACCCCGCGGGTGTTGGCCAGGGCGATCTCCAGCTCCCGGGTCTCGCAGGCCCCGGCCGCGGTGACCCCGGCCGGGAGCCGGCGGATCACCCCGGCGACCAGGCCGGCCCTGGACGCCGGGTCGGCGGCGGCGGTGGCGTGGTCGTGGCGGCCGGCCTCGGGGTAGGCGGGGGCGGGGCCGGGCATGCCCGGGTAGCCGGGGTCGGGCGGCATCGTCCGGGCCACCTCGGCCGCCCGCCGGGCCGTGGCCCGTACGGCGTCGGCCTCGGCGGCGTGCACGGTGGCCGTCCCGACCCGGTTGCCGTCGACCACCACCCTGACCCGGACCCAGAGGTCCTCCCGCCAGGCCGACTGGTGGATGCGGCTGGAGGCGAAGCGGGTGAGCCCGCCGGCCTGCCGGTACACCAGCGCCTCGACGTCGTCGGCGCCCTCGGTCCCCAGGGCGGCCTCGGCGACCTGGAGCAGCCGCTCCGACCCGAACGCGGTCACCCCTTGACCCCCACATGCACGTTCCGGAAGCGGGCCGGGCCGGCGCCGTGGCCGACCCGGGCGTTCTGGAACGGCTGGCCCTTGCCGCAGTTGGGGACGCCCCACACGACCCAGGCCTCGGGGCCGCAGACGGCGTCCAGCGACCCCCAGAACTCGGTGGTGCGGCCGTCGTAGGTGGCGTTGCGGTACAGCCGGCCCAGGCGGCCGCCCTTGATCTCCCATGCCGCCTCGACCCCGAACTGGAAGTTGACCCGGCGGTCATCGATCGACCAGGACCGGTTGACGCTCAGCAGCAGCCCGTCGGGGGTGTCGGCGACCAGCTCGTCGAGGGTTCCCTGGCCGGGCTCCAGGTGCACGTTGGTCATGCGGATGAGCGGCATGCTGCCCCAGCCGTCGGCTCGCATGGCCCCGCCCGAGCCGATGCCGACCTCGGCGGCCGTCTCCCGGCTGGTCAGGAACCCGGCGACCACGCCCTCGGCGACCAGCGGTGCCCGCTGGGCACCGACGCCCTCGTCGTCGAAGGCGAAGGTGCCCAGCCCGCCCGGGGTGGTCGCGTCGGCCGTGACCGACATGGCCGGCGACCCGTAGCGCAGCCGACCCAGGTCCTCGGGGCGCACGAACGAGGTGCCGGCATAGGCGGCCTCCATGCCCAGGATCCGGTCCAGCTCCAGGGGATGCCCGACCGACTCGTGCACCTGGAGGGCGAGCTGCTGGCCGTCCAGGATCACCGTGGTCACCCGCTCGGGCAGCGGCGGCGCCTGGAGCAGCTGGACCGCCTCGGCCGCGACCCGGGGGGCGTTGGCGACCAGGTCGGCGGCCTCGACCACCTCCCACCCGCCGGCCTGGTACTGGCCGCGGAACGAGTTGGGCCAGCTGCGCTGCTGGAGGTCGCCGTCGCCGACGGCGACGGCCTCGATGCCGGCGCCGGTCTGGGTCACGCTCTGGTCGAGCCGGGTGCCCTCGGTCGACCAGAGCACGGTGCGGCGGCGCCACAGGTCGACGGTGGCCTTGGCGTGGGCCAGCCCGGGCACGGACCGCTGGGCGTCGCAGGCGGCCAGCAGCAGCTCCACCCGCTCGCCCAGGGGCACGGCGAACGGGTCACGGTCCAGCGGGGTCGACCAGGCGGCCACCGCCGGGGAGACCGGGGCCAGCCGCACCGGCTCCCCACCGACGGCGGCCGACGCCCTGGCCACCTCGACCGCCCGCCGGGCCAGCTCGCGGACGCGGGCCGGGTCGAGCACGGCGCTGGCCGCGAACCCCCAGCGCCCGTCGACCAGCACCCGCACCCCGAGGCCGCTCGAGTCCTCGGCCTCCAGGTCGTCGACCCGGTCGTCGGTGACGGTGAGCCCCTCGGTCTCCTCCCGCACCCAGCGGACGTCCGCATAGCCGGCCCCGGCCTCCACCGCCGCGGCAAGGGCCAGGCCGGTCAGCTCCTCGGGCTCCATCGCCGTTACCAGCCTCCTCATGGTGATGTGGAGGATAGTAGCCGTCCCTTACGGAATGGCAGTGCCGGGCTCACGCCAGAAGGCTGCCGGCTTCCCGTTTCATTGCCACTTGCTCAGCAGGCTGAGTCTCACAGTCGGCTCCACGGGCGTTTTGGGTCTCCCAGCTACTCTGGGCGACATACGCGAGCTTGGCGAGGTTACGGGCGGCGTTCAGGTCACGATCCAGGGCGCTGCCGCACGCCTCGCAGGAAAAGATGCGCTCATCGAGAGTGAGCTTGGCTTTCACCCATCCGCACGTCGAGCACATCTTGGACGAAGGGTAGAAGGGATGAGCAAGAACTAACCGACTTCCATACCACCTTGTCTTGTATGCAAGTTGATGCCGCAGTTCAGCCATGGCGGCATCCGCGATCGCCCGAGCCAGGCGGCGGTTGCGCAGCATTCCATCAACATTGAGTTGTTCCACCACAATGGTGCCGTGATCAGTGGCGAGGGTCGTGGTCAGTTTGTGAAGAGCGTCGCGGCGAATGTTGACAGCTCGCGCATGGGTCCGCTGTAGTCGGCGCCGGATCCTTGTTCTCCGTTTGGACCCCCGCCGGCTACGAGCCAGTTCTCTGTTTAGACGGCCAATTTTGCGCAATGAACGCTCGAGTGCACGAGGATTGGGAATGGGCGGTTTGTCAGTCGACAGGACAGCCAGATGACGAATCCCCACGTCCACCCCGACGATATGTGACTTCCCATTGCTTGTGGGAATGTGCCGGTTGACCTCCACAGTGAAGGAGATGAACCAGCGGTCGGCCGTTCGACGGATAGTAGCGGCAAGGACGTGCGCGGTACCCTGCTCGATCCGCCGGGCAAGTTT
>JBJMHP010000332.1:0-8591 GCA_045807325.1 Actinomycetes bacterium | reverse complement strand
GGATGCAAGTTGCCCTGACGCCAGCGCCGACCGTCCCGAGTCTTGATCCCTTGCCGGTTCAGTTCCTCACAAATGGTTCCGATGCGCTGGCCGGCAATCACGCTCCAAACAACGCGGCGAACAACGGCGGCTTGTTCTTCGTTGACGCTCATCTGCTCAGGCTCTAGTTCTTCCCCCTCGCCATCGCGGACGACGGGAACGTAGTCAAAGCCGTAGCCGGGATGACCGCCGTGCCAACGTCCATCGCTGGCGCGATGCTTGGCGTGGCTGCGGACTTTCTCAGAGATGTAATCGGAGTATTCCGCTGCCTGCTTAGCAGCCTCACGAAGTTGAGCCCGGCCAACCCCGCTACGGATATCCCAGTGCCGCACTGTAGGGTCGATGGTCACGAGGTCCACTTGATAGTGGAATCTGTCTACCGGATCGAGCAATTCCTCTAGCTCACGCGGACGGCGATACAGTCGGGTGAACTCACTGGCAACGATCACGTCAATGTGCCCGTCGCGAAGATCGCCCATCATCCGGAGGAATGCGTCTCGCGGCTTCTCGCTCTTGTCGCTGGCGCTAATCCCGTCGTCAACATAGCTGTCAACGAAGTCCCACCCTTGGGAGTCGATGAAGTCGCGGCAATCGCGCTCTTGATCCTTGACGTTGGCTTTCTTGCCTCTACGATTCTTGCTGAGCCTGCAATAGATCGCCGCTCGCATCTGGCTTCCTCCCAGCGTGACCAGGATGCACAAGGCCGAGCCGGCAGAATACCGCAGGTGAGCGCGGTAGTCTAGAACCAGGCGCCCCCTCGTGCGCCTGGTGCAGCCGGCCCGGCCATGTGCACCCTGGTCGCGCCACGTAGCATCCTGGAGCCGGTCGGTCACGGACCGAGCGTGCCCGTATCTCGATCCGGACACGGAGAGGAGGGACATGGACCTGGGCGCCTACCTGGACGCGGCCCGCGCCTTCGACGAGGGCTTCCGGGGACGCTGGGAGCCGGTCCCGGCCGCCAAGGCGGCCGCGGTCGACGAGGAGCGGCTGGCCGCCGCCTGGGCCGAGTACACCGAGCGCCTCCAGGACAACTACCCGTTCTTCCACCCCCGCTACGCCGGCCAGATGCTCAAGCCGCCCCACCCGGTGGCCATGGCCGCCTACCTGGCCGCCATGACCGTCAACCCCAACAACCACGCCCTGGACGGGGGGCCGGCCACCGGGGCGATGGAGAAGGAGGTGGTGGGCGACCTGGCCGCCATGTTCGGGCTCCCCGACGACAGCCTGGGCCACCTGACCTCCAGCGGGACCATCGCCAACCTGGAGGCGCTGTGGGTGGCCCGTCAGCTCGCCCCCGGCCGGGCCGTCGCCCACAGCCAGGACGCCCACTACACCCACGCCCGAATGTGCGAGGTCCTTGGGGTGGAGAGCGTGGCCGTGCCGGCGGACGCGGCCGGGCGGATGGACCTGGACGCCCTGGAGCGGCTGCTGGCCACCGGCCGGGTGGGGACGGTGGTGCTGACCGCCGGCACCACCGGCCTGGGGGCGGTCGACCCGATCGCCGAGGCGTTGGTCCTGCGGGACCGTTACGGCTGCCGGCTGCACGTCGACGCCGCCTACGGCGGGTTCTTCGCCCTGCTGGCCCGCGACGAGCCGGCGGGGACCGGGCTCCTGGGCCCGGACACGGCGGCCCGGCTGCGGGCGCTGGGGGACTGCGACTCGGTGGTGGTCGACCCCCACAAGCACGGCCTCCAGCCGTACGGCTGCGGGGCGGTGCTGTTCCGCGACCCGTCGGTGGGCCGCCTGTACCGCCACGACTCGCCCTACACCTACTTCACCTCCTCGGAGCTGCACCTGGGCGAGATCAGCCTGGAGTGCTCGCGGGCCGGGGCGGCCGCCGGCGCGCTGTGGCTGACCCTGCGCGTGCTGCCCCTGGAGGCCGGGGGAGGCCTCGGCCCGGTGGTGGCGGGCGGCCTGCGGGCGGCCAGGGCCTGGGCCGAGTTGCTGGAGGGCAGCGACGAACTCTGCCTCTACCAGCCGCCCGAGCTCGACATCCTGGCCTTCTGGCCGCGCCCCGGGTCGCCGTCGTGCCGGGCGGTCGACGCCGCCTCGGCGGCCCTGCTTCGGGCGGCCATGGACGACCCCTCCCCGGTCTACCTCAGCACCCTGCGGCTGGCCGTCGACCGGCTCCGCCGCCGCGACCCCACCCTGGCCGCCGACACCGACCAGGCCCGGGTCCTACGCAGCGTCCTGATGAAGCCCGAGCACGAGGGCTACGTCGACGCCCTGCACCGCGAGGTGCTGCGGATCGCCGCCGGCCTGCCCGCCTGAGCGCCGGCCGCCGTCAGTGGACCGGCCGGCCGTGGCGGTGCCGCACCGGGCCGGTGAAGGCCCGCACGAGCATGAACGCCAGCGTGGCCACGAACGCCAACGTGACCAGGATCGACAGGATCATCTCCGTCTCCCTCCTGTTGGTCCGTGCGGTTCGTGCCGCCACCCCTACCCCGGTCCCCGGACGGTCAACCCTTCCATCCCGGGGGTCCCGCGGGCCGGCGGTCGCTCACCCGGTGTCCCGTGCGCCGGGTGCGGCGGCGCGGGTGAAGGCCGCGTAGTCGGCCTCGGTCTGGTCGGCGTAGGCCTCGGCGAAGGTCGCCACCGCGCGGTCGAAGCGGTCGCTGGAGCCGAGGTAGCCGCTGATGGCGACGGCGTCGCCGCTGCGGGCGTGGGCCCTGGCCAGCACCCAGCCGCACAGGCGGGCGTAGGGGACGAGGTCGGCCGGGTCGAGGGTCTCCAGGTTGATCGAGCCCTTCATGTCCCACAGCTGGCGGATGTAGTAGCGGCTGGCGCCGTCGCCGGCCCAGCCGAGGAAGATGTCACTGGCCGTCTGGAGCAGCCGCTGGCCGTTGACCACCCGGTGGCCGGGGTGGCGGTAGCGGCTGCGGCCGGCGTACGGCTCCAGCACCGACGTGGTCGCCTGCTTGACCTGGAGCAGCAGCGGGTCGTCGTGGCGGTGCCCGAGCAGCAGCAGGACATAGCAGCGGGTGCCGACGCTGCCCACCCCGACCACCTTGCGGGCGGCGTCGTGGGCCCGGTAGCGGTCCAGCAGCTGGCGCCGCTCGTCCGCGAGGGTGGAGCGGTAGCTGGCCAGCACCTCGGTCACCCACCGCTCGTCGATGTCGTCGACGTGGGTCAGCAGCGGCGGGTCCTCCACGAACCGGCGGTCCCCGCCGACCGGCTCGGTCAGCCTCGGCAGGGCGTCCAGGTTGGTGTGGTGCTCGGCGCGGTCCAGGCGCCGGGTCACCTCCTTCCGCCGCCGCCCCCGGGCCATGGCCACGATCTCGGCCGCGTCGACCCGTGAGTACCACACCTCCAGCAGCCGCATCCCGGCGTAGCTGGCCACCTGCTCGCGGTAGACACCGACCACGGCGAGAGCCGCCTGGCGGCACACCGCCGGGTCGAACCCGACCGTCCGCCCGGCGACCACGAAGCTGATGGCCAGCCGCTTGACGTCCCACTCCCAGGGAGCGGGCAGCGTCTCGTCGAAGTCGTTGAGGCCGAAGGACAGGTTCCGCTCGGGGGTGGCGAACAGCCCGAAGTTGAGCAGGTGGGCGTCGCCGCAGGCCTGCACGGTGATCCCGGTGACCGGGGTGGTGGACAGGTCGCGGGCCATCACCGCCGGCGCACCCCGCAGGAACGCGAACGGCGAGGCCCGCATGCGGGCGGCCCGGATCGGGACCAGCTCGGGCACCCGGTGCCGGTTGGTCTCCTCCAGCAGCCGCAGCGGCGACGGCCGGCCGGGTCCCAGACGGCGTGGCTGGAGCGGGGCACGACCCTGCGCAGCGCGCGACCGGCCTCCGCCCGTGCTCCAGCCGTCCCCCACGTCCCCCACACGACACCGTCCGGCTGCGGACCAGTATCCGTCATGTCATGCTCGGCCCCGAGGTCGAAGGCCGGGGGGTCGAGCATGGATCTTGCCAAAGGCCTGGAGACGCTGCTGGTCGCGGCCGTGGTGGCCGCGCTCGCCCCGATGGTGGTGGCCCTGCTGCCCGGACCGCGCATCCCCCAGGTGGTGGTCCTGCTGGCCGGCGGCGTGCTGATCGGCCCCGAGGCGCTCGGCTGGGCCGAGCGGCCCGAGATCGACCTGCTGGCCAACGTCGGCCTCGGCTTCCTGTTCCTGCTCGCCGGCTATGAGCTGAACCCCCACCTGTTCCGGGAGCGGGCCGGGCGGCTGGCCATTGCCGGCTGGCTGATCACCGTGGCCCTGGCCACCGCCCTGGTCGGGGTCCTGGCCGCGGCCGGGCTGGTGCACGCCTTCGTCCCGGTGGCCCTCGGGCTGACCACCACCGCCTTCGGCACGCTGCTGCCGATCCTGCACGACAACGACATGCTGGGCGGCCGCTTCGGCCGCTACCTGTTGGCCGCCGGGGCGGTGGGGGAGCTGTTCCCGATCTTCGCCATCGCCCTGTTCCTGGGGGCCAGCAACAAGTTCGTGGCCCTCGGGTCGCTGGCCGCGGTGGGGGTGCTGGCCGTCGTCCTCAGCTTCGCGCCCCGGCTGGTCCGGGGCAACCGGCTGGAGCGGATCCTGCGCGAGGGCGAGGGCTCCACCGCCCAGACCTACGTCCGCTGGACCGTGGTGCTGCTGCTGGCGCTGCTGGTGATCGCCGAGGACTTCGGCCTGGACGTGGTCCTCGGGGCGTTCCTGGCCGGGATGGTGCTGCGCCGCTGGGCCCCCGGCGACGTCCACGCCCTCGAGGGCAAGCTGGACGCCATCGGCTACGGCTTCTTCATCCCCCTGTTCTTCGTGGCCTCGGGCATGACCCTGGACGTCCGCTCCATCGCCGAGGCGCCCCTGCGGCTGCTCATCTTCTTCGTGCTGCTGCTGGCGGTCCGGGGGGTGCCGTCCCTGTTCCTGTACCGCAGGGACGTGCCGGCGGCCCAGCGGGTGGAGATCATGTTCCTGACCGCCACCGCCCTGCCCCTGCTGGTCGCCCTGGCCGAGATCGGGCTGCGCAACGGCACCATGCTCCGGGAGAACGCGGCCGCCCTGGTCGGGGCGGGAGCCCTGTCGGTGCTGGTGTTCCCAATGGCCGCGGTGGCGATCGAGCGCCGCCGGCGGGCCGTCCGGCCCGCGGCCGCCCCCTCGGCCGACGCCCCACCGAGTGCGGAATAGGCGAATCCCGCCAACCTCCCACGATGTTCGCCACTTCCCCCGTAAACTCCGCGACCGGACGGTTTCGGGAGCACCGTCCAGTGATGCGCGAACGGCAGGGGGTGGCGATGACCGACCGGGTCCAGCGGACCGTCGATCGGCGGCGGCCCCAGCCGGCCCGCAGGCCGCCGCCCCGGAAGGTGTCGGCCAGGGTGTACCGCCGCCGCCGGATCGCCGCCGCCCTGGCCGCCCTGGTCGTGCTGGGGCTGCTGGGGCTGGCCGGCGGCTGGGGCTACACCGCCTTCCGGTTCGGGCAGATCAGCTCGGTGCACGTGCCCGGCCTGGGCAAGGCCCCCTCGGACGGGTCGATCAACCTGCTGGTGGTCGGCTCCGACACCCGCCAGGGGCTCCGCAAGGGCGGGTTCGGGCAGGCCGAGGGCCAGCGCAGCGACGTCATCATCGTGGCCCACCTGGTGCCGGCCGCCCGGCACGCCGCCATCCTGTCGATCCCCCGCGACCTGTACGTGCCCGTGGCCGGCACCGGCGAGTCGGCCAAGATCAACGCGGCCTTCAACCGCGGCCCCGGCCAGCTTGTCGAGACCATCCAGCAGAGCCTCGACATCCCCATCCACCACTACCTGCTGGTCAACTTCGACGGCTTCCGCGAGGTGGTCGACGCCCTCGGCGGGGTCGCGCTCTACTTCCCCCGGCCGGTGCGCGACGACAACAACGGCCACAACGAGTCCGGGCTGAACGTGGCCCGGACGGGCTGCCAGCGCCTGGGCGGCGAGCAGGCCCTGGCCCTGGCCCGCAGCCGCTACTTCCAGTACCAGGACACGGCCGGCCGCTGGCACGGTGACCCCGGGACCGACCTGGGCCGCATCCGCCGGCAGCAGACGATGCTGCGAGCCCTGGCCACCAAGGCGGTCGGCCGGAACCTGGCCAACCCGGTCCGGGCCAACGCCCTGGTCTCCTCGGTGGTCCACAGCCTGACCAAGGACGACCGGCTCAGCATGCGGCGGGCGGTCTCCCTGGCCCGCCAGTTCCATGCCTTCGACCCGGGCCGCCTGACCACCATCACCCTGCCGGTCGACCGGGCCGTGCAGCGCGACGGGGTCGTCCAGCGGGTCGGCCAGCCCGGCTTCGAGTCGGGGCTGCGGCAGGGCTGGGAGCAGATCCTGCTGCCCAGGCAGCCCGAGGCCGGCGCGGCCGTGGCCAAGCTGCTCAGCCGCCCCAGCCGCCCCAACCCGCCGGCCCCGCCGACCACCGTCCCGCTCCGGCCCCGCCCGCCCCCCAAACCGGCCCAGGTGTCGGTGACGGTCAAGAACGGCACCTCCCGCCAGGGCCTGGCCGCCAAGGTCACCACCGGCCTCCGCCGCCTCGGCTTCAAGGCCGGCAACGGCGGCAACGCCACCCCCTCGGCCACCACCACCGTCTCCCACGCCCCGGGCGCGGGTGGCACGGCCGCCACCCTCGCCGCCGCCGTCCAGAACGGCCGCCCGGTCGCCCGGGCCACCCGGCCGGCCCTCGGCCCCTACGCGGTCGTCCTGGTCCTTGGCGCCGACTTCAAGCGCCTGGCCGGCAAGGTCGTCGTGCCCAAGCCTCCGCCGCCGAAGCCCCCCAAGCCAACCCGGGCCACCCGCGGCCTCCCCTCCTGGGACCCCCGCGCCTGCTGACCGCGGCCCTGGCCGGCCGCCGGGGCGGCCCACCGCCAGCCGTCGTGCGAGCGGGGGGATTCGAACCCCCACGGGTTGCCCCACCGGGACCTAAACCCGGCGCGTCTGCCGGTTCCGCCACGCTCGCGAGCTGCGGTGGAGCTTACAGGCTACTCGGCGGGGCGCTCCTGGATCGCCCATTGGTTCCCGTCGGGTCGCCGAAGAAGACGAAGGAGTTCCAGCGGCCACCCCTGCCGTCGACCCGGTCGGAGCCCTCGTGGTGCTGGATCCGGCTGACCTCGACGCCCTGCTCAACCAGCCGGGCGGGGTGAGCTGCACCACCCGCATCTCGTCGCCGACCCGGGTGTCGTGGTCGACCACGAACCCGAGCTGCTCGCCGTAGAAGTGCTTCGCCCGGTCCATGTCTGTCACCGGGACGACCACCAGCTCCAGCTCCCAGTCCATGACCTTCCCCTCCGAGGTCGTCCGCACGACCGGCTAGGCGTTCCCGGCGGCGCCGTCCTCGTCCTGGCCAGCTCGGCGCGAAGTTCCTCCTCCACGGCCTCCAGGTGGTAGCGCTGTTGCGGCTGCCCGTGCTCGCGAGCCGAGGGCAGGCTGTCAGCCGGTCAGTCGCCGAGGGCGGCCCGCACCAGGTCGCGCAGTTCGTCGTCGGGGATCGCCGCGGCGTCCTTGGGTCGCAGCCGGATGGTGCCCTTGCTCGTCTTGAGGTCGGGGTGGCGGGCGGTGAAGCCGGCGTCGCGGCCCTCCTGCCAGCCGTAGATCGACACCCCGTGCCTCCACACGCCGAGGAACAGGCGGTGGCGGCCGACCTTGTAGGTGGGGATCTGGTAGGAGAGCACCACCACGGCGTCGGGGTGCACCTCCAGGATCAGCCGGTGCAGACGGTCGAACAGCGGCCGGTGCTCGGGCGCGATGGCGTCGACGTAGTCCCGCACGGCGTCGTCCATGGCCCCAAGTATGCCGCCCCCTACCGGAGGACGGGACCGCTGGGGGCGAGCGGCGGGGCTGCGCTTGCCAGCGCCGCCAGCAGCGTCGATGCTGCCGGAGGTAACCCAGGCGGCCGGAGGTCGCATGCCACAGGGAGCAGGACAACGGTGACACTCGTGCCGGCGGTGGAGCGCGGCGAGGAGCCTCGGCGCAACACCGATGAGCGGGAGCTGCTGGTGTCCTGGCTGGAGTGGCACCGAGCGACGATGGCGAGGAAGTGCGACGGCCTGGCCGCGGACCAGCTCGGGCGGCGTTCATGTCCGCCGTCGGAGCTCACGCTCCTCGGCCTGGTCCGGCACCTCACCGAAATCGAGCGCAACTACTTCGCCGCCTGGGCCGGGATCGCCGACCTCCCGCACTACTACTCCGACGAGGACCCCGATGGCGACTTCCACCTCCCGGACCCGGTCACCGACAACGCCGTGCGCCAGGCCTTCGAGACCTGGCAGGACGAGTGCGACCGGAGCCGGCGCATCGTGGCCGAGGCCGACTCGCTCGACCAGCCCAATGCCGGCGGCACCCCACTTCGCTGGGTGGTGGTCTATGTGCTCCGGGAGTACACCCGCCACAACGGCCACGCCGACCTGCTCCGAGAGGCGATCGACGGCGCCACCGGTGAGTGAGCCGGCCGACCGGCGAGAGGGCTGACCAGTGGACGTCGGCATCGCGCGGTGGCCGCCGTCACCACCATCCCGAAGCTCGGGACCGCGGTGTGCCTGGTGACCGACCGGGACCGATCGTGACGGCCAAGGCGGGACGTGTCGCGGGCCCTGTTGCTGAACGGCTCCCAGGACGGGCGG
>JBJMHP010000331.1:0-6228 GCA_045807325.1 Actinomycetes bacterium | reverse complement strand
GTCCGGTTCTGCCACACCCTGGGCCTGGACTATGTGTCCTGCTCACCATTCCGAGTCCCCACCGCCCGCCTCGCCGCCGGCCAAGCCGCCCTCGGCCAAACCACCACCGCCTCCAAGTAGCCGACGCATGGCCCTGCGCCTCCGGCCCGTCCGCCGCGCCGACCTGGACACCCTGGAGCGCTGGTCGGCCGACCCGGAGGCGCAGGGCCACCACAACTGGTTCGGGTTCGCCCCCGACGGGCAGCTGCGGCGCCGGTTCGAGCACGACGGCCTGCTCGGCGAGGACCGCGGCAACCTGCTGGTCGAGCTGGACGACGGCATCCTGGCCGGCGACGTCAGCTACTTCGCGGTCCACCACGGGCCCAACCCGGGCTCGCGGGCCTTCAACGTCGGCATCGTCCTGCTGCCCGAGCACCGCGGCCGCGGCCACGGCGCCGAGGCCCAGCGGCAGCTGGCCGCCTACCTGTTCGCCCACACCACCGTCGAGCGTCTGGAGGCCAGCACCGACGTGGACAACCTGGCCGAGCAGCGGGCCCTGGAGCGGGTCGGCTTCACCCGCGAGGGGGTCCTGCGCCATGCCCAGTTCCGCGACGGCGGGTTCCATGACCTGGTCCTCTACAGCCGCCTGCGGGGCGACTGACCGTCACAGGGATGCGCGACACTTGCCGGGTACGGAGCGAACGACGCCAGGGGAGCGAACGGTGACGGCGACGCGGGACGGGGGATCCGGGGGGCTCAATACGAGCCCCCCGGTGGACTGGGTGCAGCGGGGGACGGTGCGGGCCGAGCTGGAGGCGGCCGAGGCCCGCACGCTGGCCCCGTGGGCGGCCAGGGCGGCCTCGTCGGCCGGGCGGGCCGAGCCCGAGCCCGAGGACCCGGTGCGGACCTGCTGGATGCGGGACCTGGACCGGATCATCTTCTCCCGGGCCATGCTGCGGGCCCACGGCAAGACCCAGTCGTTCATCCCCGTCTTCTCCGGGGAGGGCCCGGCGGCCGGCCGCCAGGGCGGCCCCTACATCGGCGACCACTACGTGACCCGGGCCACCCACATGCAGCAGACGGCCCGGATCGCGGCCACCATCGCCCAGGCCCTCTCGCTCAACGTGCCCCTGGCCACGGCCATCGCCACCGGCCACGACCTCGGCCACGCCTGCTTCGGCCACGGCGGCGAGGCCGCGCTCCAGCAGGTCGCCCCCGGCGGCTTCGACCACGCCGGCCAGGGGGCGCGGCTGCTCACCCTGCTCGAGCCCCGCAACCTGACCGCCGAGGTGCTTGACGGCATCGCCCGCCACTCCTGGAAGCACGAGCCGCCCTCGACCCTGGAGGGGCTCTGCGCCCGCCTGGCCGACCGCATCGCCTACCTGACCGCCGACCTCACCGACGCCCTGCGGGCCGGGGTCCTGGGCGGCGTCGACCAGCTCCCGGCCGAGGTCCGCCGGGTCCTCGGCGGGCAGCCGGCCGACATGATCGGGGTCCTGGTCGAGGACGTCATCCGCCACTCCCGCGGCGCCCCCCGGGTCGTCCAGGGCGACGACTGCGCCGAGGCCATGTCGGCCATGCGGGCGTTCATGTTCGAGCACGTCTACCTGCGCCCCGAGGCCCAGCGTCAGACCGAGCGGGCCACCCGGCTGCTCACCGACCTGTACGGCCACTACCTGGAGCACCCCGACACCATGCCGATGGGGGCCAGCCTGGCCAGCGACCCGGTGGAGCAGCAGGCCGTCGACGCCATCGCCGGGATGACCGACCGCTACGCCCTGGCCGCCTGGAAGGCCGCGTTCTCGCCCGAAGCCGTCTAGTTTCCCGAGGAGAAACCCCCACCGATGGGACGACTCGTCATCAACAACGCCATGACCGTGAACGGGGCCTTCGAGGCGCCCTCGCCCGAGGAGTGGCTCGTCCTCGACCCCGACAGCAACAACGTCTCGCTCGAGCAGTTCCTGGTCGCCGACGCGATGGTGCTGGGTCGCAAGACCTACGAGGGGCTGGCCGCGGTATGGCCGCAGCTGGCCGACGACCCGACCATGGGCGTGTTCGCCGACCGGCTGAACGGGATGCCCAAGTACGTCGCCTCCCGGAGCCTGCAGGAGCCGCTGGAGTGGAACGCGACCCTGCTCAAGGGTGACCTGGCCGAGAGCATCCCCACGCTCAAGGAGCGGCATGGGCTGCTGATCGTCTCCGGCGCTGGCGAGCTCGCCCATGCCCTCATCGGCCAGGGGCTGGCCGACGAGCTCTGGTTCTGGGTGAGCCCGTACCTGTGGCCGGCCGGGCCCCGGATCTTCGACGGCGTCGGGCCGGTCCCGCTGGAGCTGATCGGGTCGACGACCTTCGCCTCCGGCGTGGTGCGGCTGGCCTACCGGCCCGCCCCCCAACGCCAGGACCCCATCGCCTAGGACCCGGACCCTACAATGGCGCTGTCGAACGCTCCGTCAAGGAGCAGCCATGGACCAGGACCCGGGAGACCAGCGGCGGGCGTCGCTGCGCGCCTCCGACGCCGACCGTGAGCGGTTCGTCGAGGCGCTGCGCCGGCACCACGCCGACGGTCGCCTGACCACCGAGGAGCTGGCCGAGCGGACCGAGCGGGCCTATGCCGCCCGCACCCTCGGCGACCTGGACGCGCTGGCCACTGACCTGCCACCGCTCCAGCCGCCGGCCCGGGCACCCGCCTGGGACCCCTCCGCGGACGACGTGCCCCGCCGGATGCGCCCTCCCGGCCCCCGGCGGGCCGCGGCCAAGACCAACCTGCTCCGCTCGGTCCTCTGGTGCGGCGTGCTCAGCCTCGTGCTGATCGTCGTCTGGCTGGCCAGCGGCCGCGACTACTTCTGGCCGGTCTGGCCGATCCTCGGCTTCGCCCTGCTGCTCGGCTGGCAGGCGATCGCCGTCTGGTCCCGGGTGAGCCCGTACGACGACGACCGGCCCCGCCGCGACCACAACCCCTGAGCCACCGTCGGGCGGCGTGCGTACAATGCCCCGGTGACCCGACGGGTCCTTCCCCTTGGGCAGGTTGGAATCTCTTCGTGACGCGTCGAGGTGAAGGACGCCGTGGCCGGCCGCATCCGTGACGAGTCGATCGCCGAGATCCGCGAGGCGACCGACGTGGTCGCTCTGGTCGCCGAGTACGTGACCCTGCGCCCCGGCGGCGGCACCCGAATGAAGGGCCTGTGCCCCTTCCACCAGGAGAAGACCCCCTCGTTCACGGTCGACTCCTCGAGAAGGCTCTGGCACTGCCTGGCCGGGGAGACGCGGGTGCTCACCTGGGAGGGGGTGCGGCCGATCCGTGAGCTGGCCGGCGGCACCCACCGGATCCTGGGTCGGGATGGCAGGTGGGTCGACGCCCCGTTCTACTCGTTCGGGGTGCAACCGCTGATGCGGGTCGTGGTCAGCCGAAACGGGCAGACCAAGGAGTTGTTCGCGACGCCCGAGCACCGCTGGTTCGTCCGCAGCGGCGAAAACCGTCGCTCGATGCGAGAGGTCACTACGCGAGAGCTGCGGCCAGGGAAGCGTCTGGTGTCGAGGTTCCCGACGAGTCGGGTCAGGAGGGGCTACCTCGCCGCCGATGGCCATGTCGCCAAGGACGGCACGGTGATGGCCCACTGCGCGAGCCGGGCGACACTCGAATCCGTCCGCGCCGTCTGCACCCGCCCCGGCATCGGCACCGACGGCATCACCGAGCAGGTGCGCGAAGGCTTCCTCCTCGACCAGCACCGAATCCGCTTCTCCTCATGCCCGGAGGCCCACGCCCGGCGCGGCTGGGTGGTGCGGTCGGTCGAGCCCACCGACCGGGTCGAAGAGGTCTACTGCGCGGTCGTCGAGCAGGGGCACGCGTTCGTGCTGGAGGACAATATCCTCACGGGCAACTGCTTCGGCTGCTCCCAAGGCGGCGACGCCATCGACTTCCTGATGAAGCAGGAGACCCTGTCGTTCACCGAGGCGGTGGAGCGGCTCGCCCACCGGGCCGGGATCGAGCTGCGGTACGAGGGCCGGTCGGCGGGGGAGCGGGGCAGCATGGGCCGCAAGAGCCGGCTGGTGGCCGCCCATGCCGAGGCGGTCGAGTTCTACCACCGGGCCCTGGTCTCCTCGCCCGACGGGCGCAACGCCCGGGCCTACCTGTCGTCGCGGGGCATGGACCGGGCGGTGGCCGAGCGGTTCCGGCTCGGCTGGGCGCCCGGGCGGAGCTGGGACGCGCTGGTCGGGCACCTGCGCGCCAAGGGGTTCCGGCCCGAGGAGCTGACCGAGGCCGGGCTGGCCCGGACCGGCGGCCGCGGGCTGCGCGACGCCTTCCACGCCCGGGTGCTGTTCCCGATCTTCGACGTGGCCGGCGACCCGGTCGCCTTCGGCGGCCGCCTGCTGGACGTCGACGAGGGCCGCGGGCCCAAGTACGTCAACACCTCCGAGACCGCGATCTGGCACAAGGGCCGGGCCCTGTACGCCCTCAACTGGGCCAAGTCGGAGATCGTCAAGGCCGGGTTCGCGGTCGTGGTCGAGGGCTACACCGACGTGATCGCCTGCCACCAGGCCGGCGTCCCCCAGGCCGTGGCCACCTGCGGCACCGCCCTGCGGGCCGAGCACTTCAAGCTGCTCGGCCGCTTCACCGACCGGATCGTGCTCGCCTTCGACGCCGACGCCGCCGGCGGGCGGGCCGCCGGTCGGGGCGTGGCCGAGCTGGTCGCCGCCCCCGAGGCGTCGCTGTCGGCCCACGTGCTGACCATGCCGGCCGGCCTCGACCCGGCCGAGTACCTCGGCCGCTACGGCGGCGACGCCTTCCGGGAGCTGGTCTCCGCCGCCCAGCCGCTGCTGCGCTGGTGGCTGGACTGGAAGCTGGCCTCCTTCGACCTCGGCCAGCCCGAGGGCCGCACCCGGGCCGTCCGCGAGATCACCCCGGTGATGACCAGTGTCCCCGACTTCTCCCAGCGCCGCGCCTACGCCCGCTCGGTGGTGCTGCGCCTCGGGCTCGACGAGTACGGGCCCGAGTACCAGGCGCTGCTCGGCGGCCAGCCGACCCGCTCCCAGGTCGAGGTCAAGGCGCCGCCCCGCTCCCGCAGCCCCCAGGCCCGGGTCGAGTGCGAGGCCCTCAAGTTCGCCCTCCAGCACCCGGACTGGACGGCCGAGGCGGCCGAGCGCTGGGCCCCCGACTGGTTCAGCACCCCCGGCACCCTGGCCGCGTTCACCGCCCTGACCGAGGCCGGCGGCCCCGGCAAGCCCCTGGAGGCCGTCCTGGAGGCCGCCGCCACCGAGACCGACCGCCGCTTCCTGCGCGGCCTGGCCGTTGAGGCGTTCGCGGCCGAGGAAAACCGGGGGTACGCTGACGAGGTATTCCGGAGATTGGAGGACTTCCGGCTCGCCCGCGTCATCGACCGGCTCAAGGGGACATTGCAGCGTATGAACCCGGTGGAGCGGCCGCACGAGTACACTGCAATCTTCGAACAGCTCATCGCCCTCGAGGCCCGACGGCGTGCCCTGCGGGAGCCGCGGTCCGGAGGCGACGGGGATCTCCCCGAGCGCACCGCCTAGGTGGGACCGCGGCGCTCCCACCTGACGCCGTACGGAACGAGAGGTACCTGAGCAGATGGCGATCGCCAAGGAGGCGCAGATCGACGAGGTCCGTGACCTCGTCGCCAAGGGCAAGGAGCGCGGCTTCCTCACCAACGAGGAGGTCATCGAGGCCCTCGCCCCGGTCGACGTCTCGGCCGAGCAGATGGACAACATCCTGCAGCACCTGCAGGACGAGAACATCGAGGTCGTCGAGATGGTCGACGAGCTCGATGCCGAGGAGTTCGCCCGCGAGGCCCGCTCGGCCCGCGACGAGGAGCTGGCCCTCAAGGCCCCCACCAACGACCCCGTCCGCATGTACCTCAAGGAGATCGGCAAGGTGCCGCTCCTGACCGCGGAGCAGGAGGTCATCCTGGCCAAGGCGATCGACGAGGGCGAGGCCGCCACCGCCGAGATCGACAAGGCCGCCGACAACGGCCGCAAGGTCAGCCCGACCCGGCTGCGGGAGCTGCAGCGCACCGAGCGTCACGGCCAGCTGGCCAAGAAGAAGCTGATCGAGGCCAACCTGCGCCTGGTCGTGTCCATCGCCAAGCGGTACGTGGGCCGGGGCATGCTGTTCCTCGACCTCATCCAGGAGGGCAACCTCGGTCTCATCCGGGCCGTGGAGAAGTTCGACTACAACAAGGGCTTCAAGTTCTCCACCTACGCCACCTGGTGGATCCGCCAGGCCATCACCCG
>JBJMHP010000330.1:0-5945 GCA_045807325.1 Actinomycetes bacterium | reverse complement strand
ATCGTCCACTGCGCCCAGGCGCCGAACGGCTCGATCGAGCGGGCGTTGGGCGAGAAGCCGCCGGCCGAGAGCGTCGTGAAGCCGTGCGCCACGGCGTTGTAGAGGTCCATGCCGGGCGCGAGCCCGAGCACGCCGAGCGCGAACAGCACCGCGGCGAGCGCGAGCAGGTGGTCGGTCGGGACGTTCATCGCGCGGCTCCGCCGCTGCCGGCCGGTGCGAGCGCCTCGGCTGGCTCGGTCGAAGCGCTCACGCGCGTCGCCGGACCGCGCTGGCGCTTCGCGAGCACGATCACCGCGACCATCGTCGCGAGCAGCAGCAGCGACGCGGCCTCGAACGGCAGCGCGTAGCGGCTGAAGAGCAGCGTCGCGATGCGCTCGAACCCGTCGAGCTGGCCCGGCGGCACGCTCGTCGGCGTGAACAGCGTTGCGACCTGCGCGCTCGCGAGCACGACCAGCCCGAGCAGCGCCGCCGCCGCGCCCGCGACGAACCGGCTGCGCCCCGAGAGCGACGGGCCCGCGTGGCGCTCGACCTCGACCGCCTGGTCGAGGTTCAGCAGCATCACGACGAACAGGAACAGCACCATGATCGCGCCGGCGTACACGATCACCTGCACGGCGGCCACGAACTGGGCCTCCAGCAGCACGTAGAACCCGGCCAGGCAGAAGAGGTTGACCACCAGCAGCAGGGCCGAGTAGACGGCGTTGCGGCTCAGGACCACGCCCAGGGCGCTGACCACCGACACGGGGGCGAGGATGATGAAGGTGATCAGCTCGGCCCGCTCGGAGGCGGTGGCGGCCAGGATCGGGGTCACCTGGGCGCCTCTTCGTCCACGGGCAGGTCCCGGTCGGCCTGGCGGGTCTCCTGCTGGCGCAGCAGGGCCCAGACCGGCTCGACCGACTCCTGGGACAGGGACGCCTGGGGGCCGTAGCGGGCGATCGTCGGCGGCCCGTCCTCGGCGTCGACGTGCGGCGGGGGCTTGGCCCCGGCGGGCACGGGGGCGAGCAGGTCCGGCTTGTCGTACACCAGCCCCTCGCGGGTCGCCGACGACAGCTCGTACTCGTTGGTCATGGTCAGGGCCCGGGTCGGGCAGGCCTCGATGCACAGCCCGCAGAAGATGCAGCGGTTGTAGTTGATCTGGTAGATGGCCGCGTACCGCTCCCCGACCGAGTAGCGCTCGTCCGGGGTGTTGTCGGCCCCCTGGACGTAGATGGCGTCGGCCGGGCAGGCGTAGGCGCACAGCTCGCAGCCGATGCACCGCTCCAGGCCGTCGGGATAGCGGTTGAGCTGGTGGCGGCCGTGGAACCGGGGCGAGGTGGGCCGCTTCTCCTCCGGGTACTGCACGGTGTTGCGCTTGCGGAACATGCTCCGGAAGGTGACCGACAGCCCCTTCAGGATCTCGCTGGGCATCATGGGGTCGAACCTCCGGGGGCGGTGCGGTCGGCCTTCTCCTTGTCGGAGGAGGGCAGCAGGAACGAGAGCAGCAGCAGGACGAGCAGCACCCCGATGGCCCCGAGCAGGACCGGGCGGGGCAGGTTGATGTCGACCACCAGGACCACGGCGGTGACCGCGACCCAGGCCAGGGCGACCGGGATGAGCACCTTCCAGCCGAAGTCCATCAGCCGGTCGAAGCGCAGCCGGGGCAGGGTGGCCCGCAGCCAGACGAAGATGAAGATGAAGAAGAACACCTTGACCACGAACCACAGGATGGGCCACAGCCAGGGCAGGAAGTCGGGCGCCGGCCCGTCCGGCCCGCCAAGGAAGGCGGTCGCGGCCACCGCCGAGACGGTCACGATGTTCAGGTACTCGGCCAGGAAGAACAGGGCGAACTTCACCCCCGAGTACTCGGTGTGGTAGCCGCCGACCAGCTCGGACTCGGCCTCGGGGAGGTCGAAGGGGGCCCGGTTGGTCTCGGCGATGCCCGCGAGCAGGAACACCAGGAACAGCGGGAACTGGAAGATGACGTACCAACGCGGGATGAAGCCGAGCAGCGGGTCGCCCTGCTGGGCGGCGACGATGCCGGCCGCCGACAGGGTGCCGGCGGTCATGAACACCCCGACCAGCGACAGCCCCTGGGCGATCTCGTAGCTGATCATCTGGGCCGAGGAGCGGACCGCCCCCAGCAGCGGGTAGTTGGACCCCGAGGCCCAGCCGGCGAGCACGATCCCGTACACCTGGAGGCTGCCCATGGCCAGCACGAACAGCAGCCCGACGTTGAGGTCGGTGAGCTGGGCCCGCTGGGTGCCGAAGGCGAACCCGAAGGGCACCACCGAGAAGGCCAGGAAGGCCGGGATCATCATGATCACCGGGGCCAGGGCGTAGAGGATCCGGTCGGCGTTGGTGGGCCGCACGTCCTCCTTGAAGAACAGCTTGATGCCGTCGGCCAGGCTCTGGAGCACGCCGAAGGGGCCGACGCGGTTGGGCCCGACCCGGGTCTGCATGAAGGCGACCACCCGGCGCTCCAGCCAGATGGTGAACAGGACCGTGAGCATCAGGGCCGCGAACACGCCCACGACCTTGACGACCAGGATGAAGACGTCCCAGAGCGTGCCGCTCACGCCGCCGCCTCCTCCACCGCCGTCAGCTTGACCCGCAGGGCCGGGGCCGGGCCGAGCAGGGCCCGTAGGGCCAGGTCGGGCTGGTTGGCCGGGACGAAGGCGCAGCCGGGGGCGACCGTGGGGGCGACCCGGACCGGCAGCCTGGCCGTGCGGTCCTCGCCGAAGTCGACCTCGGCGGTGGCCCCGTCGGCCAGGCCGAGCCGGGCGGCGTCGTCGGGGTGCAGCTCCACGAAGGCGCCGGGGGTCTCCCGGTTCAGGTCGGCCGCCCGGGCCAGCATCGACGCCCCGTCCAGCAGCAGCGGGTAGGTGACCAGGTCCAGGCCGTCCTCGTCGCGCTCCTCTGGGGCTGTGGGCTCGGGCGCTGTGGGCAACGGTTCGCCCCCTGTCTCGCCGGCGGCTACCCCGGGGGGCCGCCTCCGGTACCGCTCGGTCTCGGCGGCGGCCCGGCCGACGCCGGCGAACCCCAGGTCGACGCCGAGCCGGGCCGCGAGCTGGTCGGCCAGGTCCCAGATCTCCTGGGCGGCCCCGCCGACCGGGACGGCCCGGTGGGTGGCCTGGACCCGGCCCTCCCAGTCGGTGAAGGTGCCCTCGGTCTCGGCGTGGACCATCCCCGGCAGCAGCACGTCGGCCTGGCTGGTGGTGTCGTTGACCTCGTGGTCGACGGCGATCACGAACGCCCGCTCCAGTGCCTGTGTGGCCAGCTCGCGCGGCCCGTAGTCGCGGTGAAGGTCGACCCCGGCCAGGACCAGCACGCCCAGCTCCCCGGCGGCGGCGGCCGCGACCATGGCCGGGCCGTCCTGGCCGGGCGCCTCGGGCAGCTCGCCCCCCCAGGCCTCGGCCAGCTCGCCCCGGGCGGCGGCGTCGCCGACCGGCCGGCCCCCGGGCAGGAGGTCGGGTCGGGCGCCGACGTCGAGGGCGCCGCGGTCGCCGGCCCGCCTCGGCACCCAGGCGAACCGCCCGCCGAGGGTGGCGGCCAGCCGGGCCGCCGCGGCCAGCCCGCCGGTGGCCCCGCCCCGCCAGCCGGCCAGCACGATGACGTCGCCCTGCTCGCCCTCGCCCTCGCCGTCGGGCGTGCCGGTGAGCAGGCGGACGGCGTCGCCCTGGCCCCGGCCGAGGCGGTCCAGGGCCTCGGCCTGGCCGCCGGGGCGGGTGGCGACCACGGTGGCGAACTCGGCCAGCCGCCCGGGCCGCGAGCCGACCGCGACCACCGGCACGCCCCGGCGCAGGGCGGCCTTGCGCAGCCGCAGCCACAGGATGGGCGACTCCTCGTGCGGGTCGAGGTCGACGACCACGATCGCCCGAGCCGCCTCCAGGTCCCGGTAGGTCGGCATGCCGTCGTCGGGGCCGCGCCCGGCGACCTGGGCGGCGGCGGCCGCGGCGGCCTTGTCCTCGGGCCAGGCGCGGGCGTCGACGTTGTTGGTGCCGAGCGCGACCCGGGCCAGCTTCTGCAGGGCGTAGGCGTCCTGGTCGGTGAGGTGGCCGCCGACCAGCACCCCGACCTCCCCGGTCCCGGCCGCCCGGATGCCGTCGGCGGCCCGGCGCAGCGCCTCGGACCAGGAGGCGGTGCGCAGCTTGCCGTCCTCGGACAGGTGCGGGACCAGCACCCGTTGCGGGGACTGGGCGTAGGCGAAGCCGTAGCGGCCCCGGTCGCAGTTCCAGGCCTCGTTGACGTCGTCGTCGTCGCGGGCCAGCTGGCGGGTGACCAGCCCCCGGCGGGCGTCGATGCGCAGGTTGCAGCCGGCCGCGCAGTGGTTGCAGACCCCGTCGGTGGAGGACAGGTCGAACGGCCGGGCCTGGAACCGGTACGACGGCGAGGTCAGCGCCCCGACCGGGCAGATCTGGACGACGTTGCCGCTGAAGTAGCTCTCGTACGGCTCGTCCTCGTAGATCGCCACCTGCTCGAGCGCCCCCCGCTCGAACAGCTCGATGAACGGGTCGCCGGCGATCTCGCTGGAGAAGCGGGTGCAGCGGGCACAGAGCACGCAGCGCTCCCGGTCCAGCAGGACCGTCTCGGAGATCTTGATCGGCTTCTCGTAGCGGCGCTTGGTCTCGATGAAGCGGGTCTCCCCGGGCCCGTGGGCCAGGGTCTGGTCCTGGAGCGGGCACTCGCCGCCCTTGTCGCACATGGGGCAGTCGAGCGGGTGGTTGATCAGCAGCAGCTCGAGGTTTCCCTCCTGGCCGGCCCTGGCGACCTCGGAGGTGAGCTGGGTCTTGACCTCCATGCCGTCGGTCACGGTGGTGGTGCAGGCGGTCAGCGGCTTGCGCTGGCCCACCACCTCGACCAGGCACTGGCGGCAGGCCCCGAGGGGGGCCAGCAGCCGGTGGTCGCAGAACCGCGGGACGATGGTGCCCAGCTGCTCGGCGGCGCGGATCACCAGCGTGCCCGGAGGGACCTCCAGCTCCTGGCCGTCGATGGTGACCTTCACGGTGGTCGGCCTGTCGGGCATCGAAATGGCTCTCCTAGTGTGCAGCGACGGTCACACGCGCCCCCGGGAAGGGGCAGCCGCCGCCACTGACGTGCTCGTCGAACTCGTCGCGGAAGTACTTCAGGGCGGAGACGATCGGGCTGGTGGCCCCGTCGCCGAGGGCGCAGAACGAGCGCCCGAAGATCGAGTCGCAGATGTCCTGGAGGGTGCCCATGTCGTCGGTGCGGCCCTGGCCGGTCTCCAGCCGGCCGAGGATCTTGCGCATCCAGTCGGTGCCCTCCCGGCAGGGGGTGCACTTGCCGCAGGACTCATGCGCGTAGAACTCGGTGAAGTTGAGGCACGCCCTGACCATGCAGACGTCCTCGGAGAAGACCATCACCGCGGCCGTGCCGAGGAGGCTGCCGGCGCCGGTGATGCCCTCGAAGTCCATGGTGGTGTCCAGGTGGTCGGCGGTCAGCATCGGGGTCGAGGACCCGCCCGGGGTCCAGGCCTTGAGGGCCTTGCCGTCGCGCAGCCCGCCGGCCGCGCCCATGATGACCTCGCGGGCGGGCACGCCCAGGGGGTACTCGTAGTTGCCCGGGCTGACGACGTCGCCGGAGACGCTGAACAGCTTGGGGCCGGGCGACTTCTCGGTGCCCATGGAGCGGAACCAGTCGACGCCCTTGCGGACGATCCAGGGCACGGTGGCGATCGTCTCGACGTTGTTGACGGTGGTCGGCGCCCGGTACAGGCCCTCCACGGCCGGGAACGGCGGGCGCAGCTTGGGCTGGCCGCGCTGGCCCTCCAGCGACGACAGCAGGGCCGTCTCCTCGCCACAGATGTAGGCCCCGGCGCCGCGGTGCAGGACCACGTCCAGGACGAACCCCGAGCCCTTGATGTTCCGGCCCAGCAGGCCGTCGTCGTACGCGGCGTCGATCGCCGCCAGGAGCCACCGGCCCGGCCCGCCGCACTCGCCCCGCAGGTA
>JBJMHP010000329.1:0-3480 GCA_045807325.1 Actinomycetes bacterium | reverse complement strand
CGTCCTCCACGACCCGGCCGTCGACCTCGACCCTGGCCGCCCAGGTCGGCGGGTTGACGCCGGCCCGGACCCCGCCGACCAGGTAGGCGGCCGGGCCGAGGGCCTTCTTGACCCGGCGCGACAGCACGTCGGTGGCGGCGGCCGCGAACCCGGCGTTGATGCCGTTGGCGGCCCGCCGGGGGCCGCAGTCGAGCAGGTCGAGGGCGCGTGGGCGGGCGTGGGCGAGCTCGGCGGCGGCGGCCACCGGGTCGGGCGGCATGCCGATGGCCCGGGCCAGGTCGTTGCCCGTGCCAGCCGGCAGCAGCCCGACCAGGGGACCGTCGCCGGCGGGGATGGGCAGCCCGTTGGCCACCTCGTTGACCGTGCCGTCGCCGCCGAAGACCAGCAGCACGTCGACCTCTGGGGCCAGCTCGGCGACCAGGGTCTCGGCGTCGCCCGGGTCGCTGGCCGGGTAGATCGGCACCCGGCCGAACCGGGCCCGCAGCCGCCCGAGGGCCTCCGGGAGACGCTCCCAGGCGGCCGAGCCGAGGTGGGCGATACAGGCGGTGGGCATCGTCCCGGCACCCTACATGGGCGCGGCCAGGTTTACCGAGGGCCGGGGCGGTGGCAACAACGGGGCGAGGCGGCCGAGGCGAGGAGGGGCGGGTGAGAGTCGAGATCGGCGCCGGGGAGCGGCCGGACCCCGGCTACGAGGTGCACACCGACGTCCTGCCCCTTCCCGGGATCCAGGTGCTGTCCCGGCTGGACCGGCTGCCGTTCCGCGACGCCAGCGTCACCGCCCTGCGGGCCAACCACGTCCTGGAGCACCAGAGCTTCCAGCTGGTGCCGGAGACCCTGCGGGAGTGGGCCAGGGTGCTGGTCCCTGGGGCGCGGGTCGACATCGGGGTGCCGGACGCCCGCTACATCGTCACCCAGTGGATCGAGGGCGCCTACTCGACCCCGGAGGCGAACTACTGGCTGCTGGGCGGGCACATGGACCGCGACGCCCACAAGGGCACCGACGAGCGCGGGGTGCCCCGCTGGATCTGGAACGCCCACCACGCCATGTTCGACGACGCCTGGCTGGCCGAGCTGCTGGCCGCCAACGGGTTCACCGACATCGACATCTCCTGCTACGACGTCAGGAACCTGCGCTGCCACTGCCGCCGCGAGCGTAGCTGACCGACTCGAGGACCAGGCCGTGGGCGGGAGCGATGTTGCCGGCCCGGGAGCGGTCGGCGGCGGCCAGGACCTCGGCCGTGCCGGCCGGGTCGCGACGGCCGTCGCCCACCAGGAGCAGGTGGCCCACGATCCCACGGACCATCTGCCAGCAGAAGGCGTCGGCGACCAGCCGGACCTCGACCAGGCCGTGACGACGGCGGATGCCGAGGGACCGCAGCCGCCGGGTGGTGGTCGCCCCCGCCCGGCTGCGGCAGAAGGCGGCGAAGTCATGCTCGCCAAGAAGGGGCCGGGCGGCCTCGCGCATGCGCGACAGGTCGAGCGGCCTGGGCCAGGCGAGCACGAACCCCCGCAGCAGCGGGTCGGGCTCCCCCGAGTCGTCGATCCGGTAGACGTAGGTCCGCCGCCGGGCCGACAGCCGGGCGTCGAACCCGGCCGGCGCCCAGGTGGCCTCCCGCACGACGATGGCCGGCCCCAGCCCCCCGTTCAGGGCCCGCCGCACCCGGTCGGGGTCGAGCCCCGCCGGCACGTCGGCATGCACCACCTGCCCCCGCGCATGGACCCCGGCATCGGTCCGCCCCGCCCCCACCGTCATCACCGGCCCCTTGGCCAACCGCACCAGGGCAGCCTCCAACTCCCCCTGCACCGTCCGCCGGTCCCGCTGCCGCGCGAACCCCGAGAACGGCCCCCCGTCGTAGGCGACGACCAGCCGCATCCGCCGCAGAGGGCTGTGGACACCCGAGTCCCCGGTCGCCGACGTTCGGCTCCGCCCCCCCACCGGGGGACCCGGCGCCCCGGCCGAGCCCACCGGGGGACCCGGCGCCCCGGCCGAGCCAGGGGGGTGTGGAAACCCGCCCTCGCGCTCCCGACCGCGTCGGCTACCCTCCCGACCGGGGCTCCCGCCACCGGCGGGGGTCTCGCCGCCGTGGGTACCGGTGGCGGGGGGGCCGGGGGGATCAACCCCGGGGCGTGGGGCGGGGCCCATCGCCTACTTGCGGCCCCGGTCCTCGTCCTCTTCGGAGGCGTCGGCCTCGGTGGCGCGGGCTTCGTCCTCGGTGGTCTCGGCGACCTCGTCGTCGGCCTGGGCGGACGCGGGCTCGTCCTCGTCGACGCCGGACTCGGTGACGCCGGGCTCGACGGCGGTGTCGGCGTCGCCGGCCGGGGCGGCCTCGTCCTCCGTCCCCTCCTCGGCCTCGTCCTCCAGCTCGGCCTCGTCGCCGGCGGCGGTGGCGCCGGCTTCGATCTCGGCGTCGGTGGGGACGGCCGGGCGGTCCTCGTCGAGCTCGTCGGCGTCCTCGGCCAGGTCCTCGCCGGCCAGGGCGGCCTCGGCCGGGGTGGCGGAGCGGCGGCGGAGGGCGGCGCGACGCTCGGCCCGGTTGGCGCCCTCGGGGGCGGCCTCGGCGCGGGAGCGGCGGCCCAGGCGCCGGCGGCGACGGCCGCCGTCCTCGGTGTCGCCACCGGCCGGCCGCTCGCCGGTGCCCTGCTCGACCAGCTCGATCAGCACCATGGGGGCGCCGTCGCCCGGCCGCGGGCCCAGCTTGAGGATCCGGGTGTAGCCGCCCTGGCGGTTGGCGAACCGCGGCGCGATCTCGGCGAACAGGGTGTGCACGACCGCCTTGTCGCGGACCACGGTGAGCACCTGGCGGCGGCTGGCCACGTCGCCGCGCTTGGCGAAGGTGATCAGCCGCTCCGCCTGGGGGCGCAGGCGCTTGGCCTTGGCCTCGGTGGTACGGATCCGGCCCTCGGAGAACAGGGCCCGGGCCAGGTTGGCGATCAGCAGCTTCTCGTGGGCCGGTCCCCCGCCCAGGCGAGGCCCCTTGGTCGGGGTCGGCATGTGAACTCCTTATCTATCGCAGCCGGGGGCTACCACTTCGCTACTTGAGCCCCCGGATTCCTATTCCTCCCTCAGCGAAAGGCCGAGCTCCTGGAGCTTCTCGCGCACCTCGTCGATCGACTTGGCGCCGAAGTTGCGGATGTCCAGCAGGTCGGCTTCGGACTTGGTGACCAGCTCACCGACCGTGGTGATGCCCTCGCGCTTGAGGCAGTTGTAGGAGCGCACCGACAGGTCCAGCTCCTCGATCGGCGTGTCCAGGTTGGCACCGAGCGGCCCGACCTGCTCCGCCGGGCCCAGCGACAGCCCCTCGCCGCCACCGGTCAGGTCGGCGAACAGGCTGACCAGCTCGCGCAGGGTGCCGCCCGCCGAGGCGAGCGCGTCCTCCGGCGACAGCGAGCCGTCGGTCTCGACGTCGAGGATCAGCCGGTCGTAGTTGGTCATCTCACCCGAGCGGGTGGCCTCAACGGTGTAGCTGACCCGCCGCACCG
>JBJMHP010000328.1:0-29200 GCA_045807325.1 Actinomycetes bacterium | reverse complement strand
CGTTGCTGATTATCTCGGGCGAGAAGGACCACACCGTGCCCCTCGCCTTTGTCAAGCGCTTCACCGAAGGAGAGAAAGAAGGTGGCTCGCATGCTTACTGAGGAGCGGTTGATCGTGCGGGAGGGAGCCCGCTACTGGTGGCTGTTCCTGATCTCGGGGATCCTGTGGCTGCTGATCGCCTGGATGGTCCTGCGCCTGAACGCGACCTCGATCGCCACCGTCGGGGTCCTGCTCGGGGTGGTGTTCGGGCTCTCGGGGATCAACGAGGTCGGGCAGGCCACCTTGTCCCACGGCGGGTGGAAGGTCTGGCACTACATCCTGGCCGCCATCTTCTTCCTCGGCGCGTTGTACGGCTTTGTCCGGCCGGTCAACACCTTCTTCGCCCTGGCCTCGGTCCTGGGGCTGATCCTGATCTTCTACGGCGCCTTCGAGATCATCCAGGGGTTCGCCTCACGGGCGGTCAACCCCTACTGGCTGCTCAACCTGATCATCGGGATCCTGCTGGTGCTGTTGGCGTTCTGGGTGTCGGAGTCCGACCGGATGTTCGCCCTGGCCCAGCGGACCTACCTGATCTTGTTCTGGGTCGGCTTCCTGGCCCTGTTCCGGGGCTTCTCCCAGATCTTCCTGGCCTTCACCGTCCGCCACGCCGGCCACGAGGCCGCCACCGCGCTCGGCGACACGAGCCCCGGCTAACCACCGGCCCAGCGAGCACGACACCGCCCGCGCTGGCCAGCCAGTCGGCCTGCTGTCGGGTGTCCTGGCTTCGAGAGATTGATGTCTCCAGCGTGGCCTGGGTTGTCGTCCGGTATTTCGGTGGTTGATGTCGAAGGTGATGCCCTGGTCTCGCGCTCCGAGTGTGCGAACCTGGCGCCAGGGTCAGGATGGAGGTGTCGGCTCAGGCTCGACGACGCCGAAGAGGGGGGACTGACGACGTGACCGAGCTGCAACCCTCACACAGCAGCGATGCCAGTGATGACGGCGTACCCTGCGCCTGCTGTGGCCGCAATGGCAAGGCGCCGGCACCGCCAGCGTCCAGGAACTCGGCCCCCGAATTCCCCTTCCAGGTGGCCCGCCGGGGCTACGCCGTCGGCTCGGCCGTGCTGGCCGCCGTCCTGCCCGCCAACCACGGCCCGACCGCGGCCGCGCCGGTCGCCATGGACGACGCCGGCCTGGAGCTGGCCGATGGGATCGAGGCCAAGCAGGTCATCCTCACCCAGCTCGCCCAGGCCCTCGAGGTCATCCGCCAGCACGACCCGGCCAGGATCGTCACCCTGGGCGGCGAGTGCGCGGTCAGTGTCGCCCCTTCTCGGAACTGGCCCGCCGCTACGGCGACGACCTGGCCATCGTCTGGATCGACTCCCACCCTGACGTCGGCACCCCGGCCAGCCAGTACCCGGGGTTCCAGGCCATGGCGGCGGCGGCGTTGACCGGGCACGGGGACCCGGACGTCCAGGAACTGCTGCCGGCCATCGTCTCTCCCGACCGGGTCGCCTTGGTCGGGCTGCACGCCTGGGCCAACGACGACATCGCCAATGTGGCCCACTGGGGGATCCGCTCCTTCAGCCCGGACGACCTGCGAGAGACGACCAAGCCGCTGGGGGACTGGCTGGCTGGGACCGGCTGCGCCCGGGTCGCTATCCATTTCGACGTCGACACCATCGACAGCAACCAGCTCGTGCTGGGCCTCGGCGCTGAGCCGGGCGGGCTGACAAGCTCGCAGGTGCGGCGCATTGTCAACGACCTCGACGCCGTGGCCGAGGTCGTCGGGATCACGGTGGCCGAGGTCATCCCCCGGCAGGTCGGGCACCTGCAGCAGCTCCTGACCGGCTTTCCCCTGCTTCGCGCGTCGACCCACACCTGATATGGAGGGCTTGGCTGTGCCGACGGTCCTGCTCGTCGACGTCGAAGGCGCCGCCCCGGACGGCGACGCCTGAGGGACGCCGGCGGACGCATTCGCCGCACGGCGGACGCCTCGGCGGGATCAGGCTTCAGTCGGATGTGCTTGACGACGACATATCATGTTGCGGCCCCGGTCACCGGGTGGATTGCGGTGGCGGGGCACGGTAACGCGGTAAATCCTGTCGATCTTACGAAACGGCTTGAGCATGCCCGTACGGTCGAGGATGGTCGCGCTGGTCGCCGTGGTGTCGGCGCTGATGCTGCTCCCCCACCCGGCGGTCGCGGACGAGCGGGACGACCTGACCAAGACCCGTCGCCGCCTGGGCCAGGTCGAGGGGGTGTTGCGCGACGCCCGGGCCGACGCCGGGGCGGTCGCGGCCGCCCTGACCGCCGCCGACCAGGCGGTTGTCGGGGCCAGGCAGCGGCTGGCCATCGCCGCCGCCGAGCTGACCGCGGCCCGGCGCCGGCGGGCCGACGCGCAGGTCGCCCTGGAGGCGGCCACCGACGAGGTCGGCCGCCAGGAGGCGCATGTGGCCGAGCAGGTCCGCGGCGCCTACATGACCGGCCCGGCGACCGGCCTGGCCGTGGTCGTCCAGGCCACCGACCTGCGCGACCTGATGGAGCGGGCGGTCACCCTGAGCTACGTGATCCGCTCCGACCAGGACGTGCTGCGCCGGCTGGAGCGGGCCCGCAGGCGGGCCGCCCAGCTGCACGAGGCCATGGTCAGGGCCGAGCGGGCCCGGGTCGCGGCCGAGGCCCGGGTGCGGCTCCAGGTGGCCGAGCTGGAGCGGGTCAGGGCCGTCCGCCAGCAGGCCAAGCAGAAGCTGGACGCCCGGGTGGCCAGGCTGGCCGGGGCCGCGGCCGCCCTGCGGAGCCGATCGGCCGAGCTGCGGCGCCTGATCCGCCAGGAGGAGCTGGCCAGGCGGCGGGCCGCGGCCGCCCGTCAGGGCCCGGCCGGCGGGTCGGGCCGGCGCTGCGACCTGTCGGGCACCTCGGCGGCCGAGCGGTGGATCATCATGCACGAGTCCAGCGGCGACCCCACCGCCGACAACCCGACCTCGACGGCGTTCGGGCTCGGCCAGCTGCTGCTCGGCAACCGCATCCTGTATCTGGGCAGCCAGTACGCGACCACCGACTGCGGCCGCCAGCTGTGGGCGTTCCGGGCCTATGTCCGCGACCGCTACGGCACGGCCGAGCGGGCCAAGGCCTTCTGGCAGGCCAACGGCTGGTACTGACCGGGCCTAGCCGGGTGGGCGCTCGGCCAGGGTGACCTCGACCTGCTGGGTGCGGCCGCCGCGGACCAGGGTGATCTGGACGTGGTCGCCGGCCTTGTGCTGGCGTAGCTCGTCCAGCAGGTCCTCGACCCCTTCCAGCTCCCGGCTGCCCATCCGGGTGAGCACGTCGCCCGGCTGGATGCCGGCGTCGGCGGCCGGGCCTCCCTGCTCGACCTCGGAGACCAGCACCCCGGTGGTGCGGTCCAGCCCCAGCTGGTCGGCGATCTCGGGGGTGATGGCCTGCGGCGTGATGCCGAGGAAGGCGTGGCTGGCCCGGCCGTTCTCCAGCAGCTGCCGGACGACGTCGACCACCGTGGTCGAGGGGATGGCGAAGCCGAGCGAGACCGCCCCGGTGGAGGGCGGCAGGTAGGCCTCGTTGATGCCGACGATCTCGCCCCGGCCGTTGACCAGGGCCCCGCCGGAGTTGCCGGGCGAGATGGCGGCGTCGGTCTGGAGCAGGTCGACGAGCGACTGCTGGTCGGTCCCGGGGATCTCGCGGTGCAGGCCCGAGATGATCCCGGCGGTGACGGTGCTCTCCAGCCCCAGGGGGCTGCCGATGGCCACGGCCAGCTCCCCCACCACCGGCAGGCCCCGCTGGAAGGTGGCCGGCGGGACGTCGGTGCGGTCGGCCTTGACCACGGCCAGGTCGGCGATCGGGTCGCTGGCCCTGACCCGGCCGGCGACCCTGCGACCGTCGGCGAAGGCCACCTGGACCCGGCCGCCGGTGCCGGCGCTCTCGATCACGTGGTGGTTGGTGACCACGGTCCCGTCCTTGGCCCAGACCACGCCGCTGCCCAGCCCGCTGCCGACGAAGATGGTGACCACCGACGGCTCGACCTTGCGGACGATGGCGGGGATGTTCCCGGCGGCGACGGCCTGGGCGCTGGCGTTGGCCTGCGCGGCGGCGGCGGTCACCGGCGCCGGGGCCGAGCGAGCCACCGGCTCCCGGGCCAGGCTGCAGCCGGCCAGGGCGGCGGCGAGCATGGCGGCGACGACGATGCGGGCGGCGGTGCGTGCCGTCATAGTCGGATCTCCTCCAGCGGCGGTGCGCGATGCCTCTCGGTAACCACATGCCACCGGGGACCCCACCCGAATCCTACGCGCCCCTCGGGCTCAGAGGCCGTAGGCCTCCAGCAGGCGCAGCCAGACCTCGCTGACGGTCGGGAACGACGGCACGGCATGCAACAGCCGCTCCAGCGGGACCTGGCCGGCCACGGCCACGGTGGCCGAGTGGAGCAGCTCCTGGGTGCCCTGGCCGGTGAAGGTGGCCCCGACCACCACCCGGCGTCCCTGGTCGACGATCAGCTGACTGGTGCCGGCGATCCCGTTGCCCTGGACATAGGCGCCGGGCACCCCGCCGGTGTCGGTCCTGACCACCCGGACGTCCTGGCCGGACCGCCTGGCCTCGGCCTCGGTGGGGCCGACGGCGCAGACCTGGGGGTCGGTGAAGGTGACCCGCGGCACCACCCCGTGGTCGGCGAGGTCGGTGGCGTCGCGGCCCAGGATGACGTCGCCGGCCAGCCGGCCCTGGTACTTGCCCATGTGGGTGAGGGGGGCGAGCCCGTTGCAGTCCCCGACGGCATACAGCCAGCCGCCGTCCACCCCCTCGGCCCGCAGCCGGCGGTCGACCCGGACTGGCCCGCCCGCCGCCAGGCCGACCGTGTCCAGGCCGACGTCGCCGGTGCGGGGCCGGCGGCCGGTCGCAACCAGCAGCTGGTCGCCGGTCAGCTCCTCGCCGTCGCCGAGGGCCACCGTCACCGGCCCGTCCGGCCGGTCGCGGCGGACCGAGGCGACCTCGGTCCGGGTCAGCACCGTGATGCCCTCCTCGGCGAAGGCGGCCATGACCTCGCGGCCGGCGAACGGCTCCTCGCGGGCCAGCAGCCGCTCGCCCCGGATCACCACCGTCACCTCCTCGCTGCCCAGGCGCCGGAACGCCTGGGCCAGCTCGCAGCCGACCGGGCCGCTGCCGAGCACGACCAGCCGCCCGGGCACCTCGTTGGCCGAGGTCGCCCCCCGGTTGTCCCAGGGCCGGGCCTCGGCCAGGCCGGGGACCTGTGGGATGGCGGGGGCGCTGCCGATGGCCAGCACCACCGCCCCCCTGGCGGTCAGGGTCCGCCGGCCGCCGTCGCGCAGCTCCACGGCGACGGTCCGCTCCCCAGCCAGCCGGCCCGTGCCCCTGACCAGCTCGATCCCCTCCTGCTCGACCCAGTCCAGCGCGCCGGCGTCGTTCCAGCTGGAGGTCATGTAGTCCCGCTGGGCGAAGGCGGCGGCGGCGTCCAGGCGGCCGGTGACGGCCTCGGCCGCGCCCGGGGCCCTCCTGGCCTGGGCGAGGATGTAGCCGGGCCGGAGCAGGGTCTTGGAGGGGATGCAGGCCCAGTAGGAGCACTCACCCCCGACCAGCTCCCGCTCGACCAGGGCCACGGCCAGGCCGCCGTCGGCGCAGCGGCCGGCGGCCACCTCCCCGGGTGGGCCGGCGCCGATCACGATCACATCGAACTGGTCTGCCATGGTCCCCGCTTTCTCGAGTTGCGGCCTCCGCGTAGCATCCTGGCGCGGCCCGAACCGAAGGAGCACGGATGCAGCTTGGCATGATCGGCCTTGGGCGGATGGGCACCAACCTGGTCCGGCGGCTGGAGCGCGCCGGCCACCAGTGTGTCGTGTACGACCGCACCCAGGCCTCCGTCCAGCGGCTCGAGGGCGACGGTGCCGTCGGCGCCGCCTCCCTGGAGGACCTGGTGGCCAAGCTGACGCCGCCCAGGGCGGCCTGGGTGATGGTCCCGGCCGGGGTCACCGGCCAGGTCGTGGAGGAGCTGGCCGGGCTGATGGCGCCGGACGACGTGGTCATCGACGGCGGCAACTCCTACTACCGCGACGACGTCCACCGGGCCGAGGCCCTCGCTGCCCGGGGGCTGCACTACCTGGACATCGGCACCAGCGGCGGCGTGTTCGGGCTGCATCGGGGCTTCTGCCTGATGATCGGCGGGGAGGGCGAGGTGGTGGCCCGGCTCGAGCCGCTGTTCCGGGCCCTGGCCCCCGGGCTGGAGGCGGCCCCCCGGACCCCGGCCCGCGAGGGCGAGCCGCGGCCCGAGGAGCTCGGCTACCTGCACTGCGGCCCGGCCGGGGCCGGCCACTTCGTGAAGATGGTCCACAACGGCATCGAGTACGGGCTCATGGCCGCCTACGCCGAGGGCCTGAACATCCTGCACAAGGCCAACATCGGCAAGCACATGGAAGAGGTCAGCGCCGAGGCCGCGCCCCTGCGCGACCCCGCCTACTACCAGTACGACCTGGACGTCGCCGCCGTGGCCGAGGTGTGGCGCCGGGGCAGCGTGATCGCCTCCTGGCTGCTCGACCTGACCGCCCACGCCCTGGTCCAGAACCCCGAGGTGGCCGGGTTCTCGGGCCGGGTGTCGGACTCGGGCGAGGGCCGCTGGACGGTGGCGGCCGCGGTGGAGACGGGCGTGCCCGCCCACGTGCTCACCACCGCCCTGTACGAGCGGTTCGCCTCCCGGGGGGAGGCCGACTTCGCCGACAAGCTGCTGTCGGCCATGCGCAAGGAGTTCGGCGGCCACGAGGAGCTCCCCACCGGTGAGTGAGCCGACCGTGCGCATGGGGATGGTCGACGGGGAGCCGTCGGTGACCCTGGCCGCCGGCCGGCTGGAGGCCAGCTTCCTGCCCGGCCTGGGCCTGCTCGGGACCAGCCTGCGTCACCGCGGCGAGGAGCTGCTGGCCCTGCCCGGCGGGGTCGAGGGCTACCGGGACGGGCACGTCACCGGCCTGCCCCTCCTCGCCCCCTGGGCCAACCGGCTGCCCGGCTGGCGCTACCGCGCCGCCGGGGTCGAGGTCGACCTGGACGGGCTGGACCTGCACACCGACCCGGGCGGGCTGCCGATCCACGGCACCCTGACCGCGCACCGCGGCTGGCGGCTGGAGCGGCTGGCCGCCGACGCCGACCGGGCGGTGCTGGAGGCCGGCCTCGACTACGACTGGCCCGAGCTGCTGGCCGCGTTCCCGTTCCCCCACCGGCTGACCGTGACCTTCGCCCTCCAGGGGGCGTCGCTGGCGGTGACGACCACCCTGGCCGCCACCGGCGACCGGCCGGTGCCGGTCGCCTTCGGCTGGCATCCCTACCTCCGGCTCCCCGGGGCGCCGAGGGCGGCCTGGCGGCTGCTGCTCCCCTCCCGCACCCACCTGGAGCTGGACGCCCGCGGCCTGCCCACCGGCAAGGCGGCCGACGAGCCCGCCGAGGCCGCCCCGGTCGGCGAGCGCACCTTCGACGACCTGTACACCCTCGATGCCGACCCGGCCGAACGGCGCCTCGGCCTGGAGGCGGCGGGCCGGCGGCTCGTGGTCGGCTACGGCGACGGCTACGACCACGCCCAGGTGTTCGCCCCGCCGGGGGCCGAGTTCCTCTGCCTGGAGCCCATGACCGCCCCCACCGCCGCCCTGGCCACCGGCGCCAGCCCCCTGGTGGCCCCGGGCGACAGCTTCAGCGCGCGGTTCACCATCGAGGTGGAGAAGGCGTAGGCGACTGTCTACAGAATGAGCGCCTCCCGCTCGATACGTCTCACGGCATCAGGTACGGCAGCCCTCATAGGGCATTGCCGACATCGCACCCCGGGCGAGCTTGACCCCGGAGCGACGCGACCCCCCAGTTCAAATGCGACCATCCAATTCATCGGGTACGCGAACCGGGCGGCCCGGCAGCCAGGAACCGCTCGGCCGCGTCCAGCACGGCCACGGTCTCGCGGCCCAGCCGCACGTCGCAGGGATGGGTGGTGGCCCCGGCCGCGACCATGGCGGCCAGCTGGCCGATGGCCGCCTCCAAGGCGACCAGGTGGGCGAGCTCGAACGGCGGCACCGCCCAGCGCCCCTTGGGCCCGTAGAGCTGGAAGCTCCTGCCCTCGGCGGCCGGGGGGACGGTCTGGCTGAGGGTCAGGGTGCTGGAGGCGCCGCCCTGGTGGCCGAGGAGCAGATGCACGGTGTCGCCCAGGCCGGTCGCGGCGGTCACCCGCTCGACCGGGCCGAGGGTGGGGATGGCGAGGGCCAGCGTGTGGGGGCCGAGGTCCCACAGGGCACCCTTGCGCTGGCGCCAGGGCGACCCGGCGAAGGGGCTGCCCGGCTCAAGGGCCGTGCCAAGCCAGGCGCCGTCGCCGCCGTGCCAGTCCCCTGCGGCCTCGGCCTGCTCCATCCAGGCGGCCACCTCGGGCAGGAACCGCAGGGTGAAGAAGACCAGGGAGGCGACCCCGGCGTCGGCCACGGCCGCGGCCACCCGGTCGGCGGCGTCCAGGGACAGGGCCAGCGGCTTGTCGAGCAGCAGGTGACACCCGGCGGCCGCGGCCCGCAGGGCCAGCTCGGCCTGCACGTCCGGGGGCACGGCGATGGCCACCGCGTCCACCTCACCCAGCAGCCGGTCCAGGTCGGTGCGGCCGGCGACCCCGAACCGGTCGGCCGCCGCCCTGGTCCTGGCCGGGTCGCGGCCCCAGATGGCGACCAGGTCGGCCTGGTCGGAGGCGGCCAGGGCGGTGGCGTGGGCCTCCTGGGCCCAGTAGCCGGTGCCGAGGACCCCGAACCGCAGCGGCATCAGCCAGGGATCCGGGCCTGCTCGTCCAGCTGCAGCCAGGCCAGCCCGCGCAGGTCCAGCCACCAGCGGTCCTGGCCGCGGGCGATGCGCAGCAGGTACCGGCCGCAGCTGGGGCAGGAGGCGACCGCCCCCATGCCGTGGGCGTAGACGAGCAGGGCGCCGAGCTGGTTGGTCGCCCCGCAGCCGGCGCAGCCGCCCCACTCCACGGTCATGTCGAAGCCGAACACGTCGGCCAGCATCCCGGCCATGGCGTTGCCGTCCAGGCGAAGGTCGGTCTCGTCCATCACATCGCTCCAAGGGGAGTGGTGTTGTTTGACGTCGGAGAGGTCGGGAGGTGGGCGGTCGGCTGTGGAGAGACCGCCGTCGATGTCGTATCCGCTGTGTAGCTTCGAACAGTAAGGGCCGATGTTCGTTTCTGTGCAGTGGCCCGTTGTCTCAGCAAACGATAGTGGGGTGCGGTGTGAGGCGGGCCTACAAGTTTCGGCTGCGTCCCACCGCTCGCCAGCACATCGCCTTGAGCCAATGCCTGGCGGCGCACCGCGAGCTGTACAACGCCGCCCTGCAGGAACGACGGGATGCGTGGCGGTTGCGGGGAGCCAGTGTCTCCTATGGGGACCAGTCGGCCCAGCTCAGAGAGATCCGGCAGGTCCGGCCGGACGTGGCGGTATGGTCGTTCTCGTCCCAGCAGGCGACGCTGCGCCGGCTGAACCGAGCGTTCGCCGGGTTCTTCCGTCGGGTGAAGGCTGGCGAGACACCCGGCTACCCGCGGTTCAAGGCTGCCCACCGGTTCGATAGCGTTGAGTGGCCCACCGACCGTGACGGCTGCCGGTGGCGGCCCGACAGCCGCCGGGTGTATCTGCAAGGGATCGGACAGGTGAAGGTCACCGTCCACCGCCAGGTCCAAGGTCGGGTCAAGACCATCCAGGTTCGCCGCCAAGGGCGCCGCTGGATGCTGGTCCTGTCCTGTGACGAGGTGCCGACCCGGCCCCTCGAACCTACCCGAGCAGCGGTCGGTGTCGATGTTGGGATCGTCAGCTTCGCCACCACCTCCGACGGCCAGCATGTGCCCAACCCTCGCTTTGGGCAGGTGGCCGAGGCCAGGCTGAGCACCGCCCAACGGGCCCTGGCCCGCAAGCAGCGCGGGTCCAACAACTATGGCCGCGCCAGAGCAACGCTGGCCGCTCGGCATCACAAGCTCGCCAACCAGCGGCGCAACTTCCACCACCAGGCGGCACGGGCGCTCGTCACCCGCTACAGCCTGCTGGTCGTCGAAGACCTGAGGATCCACAACATGGTGCGGCGGCCGGCCCCCCGGCCCGACCCCGACCAGCGGGATCGGTTCCTGCCTAACCGGGCCGCGGCCAAGACCGGCCTGCACAGAAGCATCCACGACGCGGGCTGGGCTCGGTTCGTGTCGATCCTGCGCGCCAAAGCGGAAGAGGCTGGACGTGTGGTGATCGACGTGGACGCCCGGCACACCTCCGATCGCTGTGAAGCCTGTGGGCACACCGCCAAGGAGAACCGCGCCAGCCAAGCTGTGTTCTTCTGTCGAGGGTGTGGACTTACCCTCGACGCTGACGAACACGCGGCACGCAACATTCTCCGGGCTAGACTGGCCCGTCTCGCAGCTAACCCGGCTGCGTGAGAAGAAGCCGGCAGCCTCAGCCGTCAGCGAAGTCACGCTCAAGGCACCCCTGTGGGTCCGAAGCGCTCGGTCTTGACCCGGACCGGGTCGTGGCCGAGGGCCACCAGGTCGCCGGCGACCGCCTCGACCAGCCGGGTCGGGCCGCACACGTAGATCAGCGGGCGCTCGCCGGGCCGCCAGCCGACCTCCTCCAGCATGACGGCGTCGATGCGGCGGGCGTAGCCGGCCCAGCCGGGCGGCTGGGCCCTGGTCAGGGCGTGGGTCACGGTCAGCCCGTCGCCGGCGTCGGCCAGGCGGTCCAGCTCCTCGCGGAAGATCACGTCCTCCTCGGTCCGGGAGGAGTACAGCAGGCGGGCCGGGACCTCGCGGCCGGTGGCGGCCCGGTACCGCACCATGGCCATCAGCGGCGCCACCCCCGAGCCGCCGGCGACCAGCAGCAGCGGCCCGCCCCGCCCCGGCTCCCAGACGAAGTAGCCGCCCACGGGCCCGCGCAGCTCCAGCTGGTCGCCGGGGCGCAGCTCGCCGGCCAGGTACGGCGACACCTCACCGTCCTCCAGCCGCTCGACGGCCAGCTCGATCCGCCCCCCGTCGGGCGACGAGGCGATCGAGTAGGCCCGCTCGGCCCGGTAGCCGTCCTCGGCGGTGAGGCGGACGTCGACGTGCTGGCCGGGCAGGTGCCCGTCCCAGTCCGGCACCTCCAGGGCCAGGGTGACGACCCGGTCGGTCTCGGGCCGGACCTCGACGACCTCGGCCAGCCGCCAGCTCAGTCGCCCCAATAGCGCTCCTCCCGCTAAGTTATCACCAAGGCACACTGAGGGGCTTGTCACGGGGAAGTCAACCAGCGAGTTTGACCTTGACGCGCTCGGGGTCGAACCGCTCCCCGACCTGTCCCTTCATGGCGCCCCGCCGCACCGGAACGGCAACCTCGATGCGCTCGGTCACGAGCTTGATGATCGCTCGCCGGTCGTCGAGCGGCGTGGCTTGCCAGCGCTGCACGGTCCATACCTGCTTCGTCGCCCGCTTCAGGGGCTCGAGCTCACGGTTCATCGGGCGTGCGCGTTGAAGCTGTTCCTGCTCCCGTTCAATCTGCGCTCGCAGCTCCCAATACCGCTGCCGAGGGAGTCGCTCGAAGCCTGCTGGCGGGTTGAAGGCGGCCTCCTCCAAGGCCAGCTTGCCGTCCTGGAGCTCGGCGTACCGTGCGTCGATGGCAGCCATCTCGGCGACGTCCGCCGTGTGCTGGCGCAGCAACATGGCAACGCGCTGCTCGTCGTTCAGGAAGGCCACGATCTCTTCGTCCACCCTGGCATCTGCTCCCGCAGCCCGGACATTGATGCCACCGCAAGCCGTGGGCACCGCTGACCGCCTCTTGCACACATAGATGGGTACATCAGTCTCGGACTCGACGTCTCCGATCAATGTCGAGCCACAGATACCGCACAGCGCGATGTTGGAGAGCTGCCGGGCCTTTCGGCGCCTTCGCCTGCCCTCCGGCGTGGCGAGCTTCTCGCAGACCTGCCTCCATACCTCCTTAGGCAGGATCGCGGGAACGTCAATCAGGTCAATATGTCTACCTTCGACCTTCCGCTTTCCGACCATGCGAGCGGACGTAAGGATGTATTTCAGCTTGTCATTGCTCCATCTCGTCACTCCGGTGGTCGTGCTGACGCCTCTGCTCGTCCAGTCTCGGCAGATCGCATGAATGGACTCACCCTCCACCACTCGACGCGCAGCTTCGTGGATCAGTTCGACCTCATGCGGTACGAGGCCGAACCAGTCAACGGTGTGGCCGAAGGGACGATTCGAGCTCGGCTGATGCAATCCCCTTCGGGCGCGATGCTTGGCCATCAGCTTGGCGCGTTAGGACGTTCTCGCAGATTCTCTCTCGGCTCGCGCTACCAACTCACGCAACCGAAGCTCGGTGTTGCCGCCTGGCCGATCGTCGGCAGTGTCCAACTCGTCCTCGAGGGAGAGCAGTCTTCCGCCCATTGCCTTCAGAGCATCGAGGACGGACCGAACCTGGTCCTTTCGGCGCGCCAATCGGTCGATGCTTAGGACGGCGATTCCGTCGATGGCGCCTGATGCGAGATCCACCAGTGCGTTCCTGTAGCTTGGGCGCGTGGCGTCAGGCTTCCACGCGGAGGCGATATCCTTGTAGGTCTGGACGATGACACCCATGTTGTTGTCTCGAATGTAATTGGCGATCTCATATTCCTGACGGTTGGTGGACTCCTCCGTTCCATTGACGTTGAGCTTGGAACGCCGAAGGACAATTCCCCAACGGAACTCAGGCCCTGGTGCAGCCATGCGCCATAACTCCGCATCGATGGGCGAACACCTGTTCGATCAATCGGAGTATACCTGCTCGTTGCCTGGGATGTGCTTCTTTCAGCCGCTCAGTCACCCCAGTATCGTTGCTCCCTCCAGGGGTCGCCCAAATTGTGGTATCCAAGCGACTCCCAGAAGCCGGGGGCGTCGTGGTCGAGCAGGCGTAGCCCGGCCACCCACTTGGCGCTCTTCCAGAAGTACAGGTGGGGCACGAGCAGCCGCGCCGGGCCGCCGTGCTCGGGGGGCAGGGGCGCGCCCTCGTGGTCCCAGACGACCCAGGCCTTGCCGCCGCGCACGTCGTCAAGGGGCAGGTTGGTGGTGTAGCCGCCGTAGCAGAAGGCGACCACGTGGGTGGCCTCGGGACGCGGCTCGGCGGCGTCCAGCAGGGTGTCGACCGAGACCCCGGCGAAGCTGGTGCCGAGCTTGCTCCAGCGGGTCACGCAATGGATGTCGCCCTCGAAGCTGGAGCCGCGCAGGTCGTGGATCTCCTCCCAGGTCCACTCCCTTGGGGTCTTGACGAGCCCCTCCACCTTGAACCGCCAGTCCTTCAGGTCGACCCGCGGCGTCGGCCCGGCGCTCAGCACCGGGAACCCCGGCTCGACGTACTGGCCCGGCGGCAGCCTGGTCGCCTGATCCGTCGTGGTCCGCCGCCGGCGCCTGAACCCCCTCGACACGAACCCGCCCACGGTGCACCTCCTCGGGTCAACCCTGGCATGCTCAGCTGGATTGGTCCAGCCGTCCGGCGCCATCATCGGTGTCGCCGAAGCTGACCTCGACCCGCTGGTCGGGCAGCCGCTCCTCCTGCCTGGTCAGGCCCTCCAGGGCCCGCTCGTCGGGGCGGCCCAGCGGCGGCGGGGCCAGGCTGCGGGGCCACAGCCGCCTGGCCCGGACCACGTTCAGCTCGGCCGCCAGCAGGGTCACCGTGGAGGCCAGGTACAGCCACGACAGCAGGCCGATGACCAGGGCGAAGGTGCCGTAGGTGGCGCTGGCCCGGCTGAGCTGGCGGGCCACGTACCAGCCGCCCAGCCACTGGAGCGGGGCCCAGGCCAGGGCGGCCAGCACCGCCCCCGGGCAGCAGCTGCCGCAACGACACGTCGCGGACCGTCAGCAGCCGGAACCCGACCAGGAACAGCACCATGTTGACCAGGGTCGAGGCGACGACCCGCCCGCCCAGGTCCGAGCGGCCCTGGAGGACTGGCGAGAGCACGGTCACGGCCACCAGCAGCAGCGGGAACAGCGAGAAGAACCCGTGGTAGGCGAGCAGGGCGGCCCGCTGCTGGAAGTCGTCGACGGCCGGAGGCAGGCGCCGCAGCTGTTCCGTGAGGGATCTTGTACCCCGGGGTTACCGTAATACCCCGCACCCCCCGACCGAGGAGCCGAGTGCCATGGCCGAGCCGGCAGCCCGCATCGACCAGACCCCCGAGTGGCAGGCGCTCCGCAAGCACCACCAGGAGCTCAAGGACCGGCACCTGCGGGAGCTGTTCGCCGCCGACCCGAGCCGGGGCGAGACCATGACCTGTGAGGCCGGTGACCTGTACCTGGACTATTCCAAGCAGCGGGTGACCGGCGAGACGCTGGGGCTGCTGGTCGCCCTGGCCGAGCGGGCCGGGCTCAGGGAGCGGATCGACGCCATGTTCGCCGGCCAGCGGATCAACGTCACCGAGGACCGGGCGGTGCTGCACACAGCGCTGCGCGCCCCCGAGGGCAGCCAGATCCTGCTGGATGGCCACAACGTGGTCGAGGACGTCCATGAGGTCCTCGGCCGGATGCGCCGGTTCGCCGACGAGGTCCGCTCCGGCCGCTGGCTGGGCTACACCGGCCAGCCCATCCGCAACGTGGTCAACATCGGCATCGGCGGCTCCGACCTGGGGCCGGCCATGGCCTACGACGCGCTGCTGCCCTACACCGACCGGTCACGGACGTTCCGGTTCGTCTCCAACGTCGACGGGGCCGACATCGCCGAGGCGACCCGCGACCTGGACCCGGCCGAGACCCTGTTCGTGGTCTCCTCCAAGACCTTCACCACCATCGAGACCCTGACCAACGCCCGCACCGCCCGAGCCTGGCTGGTGACCGGCCTCGGTGGCGACGAGGCGGCGGTGTCGCGGCACTTTGTGGCCGTGTCCACCAACGCCGAGAAGGTGGCCGAGTTCGGCATCGACCCGGCCAACATGTTCGGGTTCTGGGACTGGGTCGGGGGCCGCTACTCGTACCCGTCGGCGATCGGGCTGACCCTGATGGTGGCCATCGGGCCCGACCGCTTCGACGAGCTGCTGGCCGGCTTCCACCTGATGGACGAGCACTTCCGCACCGCCCCGCTCGACGCCAACCTGCCCGTGCTGCTGGGGCTGCTGGGCGTCTGGTACATCGACTTCTTCGGGGCCGAGACCCACGCCGTGCTCCCCTACAACCAGTATCTGCAGCGGTTCCCGGCCTACCTGCAGCAGCTCGACATGGAGTCCAACGGCAAGTCGGTCACCCTGGCCGGCGACCCGGTGACCTACCAGACCGGGCCGGTGGTATGGGGCCAGCCCGGCACCAACGGCCAGCACGCCTTCTACCAGCTCATCCACCAGGGGACGCGGCTGATCCCCTGCGACTTCCTCGGGTTCTGCCGCCCGGCCGAGGTCATGGGCGACCACCACGACCTGCTCATGGCCAACTTCCTGGCCCAGACCGAGGCCCTGGCCTTCGGCAAGACCCGCGACGAGGTCGAGGCCGAGGGGGTCGCCCCCGACCTGGCCCCCCACCGGACCTTCCCCGGCAACCGGCCCACCAGCACCATCCTCGCCCCCGACCTGACCCCGTCGGTGCTCGGGCAGCTGACCGCCCTGTACGAGCACAAGGTGCTCACCCAGGGGACCATCTGGGACATCAACAGCTTCGACCAGTGGGGCGTGGAGCTGGGCAAGGTCCTGGCCACCCGGATCGCCGCCGAGCTGGCCCCGTCCGCCCCAGAGGACCAGGCCCACGACAGCTCCACCAACACCCTGATCCGCCGCTACCGGCGCCTGCGGGACGGCGGCTAGGGGCCAGGCGTGCAGCGGGCTGCGGTCTGCCCGGCGGCGTAGCGGATCCCGGCCAGGAGGTGGGCCAGGAACCGCGGCTCCCGGAAGCTCTCGTCGGTGTGGCCCATGGCGCTGTACCAGGCCCGGCCGCCGTCGTACTCGTGGCACCAGGCGACCGGGTGGTCGGTCCCCATCCCGCCGCCCGCATAGGTCGACTCGTCGACGGTGGCCAGCACCCGGACCCGGCCGCGGGGGTTGGCGGCGAAGTCGTACCACTCGTCGGTGCGCTCCCAGCGTCGGGGCAGCGACCCGGCAAGGGCGCCGGCGCCCTCCTCGGGACGGACGGTCGCCCGCTGGACGGGCGGGTGGCGCCGGAACCAGGCGCCGACCAGCCCGCCGTACCAGGGCCAGGCGTACTCGGCGTCGGCGGCCGCGTGCACCCCGACCCAGCCGCCCCCGCCCTGGAGGTAGCGTCGCAGGGCGGCCTCCTGGTCCGGTCCCAGGACGTCCCCGGTGGTCGACAGGAACACCACGGCCCGGTAGCCAGCCAGCCCGGGGGTGGCGATGCGGGCCGGGTCGGCGGTGTCGTCGACCGCGAACCCGTGCCGCCGCCCGAGGCCGCGGATGGCCGCCACCCCGGCCTCGATGGAGCGGTGCCGGAACCCGGCCGTCCTGGTGAACACCAGCACCCGGAGCTCGGCCGGGCCGGTCCCGGTGGCCGCCGGCGCCGGCTCGGGCGGCCGCCGGCGCTCGGCGCAGCCGGTCCCGGCCAGGGCGAGCAGCGCCGCCACCAGGGCGACGGCGCGGCTGGGTCCCGCTCCCGTGCCCACAGCTCCTCCGTCGGCCCGGCCGGCTAGGACCTGCGGCCGGCCTCGGCCAGGAGCTCGTCCAGGCGGGACCGGGCCGGGTCGAAGAGGGCGGCCTTGCCGGCCATGCCCGCCCACGGGTCGGGCTTGCGGGCCAGGCGGCGGCGCAGGTTGGTCAGGGTGTAGCTGCGGGGCTCGACCCGGCCCAGCTCGTCCCAGTCGATCGGGGTGGCCACCGGCGCCTCCGGCCTGGGACGGACCGAGTAGGGGGCGACCAGGGTCTGGGCGTAGCCGTTGCGGGCGGTGTCCAGCAGCAGCCGGCCGTCCCGCTTGACCTTGCGCCACTCGACGCTGAGCCGACCCGGGTCATGGGCGGCGACCAGCAGCGCCAGCTCGTCCGCGAACTGCCTGACCACCTCCACGTCCGGCCCGGGCACGAGCGGCATGACCACGTGGTAGCCGCGGGAGCCGGAGGTCTGCACGAAGGGGACCAGGCCGATCTCCTCGCAGGCCGCCCGGACCGCCCTGGCCGCCGCCCGGACCACGTCCAGGCCCTGGTCGGGATCGGGGTCGAGGTCGATGATGACCAGGTCGGGCCGGGCCAGGTGCTCGACGGTCGAGGTCCAGGCGTGGAAGGTCACCGTGGCCAGGTTGGCCAGGTAGACGATGGTGGCGGCGTCCTCGCAGACCACGTGGTCGACGGTGCCGCCGCGGCCCCGGCGCTCCACGGTGACGGTGCGGATCCAGTCGGGGAAGTGGTCGGCCACGCCCTGCTGCCAGAACCCCTTGCCGTCGACCCCGTTGGGGAACCGCTGGAGGTTGAGGGGCCGGCCCCGCAGGGGCGGGAGCATGGTCTCGGCCACGTCGCGGTAGTAGGCGATCAGGTCGCCCTTGGTCAGGCCGGCGTCGGGGAAGAACGGCTTGTCGACGCTGGACACCTGGACGGTCCGGCCGCCGACCCGCACCGGCCCGTCCTTGGAGAGGCGAGGCATGGGATCAGCCTACCTCCCCAGGTCGGACCGGACCCAGACCCGCTCCTCCGCCCTGGTCACCGGGAACGCCATCGGGCAGAAAGGGGGCGAACTGGGGATTGACCGGAACTTCGCCGTCTGGCAGAGTCCGGAGCGACGGCACGGTGGCCTTTCGTATGTCACCGTGCTGTTGAACGGTAGGTCTGGCGGTCACGCCGGACCGTGCGTCCTGGTCTCTTCCCGTGGCTGGGACGTGAGCCGGCCCCTCTCCCGAGGCGGGCCGGTGATGGAGGTGCCGTTCGGGGGATGGAAGGCCCCGAGGAGAACCACGGGCCCCGCGCCCGAGGCCTACTCGGGGCTTTCCTCTGCTTGGACGATGCTGAGGCTGCCGCCGCGGCGGGCCCGGGTGACGGCCAGCACCTCGGCCAGGATCGACAGGGCAATCTCGGGTGGGCGGCGGGCGCCCAGGTCCAGGCCGGTCGGGCTGTGCAGCCGGCCCAGGTCGATCCCGGCCTGCCGCAGCCGGTCCACGAACCCGGGGGTATGGCGGCGGCTGCCCATCACCCCGACGTAGCCGACCTGGCCGCCCAGCACGCCGGTGAGGGCCGGCACCAGGGCCGGGTCGTCGTGGTCGACGAACACGACCGCGTCGGCCGCGCCCAGCCCCTGGCTGGCCTCCTCGAAGCCGGCCGTGCCGGGCACCTCGGCCCGCACGGCCAGCCCGACCACCGCGCCGATGGCGGCCAGGGCGTCGGCGACCGGGCCGGCGCCGCCTACCACCAGCCGCGGCTGGCCGGCGAAGGCCTCCAGGAACACCTCGACCACGCCCTCGCCGGGCTCGCCCTCGAAGCTGGTGTAGGTGCGGATGGCCGACCGCTCCCCCGCCACCAGCAGCCCGGCCCCGTCCCGGCCGGTCTTGCGGTCCAGGCCGTTGCAGCCGATCGTCCCGGCCACCAGCGACCCGTCGGGCCCGAACAGGGCCCGGTTCCCGGGGGCGGACGGCGGGTCGCCCTCGGTCCGCACGGTGGTCCCCATGACCACGGTGCGCCCCTCCCGCCGGGCCGCCTCCACGGCCGCGAACACGTCCTGTGTCACCGGTCGGCCGCTCCCTCGGGGGCTTTGCCCTGCTCCTCCTGCTCTCGGAGCTGGTTGAGGACGCCGCCGGCCATGACGACCTTGCGCTCGCGGGGGGACAGGTCGAGTTCGGCGGCGAAGCCGTCCTTGCCCTTGACCTGGACCTCCACCTGGCCGGCCCCGCCGTCGACGGCCTGGTGCAGGTCGGCGATGGTCAGCTCGTCGCCGACCTCGAGCCGGTCATGGGTCGCCTTGTCGATGGTGAGCGGGAGCAGCCCCTGGGCGATCAGGTTGCGCCGGTGGATGCGGGCGAACCCCTGGGCCAGGACGCAGCGCACGCCAAGGGCCAGCGGAGCCAGGGCGGCGTGCTCGCGGCTGGACCCCTGGCCGTAGTTCTCGCCGCCGACGATGAAGCCGCCGTCCCAGTCCTTGGCCCGCTGCACGAACTCCGGGTCCTCCTTCATGAAGGTGTACTCGGCGATCGCCGGCACGTTGGACCGGTCGGCCATGACGATGGCCCCGTCGGGGGCCATCGACCCGGTGGAGATGTTGTCGGGCAGCACGATCAGGACCCGCCCGGAGAACGCCTCGGGCAGCGGCGGCGGGATGGGCGGCTTCTTGATGTTGGGGCCGCGGATGATCTCGATCCGCTCGGCCTGCTCCGGCGGCGGGGGCGCCAGCAGCATGAAGTCGTCGACCACCGGGTCGGGGTCGTCGACCTCCGGCGGGTCGCCGAGGGTGCGGGGGTCGGTGATCTCGCCGTGCAGCCCGGTGGCCGCGGTGGTGGCCGGGGAGGCCAGGTAGACCTGGTCGTCGACGGTGCCTGAGCGGCCCTTGAAGTTGCGGTTGAAGGTCCGGACGCTGGCCTTTCCGGTCGGTGGGGCCTGGCCGATGCCGACACACGGCCCGCAGGCCGGCTCCAGGATGCGCAGGCCGGCCCGCTCCAGGTCCTCCAGCACCCCCGAGGTGGTGATGGTGGTCAGGATCTGGCGGCTGCCGGGCGAGATGGTCCCCACGGTCGTCGGGGGCAGGTGCCTGCCGGCCAGCATGGCCGCCGGGATGGCCAGGTCCTCGTACCAGGAGTTGACGCTGGAGCCGAAGCAGACCTGGAACACCGGGGTGCCGGCCACCTCCTCGACCGGGACCACGTTGTCGGGCTGGTGCGGCCTGGCGATCAGCGGCTCCAGGCTGCCCAGGTCGACCTGCACCTCCTCGTCGTACTGGGCGTCGTCGTCGGGGCCGAGCTCGACCCACTGGTCCTCGCGCTGCTGGCGGGCCAGGAACCGGCGGGTCTGGGCGTCGGAGGGGAAGATGGCGGTGGTCCCGCCCAGCTCGGTGATCATGTTGCAGACGGTGGCCCGCTGGGTGACGGGGAGCTCGGCCACGCCGGGGCCGGTGAACTCGAAGATGCGGTTGAGGCCGCCCTTGACCGTGTAGCGGCGGATGAGCCACAGGATCAGGTCCTTGGAGGCGACCCAGGGCGGCAGCTTCCCCTCCAGGTGGACGCCGACCACGATCGGGGTCGGGGTCTGGAAGGGGTAGCCGGCCATGGCCAGGGCGACCTCCAGACCGCCGGCGCCGATGGCGATCGACCCGCAGGCCCCCGAGGTCGGGGTGTGGGAGTCGGCTCCGAGCAGGGTCGCCCCGGGGCGGGCGAACCGCTCGGTGTGGACCTGGTGGCAGATGCCGTTGCCGGCCCGGGAGTAGTGGAGGCCGTAGCGGGCGGCGCAGCCCTGGAGGAACAGGTGGTCGTCGGCGTTACGGTGGTCGAACTGGAGCATGTTGTGGTCGATGTACTGCACGGCCAGGTCGACCCGGACCCGGTCCAGCCCCAGGGCCTCGAACTCCATGCAGGCCATGGTCCCGGTGGCGTCCTGGAGCAGGGTCTGGTCGATCCGCAGGGCGATCTCCTCGCCCGCATCGAGCCGCCCGGAGACGAGGTGGTCCTGGAGGATCTTTCCGGTCATGGTCCCGCGCATGCACTGATCCTACCGAGCGAGTCGGGCAACGGGGAGGCGGTCGGTGGTCAGATGGACCGGGTCGTCGCGGACCCTGGCCAGCAGGTCGAGGAAGTCGGCCCGGGGCAGGTCGCGGGCGCCCAGGCTGGCCAGGTGGGGGGTGACCATCTGGACGTCGATGAGGCGGCCGCCGGCCTCGACCAGCCGGGCCACGAGGTCGACCAGGGCCACCTTGGAGGCGTCGGTGGCCAGGTGGAACATGGACTCGCCGGTGAACACCCCGCCCACCCCGACCCCGTACAGGCCGCCGACCAGGCCGCCGTCGGCCCACACCTCCAGGCTGTGGGCGTGGCCGAGGTCGTGCAGGCGCAGGTAGGCGGCCCGCATCGGCGGAGTGATCCAGGTCCCGCCGTCGCGGAGTGCTCCGGGCCGGTCGGCGCAGCTGGCGACCACGGCCGCGAAGGCCCGGTCGACCGTGGTCTGCCAGCCCGAGCGGCGCAGCCGGGCCCGCAGCGAGCGGGACACCACCAGCCCGTCGAGGGGGATCACGCCGCGGGGGTCGGGCGAGAACCAGGGCAGCGGCGCCCCCGGGTGCGGCCAGGGGAAGATCCCCCGGCGGTAGGCGTCGAGCAGGGTCGCCGGCTCCAGGTCGGCCCCGATCCCGACCAGCCCCTCCTCCCCGGCGGTGGCCGGGTCGGGGAACCGCCATCGCGACGGGCGCAGCACGGGCAACGCGGAGGACCTTCCGGTCGGGGCCACGACGCCCAAGCCTAGCGCCCCGCCCCCGGCCCATGGCCCGCGGGGCCGGTCGTCGCAGGTCACGACGGCGCCGGCCCGGACCGCCCCGATGGCTGAGTTGGCGTGCTTGCTTGACCCGATCCGTTGTGCTCAGGATAGGGGGTGCATGCGGCGCCGACGCCGGCGCGTCCCCCCGCCTGCCCGGAGGATCCATGCCTCGGTTGCGTCCCCTGCTGGCCGGCACGCTGCTGGCGTTGCTGGCCTGCCTGGGGCCTGCCGCCGGCGCCGCCGGCGGCGCCCAGGCCGCCGGCGAGGAGGTGGCCACGGCCGCCGGCGCCTTCGTGGACAGCGTGGGCGTCAACCTGCGTCCCGCCGACGCCCAGGCCGGCTGGGCGATGGCCGAACGCCTGGAGGAGGCCGGCATCCGCCACGTCCGCGTGCCGGCCGCCGGCCCCGACGACCCCGCCCTGGCCGGGCTGCGGGCCCTGGCCGGCGCCGGCCTCCAGCTCGACCTGGCCGTCGAGGCCGGCACCGACCCGGCGGCGGCGGTCAAGGCGGCCGCGTCCCTGGGCGCCGCCGTGGCCGCCTTCGAGGCCCCGACCGGCGGGCGGGCGGCGCCGCTGCGCCGGGCCATCCTGACCAACCCGAGACTGCTCGGGGTGACCGTGCTCGGCCGCGACCCTGGCGCCGACCACCAGGCCGTGCGGCTGGAGCTGGGCGGGCGCTGCCCGGGCTGCGGGGCCGCCGAGCTCGGCTCCGGCGACGCGGCCGTGCAGGTCACCGAGGTCGAGCTGGGCGCCGGCGTGCCCGACGCGGTCGCGGCCAGGTACCTGCCCCGGCTGCTGCTGGCCAACGCCGGGCTGGCCGTCCGCACCTACGTCGAGGGCACCGGCGGCGACACCGGGCCCGGCCTGCTCGGCCCGGACGGCTCCCCCACCCTCGCCTACTCCGCCGTGGCCAGGCTGCTCGCCCTGGTGGACGACGGCCACCGGCAGATCGCGCCCGACCGGCTCGGGTTCCGGCTGGCCGGGGACACCGACGCCGTCCGCCACCGCCTGCTCGAGAAGGCCGACGGCCACTTCTGGCTGGCCCTGTGGGTCGAGAAGCCGGGCTGGGACCCGACCACCGGGCGGGAGCTGGCCGTGCCCGGCCAGCAGGTCCAGGTGGTCCTCGACACCCCGGTGGCCGGGGCGCGGGCGTTCGTGCCCGAGCTCGGCACCGGCCCCGAGCGCAGCTTCACCGACCCGCCCGGGGCCGGCCGGTCGCTGGACCGCATCGACCTCGAGGTGACCGACCGGGTCCTGCTGCTGGAGCTGCTCCCCCGGCGCGCCGACGGGGCCGCCCCACGGGCCACCGCCCCACCCACCGAGCCGGCGCCGGCCACCCCCGCCGCCCAGGAGCCGCAGGTCGCCGGCTCCAGCCAGACCGCCGCCCCGACCAGCACCGCCGCCGCGGCCCCGGACGCCACCCGGGTCGCCGCGGCCGGCGAGCCGGCGGCGACCGCCGACCCGGCCAGCCGCCCCCCGCTCGCCTTCACCGGCTCGACGGCCCTGTCCATGCTGGTCGCCAGCGTGCTGCTCATGGGAGTGGGCTGGGCCGCCCTGTTCGCCTCACGCCGCCGCTACCACCACCGCCACTGAGCCGGCTCAGGCGACGCCCGACCCGGGCGGTGGCCGCAGCCACAGCCACGCCCGGGTTGGCTGCATGGTCTGCTCGGCCACCCCAGCACCTCGGCGGTCAGGCTGTCCAGGTCGACCTCCTCCCGCAGACGGTCCCCGAACCCCTCGATGATCCGGGCCGCGTCGTGGCGGCGGCGGTTGAAGCGCCGGTCGACAGCCTGCTGGATGCGCCGGCGGGCCGGCTGGAAGACGGCGGCCACGGCCAGGGTCGCGGCGGCCACGATCAGGCTGGAGTCGCGGCCCAGGAGCTGGCCCAGCCCGAGGACGACCAGGACGTAGCCGCCGCCGAGGAGGACCGTCAGCAGCCCGTAGGCCAGGGTGCGGCTGAAGATCCGGTCCAGGTCGTACAGCCGGTAGCGCAGGATGGCCACCCCGGTCAGGGCGGTGGCCAGGGCGAGCTGGTTGAAGACGGCCGGGGCGCCACCGAAGGCGTGGGGGCCGACGGGCCCGATGCTGAGGACGCGGGCGTCCACCGACCCCGGCGCGACGGTGGCCGCCACCGCCAGCGCGGCCATGGCGGCTGAGGAGGCGAAGGCCCATCGGCGCCAGCCGGGCGAGGGCGCCGACCCGGTGGGGGTGAGCAGCAGCACCAGGCCGAGCGAGGCCAGGGCCAGGTCCGTCACCGGCGCGTAGATCCGGGCGAGGAGGCCGGCGGCGGGCAGCGCGTCAGGGCGGACGATCGTGGTGTAGGGCAGGTAGCCGGCGATCGCCCCACCGATGGCCATGGACAGGCCGAGTGTGAGCAGCAGCCAGCCGACCGGGTGCCGGGGCCGTCGGCGCGACCACGAACGGGGCGAACAGGGCCAGGTCGGGCCGGCCGGCGTCGCGCACCACGCGGTCGAGCAGCGGATAGGTGGCGAACAGCAGCAGCACGAGCGCGAACAGCGCCCAGGCCAGCGCCGCCGGCCACGAGCGCGGCCGGGCCGCCCTGTCAGCTCGATCCGTCGCCACGGTTCCCGGCACCCCTCCGATCCCCTGCTGTCCTGGCCCGCCCCGGATCGGCCCAGGTATCGCGGCCTTCCGTGACGGGGCCGTTACGGCGTCAGCGCTGCACGGTGCCGGGGCGGTGGCCAAGGGTGGCCAGCTCGTCGCGGCTGGGGAGGCCCTCCCAGTCGCCGGGGACGGTGACGGAGAACGCGCCGCAGGCGGCGGCGGTGGCCAGGCGCTCGGGGACCGGACGGCCGGCCAGGGTCTCGGCCAGGTAGCCGGCCACGAAGGCGTCGCCGGCGCCCACCGGGTCGACGGCCTGGACCGGGACCGGCTCGACGGCGTGGACCTGGCCGTCGACGGCGGCCACGGCGCCGCGCGGGCCCAGCTTGACCACGGCGTGGCCGGCGCCGAGGTCGGCCAGGCCGCGGGCCAGGGCGGCCGGGTCGCCGGTGAGGCCGAGCATCCAGGCCTCGTCGTCGCCGGCGAAGACGACGTCGGCCCGGGCGGCCAGGCCGCGGCAGACGGCGGCGGCCCGGTCGGGCGGCCACAGGGCCGAGCGGTAGTTGACGTCGAAGGAGACCGGCACCCCGGCCTCCCGGGCCAGGGTGACGGCCCGGTCGACGGTGGCCAGGGCCGAGTCGCTCAGGGCCGGGGTGATGCCGGTGACGTGCAGTATCCCGGCCGCGGCGACCTGGGCGGGGTCGAGGTCGCTGGGCAGGAGGCGCGACCCGGGGCCGTTGCGGCGGTAGTAGAGGACCCGGACCATCCCGGCGGTGCGGCGCTCCTTGAGCATCAGGCTGGTCGGGGCGCCCGGGTCGCGGACCACCCCGCCGACGTCGACGCCCTCGGCGCGGATCCTCGACACCACCAGCTCGCCCAGCTCGTCGTCGCCGACCCGCCCCACCCAGGCGGCCGGGCAGCCGAGCCGCCGCGCCCCGATGGCCACGTTCGACTCGGCCCCGGCCACCCCGAGGGTCAGCGAGCTGGCGTGGCGCAGCCGCCCGATCTCGGCCGCGGTCAGCAGGGCCATGGTCTCCCCCACGGCCAGCAGCGGCCCGGCCCTCCCGGGCCGGGCCGCCGGGGAGCGAGGCCCCGGCTCCCCGGCGCCGGTGGTCACCGGCCGGTCCGGGTGGCGGCGGCCACGGCCCGGCGGGCCCGGTCGGCGAGGGCGTCGAGGTCGCCGCCCGGCTCGCCGGCGTCCCCGAGCAGGGGCGAGCCGAGTCCGACCGCGGCCGCGCCGGCGGCCAGGTAGGCGCCGATGTCGTCGACGCCGATCCCGCCGGTGGGGACCAGCGGCACCTCGGGGAGCGGGGCCCGGACGGCCTTGACGTAGGCCGGGCCGCCCACGGCCGAGACCGGGAACACCTTGACCGCCGTGGCTCCTGCCGCCCAGGCGGCCGCGACCTCGGTCGGGGTCAGCCCCCCGGGCACCACCGGGATCCCCCGCTCCACCGCGAACCCCACCACCTCCGGCCGAAAGTCGGGGGCCACCAGATAGGTCGCTCCCGCCTCCACGGCCCGCTCGGCGTCGCCTGCCGAGCGCACCGTCCCCACCCCCAGCAGCGCGTCCCCCGGCAGCTCCTCCCGCAGCCGCCCGAACGCCGCCAACGCCCCCTCCGAGGTGAGGGTGAGCTCGATCGCCCGCACCCCACCCTCGTACAGCACCCGCCCAACCTCGAGGAACCGCCCCGCCCCGGCCGCCCGCAGGATCGCCACCACCGGCACCGCCGCCAGCTGGTCGAGGAAGGAGCCCCGGTCTCGGCTCATGGCGCCCAGGAACCGGCGGCCGGGATCGGCCGTGGAGTCATGAGCGGGCCGCCGGCTGGTTGACGGGCGAGCGGGGTCGGCCGCCCTCCAGGACCCGGAGGGCCTCCCGGGCCACCTCGGTCTTCAGGGAGTGGAACGCCTCCTCCGAGTACCAGGCGGCATGCGGGGTGGCCACGACCCGGGCGTGGCGGGCCAGCCGCCAGCCGAGCTCGTCCGGCGGCTCGCCCTCCAGGACGTCCAGGGCGGCCCCGGCCAGCGCCCCGGCGTCCAAGGCGGCGAGCAGGGCGGCACCGTCGACCAGCCCGCCCCGGGCCGTGTTGACCAGGAAGGCGGTCGGCCGCATCCGGGCCAGGGCCGCCGTCCCGATCAGGTGGTGGGAGTCGGCCGTGAGGGCGGCGTGCAGCGACACCAGGTCGGCCGAGGCCAGCAGCTCCTCCAGCGGCACCCGCTCGATCGGCGGGTTGGAGCGGACCTGGGGGACGTCGTGGCCGAGGACCCGCATGCCCAGCCCGGCCGCCCGCCGCGCCACGGCGGCGCCGATGGCCCCGCAGCCCACCACCCCGTAGGTGAGGGTGCTGAGCCGGCGCAGCGGCCGGGCCGCCTCCAGGTCCCAGACGCCGTCGTGGACCGACCGGTCCAGCACCACCACCCCGCGGAGCACCGACAGGGCCAGGGCCAGGGTGTGGTCGGCGACCTCGTCGCGGCCGTAGTCGGGCACGTTGGCCACCCAGATCCCGCGGGCCGCGGCCGCCTCGACGTCGACGTTGTCCACCCCGACGCCGTAGCGGACGGCCAGCCGGCAGCGGGGCAGCGCGTCCAGCACCTCGGCGGTGATGGGCACGTACTGGTTGATGAGCACGTCGGCGTCGCCGGCCTGGTCGGCCACCTCCTGTGGGGTGCGGCACTGGAGGCGCCGGAGCTCCACGTCGTGGCCGTCCAGCACCGCCCGTTCCGGGTCGACCGTGTCGTGGTCGCAGTCGGTGATCGCCACCACCCGGGTCATGGGCCTCCGGTGCGCTCGAAGTGGTCGCGGCAGCCTACCGAGCAGAAGTACCAGGTGACGCCGTCGCGAACCGCCGTGGGGGCGCCGGCCACGGCCACCGTCATGCCGCACACCGGATCGACCGCCTCGGCCGGCACCGGGGCCGCCGCCCCGGCCGGACCCAGGCCGGCCGGTCCCGGTGAACCGGGGACCAGGCCGTGGCGCCAGTCGACCAGCTCGGCCAGGACGGCCACGGCGATCTCCTCCTGGGTCGAGGGGCCGAGGTCGCGGCCGGCCGGACTGCGCACCCGGGCCAGGTCCTCCTCCCCGATCCCCCGCTCGCGCAGCGCGTCCAGCACGACCGCGGCCCGCCGGGCGCTGGCCACCAGCCCGACGTAGCCGACGCCGGCCTTGAGAGCCGAGGCCAGCGCGTCCTCGTCGCCGTGGCCCATGGTGGCCACCACCACCGCGTCGGCGCTGGTGTCCGGGTCGAGCTGGTCGGTGACCCGCCAGCCGACGATGCGGGCCAGCTGGGCCAGCGTGCGGCCGGCGACCCCCTCGCCGAGCACGGCCAGCAGCGGCCCCGGCAGCTCGGGCTCGATCAGGACCTCGACCACCCCCTCGGAGGCGCAGCGGCTCTCGGCCACGACCACGTCGTCGGGCGCCTCGGCCCCGGCGCCGGCCGGGCCGATCCGGACCAGGCGGGGCTCGCCGTCGGCCAGGGCCCGCAGCGCCTCCCGGACCACGATCGGCTCCGAGCAGGCCCCGCCGACCCACCCGGCCAGGGCCCCATCGGGGGTGACCAGGGCACGGTCCCCCCGCCGGGTCGAGGCCGGCCGCACCACCCTGACCACGGTGGCCAGGGCGTACGGCTTGCCTTCGTCGGCCAGCCGCCCCGCCTGGACCAGCACCTCGGCTCTCGTGACCATCTACTCCGCGAGACCCGCCTCGACCATCGCCTGCCAGACCTTGTCGGGGCCGATGGGCATCTCCAGCTCCCGCACCCCGGCGTGGGCCAGGGCGTCCACGACCGCGTTGACGAACGCCGCCGGGGACCCGACCGTGGCCGACTCGCCGACCCCCTTGGCCCCGATCGGGTGGTGCGGGGAGGGGGTGACGGTCTCGCCCAGCTCGAACTTGGGCGTCTCCCAGGAGGTCGGGATCAGGTAGTCGGAGAAGGTCGACCCGATGCAGTTCCCCAGCTCGTCGAAGGTGATCAGCTCCATGGCGGCCATGGCGAAGCCCTCGGTGAGCCCGCCCATGATCTGGCCCTCGACGATCATCGGGTTGATCCGGACCCCGCAGTCGTCCACGGCCACCATCCGCCTGACCTTCCACTGCCCGGTCCCCCGGTCGACCTCGACCGCGACCGCGTAGGTCCCGAACGGGTAGGTCATGTTGGGCGGGTCGTAGTAGGTGACGCCCTCCAGGCCGGCCTCCATCCCCTGAGGGTGGTTGGTGTAGGCGGCGAAGGCGGCCTCCTGGATGGTCGTCTGGCGGTCGGGGGCGCCCCGGACCTGGAACCGGTCCGCGACCCATTCCAGGTCCTCGGGGGCGACCTCGAGCAGGTGGGCGGCCAGCTGCCTGGCCTTGTCGCGCAGCTTGCGCGAGACCATGGCCGTGGCCGCCCCGGCCGTCGGGGTGCTCCGGGAGGCGTAGGTGCCGAGACCGTAGGGGGTGTTGTCGGTGTCGCCGTGCTGGACCAGGATGTCCTGGGGCGGGATGCCGAGCTCGTTGGCCACGATCTGTGCGAAGGTCGTCTCGTGGCCCTGGCCCTGGGTCTGGACGCCGATCTTGAGGATCGCCTTGCCGGTCGGGTGGACCCGCAGCTCGGCCGAGTCGAACATCTTGAGGCCGAGGATGTCGTAGTCCTTGCTCGGCCCGGCCCCGACCACCTCGGTGAAGCTGGCCAGCCCGATCCCGAGCAGCTTGCCCTCCTCGCGGGCCCTGGCCTGCTCGGCCTTGAGGTCGTCGTAGCCGAGCATCTCCAGGGCCTTGTCCATGGCCGCCTCGTAGTTCCCCGAGTCGTACACGAACCCGGTGGCCGAGGTGTAGGGGAACTGCTCGGGCCGGATGAAGTTGCGCCGGCGCAGCTCCACCGGGTCGATGCCCAGCTCGTAGGCGGCCGTCTGGACGAGGCGCTCGATGAAGAACGAGGCCTCGGTGACCCGGAACGAGCACCGGTAGGCGACCCCGCCGGGAGCCTTGTTGGTGTAGGCGCCGTCGGTGACCACGTGGGCCGCGGGGATGTCGTAGGAGCCGGTGACGATGTGGAACAGCCCTGCCTTGAGCTTGCTCGGCTGGGCGTCGGCGTAGGCGTAGCCCTGGTCGGACAGCATGTTGACCCGCAGGCCGAGCATCTTGCCGTCCTCGCGCAGGGCCAGCTGGCCCTTCATGTAGAAGTCGCGGGCGAACCCGGTGGAGATCAGGTTGCCGGTGCGGTCCTCGATCCACTTGACCGGCCGCCCCAGCAGCAGCGAGGCCGCGGTGGCGACCACATAGCCGGGGTAGATGGGAACCTTGTTGCCGAAGCCGCCGCCGATGTCGGGCGAGATGATCT
>JBJMHP010000327.1:0-5629 GCA_045807325.1 Actinomycetes bacterium | reverse complement strand
CGGCGGTGACCGCGGCGTCGATGCCCTTCTTCAGCGTCATCGGGTTGGCGCCGGCGGTCACGTTGCGCAGACCTTCACGCACGATCGCCTGGGCCAGCACGGTCGCGGTGGTGGTGCCGTCGCCCGCGATGTCGTTGGTCTTGGTGGCGACTTCCTTCAGGAGCTTGACGCCCATGTCCTCGAACGGATCGTCGACCTCGACCTCACGGGCGATGGTGACGCCGTCATTGGTGATCGTCGGGGCGCCGAACTTCTTTTCGAGGACGACGTTGCGCCCACGGGGCCCGAGCGTGACCTTGACGGCGTTGGCCATCTTGTTCACGCCGGCCTCGAGGGCGCGGCGCGCGTCCTCGTCGAACTTCAGGATCTTGGGCATCTGGGCTCCTAGGAGATGACGGCGAGGACGTCGCGGGCGTTGAGGATGAGGACGTCCTCACCATCGGCGGTGATCTCGGTGCCGCCGTACTTGCTGTAGACGACCGTGTCGCCCACCTTCACGTCGACCGGGATGAGCTCACCGGACGTCTCGCTGCGACGGCCGGGGCCGACGGCCAGGACCTCGCCCTGCTGGGGCTTCTCCTTGGCGGTGTCGGGGATGACCAGGCCGGAGGCGGTCATCTCCTCGCCCTCGCTCGGCTTGACGACGATGCGGTCCTCGAGCGGCTGCAGGCTGACGCCCATCCTTCCTCCTCGTGCGTGGTGGCCCGACCCGGCGGGTCGGCCGAAGGGTTACACGTTTGGCGCGGATGTTAGCACTCACCAAAGTCGAGTGCTAACCGCATCCTAGGAACCGGAGCCGGCCCCGTCAACCGTCCCGCTGACGCCGTTTGGGACGCCGGGGGCCACGGCGGCCGAAGCCCGGGATGATGTGGAGGTTGGGGTCGGCGCCCACGTCGAGGGGGGTGCGCTCGCCCCGCTCCAGGGCGAAGCTGCCGGCGCAGGCCACCATGGCCCCGTTGTCGGTGCACAGGGCCGGGGAGGGGACCAGCAGGCGGATCCCGAGGTCCTCGGCCTCGGCGGCCAGGCGGGCGCGCAGGCGCGAGTTGGCGGCCACACCCCCGCCCAGCAGCACCGTGTCCAGGCCCTCGCGCTTGGCCACGCCCACGACCTTGCTGATCTGGACGTCGACCACCGCCTCCTGGAACGAGGCGGCCACGTCGGCCACGTCGAGGTCGGGCCCGGCCGACCGGACATGGCGCAGCACGGCCGTCTTGAGCCCGGAGAACGAGAAGTCGTCGGAGCCGTCGTCCAGCAGGGCCCTCGGGAACCGCACCGCCGCCGGGTCGCCGTCGCGGGCCAGGCGGTCGATCACCGGCCCGCCGGGGTAGCCGAGGCCGAGCACCCTGGCCACCTTGTCGTAGGCCTCACCGGCGGCGTCGTCGATGGTCTGGCCCAGGCCCCGGAACGCCCCCTGCTCGTCCATGGCCAGCAGACTGGTGTGCCCGCCCGAGACCACGAACACCACCGCCGGCAGGGGCAGGGGGCCGTGGTCGAGCACGTTGGCGTAGACGTGAGCGACCAGGTGGTTGACGCCGACCAGGGGCCGGTCAAGGGCCAGGGCGTAGGCCTTGGCCGCCGCCACCCCGACCAGCAGCGAGCCGGCCAGGCCGGGGCCGACGGTGACCGCGACCGCGTCGACGTCGCTCAGGCGGGCCCCACCCAGGGCGCAGGCCTGCTCGACAGCCGGGTGGAGCAGGTCGACATGGGCCCGGGAGGCGACCTCGGGGACCACCCCGCCGTAGCGGGCGTGCAGGGTCTGCTGGTCGGCGAGGACGTTGGAGCGGACCCGGCGACCATCCTCGACCAGGGCCACCCCGGTCTCGTCGCACGAGGTCTCGATCCCGAGCACCAGCACCGCTACAGCTCCCTGGGCTCGGGGATGCGCTCGGCCAGGCCGGCCAGGCGCTCGGCGTAGGCCGGGGTCCGGAGGCCCTCGGCCCACATGATCATGGCGTCCTCGCCGGTCTCGGCGTAGTAGTTCTTGCGGATGCCGACCGGGGCGAAGCCGAACTGGTGGTACAGGCCCTGGGCGGCGTGGTTGGCCACCCGGACCTCGAGCGTGCAGGCGGTCGCGCCCCGGCGCCTGGCCTCGGTGACCAGCGCGAACAGCAGCCGCGAGGCGATCTTGCGCCGGTGCAGGTCGGGGTCGACGGCGATGTTGGTGACGTGCGCCTCGTCCCCGAACACCATCAGCCCGGCGTAGCCGACGACCTGCCGGCGGGCCTTGGCCACGATGTAGAAGCGGGTCGAGCGCTGCACGATCTCGGACAGGAACAGGGTCATGGTCCACGGCCGCGGGTAGACCCGGCGCTCGATGTCCAGCACCTGGGGGATGTGGCGCCGGCGCATCGGGTGAAGCTCGATCGCCAGCGGGTGGCGCGGGTCGTCGACCTGGCGCCTGGGTGGGTGGATGGTGGCCATCAGGCGCCCCCGTCCGACCGGGGGCCGACGCTCGAGGCCTCCGAGCCCTCGGCCAGGCGTCGCTCGACGTTCGGGTCGATGTCGGGCCGGCGCAGGTACAGCGGGGTCACCTCCAGCGGGCTGGTGAACTCCTCGCGCAGCATCCTGGGCAGGGCCAGCTCGACCAGGGCGGCCGCCGACGGCGAGGCCTGGGTCAGGCCGCCGAGCTCGGACTGCTCGCCCAGGTGCTCGAACGCCTCCCGGTAGAGCAGCGCCCCGTCGCCGCACAGCAGCACCTCCTCGCCCCTGGCCTCGATCCCGGCGGCCAGCTGGTCGGGGCGGAGCACCTGGTAGTCGGTGAGCCGCACCACCCCGCCGGGGGCGTGCCGGTACAGGGCGCAGAACACCTCGCCCCGGCGGGCGTCGATCACCGGGCAGATGGCCCGCCGCGCGTGGCGGTGGGCGAAGGCGATCAGGTCGAGGCTGGGCACGGCCACCATCGGCAGCCCCCAGGCCTGGGCCAGCGCCTTGGCGGTGGAGACCCCGACCCGCAGGCCGGTGAACAGCCCCGGTCCGGTGCCGACGGCCACCCCGGCCAGGGCGGCCGGGTCGACCTCGGCCTGGGCCAGCACCCACTGGACGGCCGGGACCAGCACCTCGGCGTGGCGGCGTTCATGGCGGACGGCCACCTCGGCCAGGGTGCCCGCCTCCGATCCGACGGCCACGCCGGTGACCGGGGTGGCGGTGTCCATGGCGAGGACGAGCAACGAAGACCTTTCGAGCGATGCTGGCGGAAAACGTATTGTGGCACCTCAACCCGCGATCGCGCCGTCCCGAGAACAACCTTGATGGCACGCGTGCTGATCGTCCAGGGACACGCCCGCTCGCGGGCGGACACGGCCGCGACCCTGCGGGCCGAGGGCCACGACGTCCCGAGCCAAACGAGCCGGCCGCAACTGCTGCGAGGTCTCCTCCGACGGTCTGTAGCGTATCGCGGGGTCGGCATCGTCCGAGGGAGGCGATGAGGCGTGCGGTTCGTCGGGGTGGACCTGGCGTGGGGTGGGCGGCGGCCTTCGGGGCTGGCCGTGCTGGACGCGGGCGGGAGGGTGGTCGCCGAGGGGTGGGTGACCACCGACGAGGAGCTGTCGGGGTTCCTGGCCGGCCACGACCGGGGTGGGGCGGTGGTGGCGCTGGACGCGCCGCTGGTGGTGGTCAACCCGGCGGGGACCAGGCGGGGCTGTGAGGCGGAGCTGCAGCGGCGCTACGGGCGGGTGGGGGCCGGGCCGTATCCGACCAACCTGGGCCTGCTCGGGGGGCGGGTGCGGGCGATGGAGCTGGTGCGGCGGTCGGACCGGCCGTATGTGACCGTGCCCCGCGACCCGGGACGCAGGAGCGGGTGGTGGGCGGTGGAGGTGTTCCCGGCGCCGGCGCTGGTGGAGCTGGGCGGGCTGGGGCGGGCGGTCCGCTACAAGAAGGGGCCGCTCGAGGCGCGCCGGGCGGGGCTCCGGGCGGTGGCGGCCATCCTCGGCGGGCTGGGCGGGGCCGACCCGCCGCTGCGGCTCGACCCGGCGGGAGCCCTGGCCGGGGAGCTGGGCCGGCTGGAGGAGTTGCGGGGCGCGGGGCTGAAGGCGGTCGAGGACCTGGCCGACGCCCACGTCTGCGCGTATGTGGGCCTGTGGTGGTGGGCCCACGGACCGGCCGCGACCCTGGTCGCCGGGGACGACGCCACCGGGGCCATCCTGGTGCCCCGGCCGGCCGGCGGCCCCTTCAGCCGGCCGGCCCGGGGAGGGTCAGGCGGCGGTGCGGCGGCGGAACAGCACCCCGGCGGCGGCCACCGAGGCGACCAGGATGCCGAGGCACCAGGCGACCGCCCGCAGGGGGCTGGTCCCGAGCGGGAGGCCGAGGAGCAGGCCGCGCAGGGTCTCGATCACCGGGGTGACCGGCTGGTTGTCGGCGAACCCGTGGAGCCAGGTCGGCATGGTGTGGATGGGCACGAAGGCGCTGCTGGGATAGGGCAGGAACATGACCAGGAAGCTGAACCCGCCGGCGGCCTCCGGTGAGCGGGCGAGCAGACCGACCGCGGCCGCCAGCCAGGAGATGGCCAGGATGAACAGCAGCAGGACGCCGGCGGCGGCGACCCAGTCCAGCGGGCCGGCGCTCGGCCGGAACCCGACCAGGAACGCCACCCCGAACACCAGCACGGTGGAGGCGAGGTTGCGGACCACGCTGGCCGCGACGTGCCCGGCCAGGACCGACGCCCCGGCCACGTCCATCGAGCGGAACCGGTCGATGATGCCGCCGGTCATGTCGTTGGTCACGCCGACCGCGGTCATCGAGGCCCCGAACCCGGCGCACAGCAGCAGCACCCCGGGGACGACGTAGGTCACATAGCGGGTGCCGGTCTGGATGGCCCCGCCGAACAGGTAGACGAACAGCAGCATCAGCAGGACCGGGAGCGCCAGCGAGGTGATGACGGCGTCCGGGTTGCGCCTGGTCAGGCGCAACCCGCGCCCGGCCATGGTGACCCAGTCGGCCAGGCCGGCCAGGAGGGGTCGGCAGGTCGCGGCAGCCATCGGCGCAGCACCGTGCCACTTGCCGGCTGGGCCGCCGTCAGACATTCGCGGTCTCCTTCTGGTGGTCGGCCCGGTCGGCGGGGTGACCGGTCAGGGCCAGGAACACGTCGTCGAGGGTGGCGCTGTGGACGGCGAACCGGTCCACGGCCAGCCGGGCCGGGTCGACCTCGTCGAGCAGGGCCCGGACGTGGGCGGCGCTGCCGTCGGTGGCGACCCCGACGGTGCGGCGGTCCCGGTCGTGCTGGACGGCCCGGCCGCCCAGGCGCCCGGCGACGTCCTGGAAGGCGGCGGCGTCGGCCAGCACCAGGTCGAGCCGCTGCCCGGCGACCTGCTCCTTGAGCTGGGCCGCGGTGCCGTCGGCGACCACCCGGCCGCCGTCGAGCACGGCGATGCGGTCGGCCAGCCGGTCCGCCTCCTCCAGGTACTGGGTGGTCAGGAACACGGTCACCCCCGAGGCGGCCAGGCCGGTCACGATCTGCCACAGCGCCAGGCGGCTGCGCGGGTCGAGACCGGTGGTCGGCTCGTCCAGGAAGAGCACCGCCGGCCGGCCGACCAGCCCGGCGGCCAGGTCGAGGCGCCGGCGCATGCCCCCCGACCAGGTGGCCACCGTGCGCCGGCCGGCCTCGGAGAGGTCGAACCGCTCCAGCAGCTCGGCC
>JBJMHP010000326.1:0-2663 GCA_045807325.1 Actinomycetes bacterium | reverse complement strand
ATCGTACCCAGTGAATGCGACACTTGCGAACATGCGTGCGAGTTGAGACACCGCGCCAGCGTTACCCGTCCGACCTACCGATCTCCCAGGCAGCGCCTTCGCCACCTGCTCATCCGACCCTCCCGCAGGGCGGACGGCCGTGCCCGAGTGGCGCAGGTGCGAGTACGTCGACGCGATCTGTCCGTCAACCCATCGGCTGCACCTGGCGGATGCTGCCCCATGACCTCGCCGTCTCCTGGTCGGCGATCCATAAGCACTTCCTGAGCTGGGCCCGCGACGGCGCCTGGGAACCCGTCCTCGCCGAGGTGCGCCGCCAGGTCGCCATGCCCACGAGCGCCACCCCGAGCCTCGGCCGGGGTGATCGACTTCCGCTCAATCAGAGCGTCACCCGTTAGTTGTCCTCGTGGCTTCGACGGCGCCAAGAGGATCGACGGCATCAAACGCTACGTCATTGTGGACACCGTTGCCTGCTGGTGGCGCGCTGGTCACTGCGGCCGGCATGCAGGATCGGGCAACGGTGCCGAGTCTGCTCGCCCGAGCCCACTACCGCTGCTCCCGCTTGGCCGTCTGTGGGCCGACCAGGGCGACACCGGCAGCGTCGTGTAGGCCGTGAGCAGGATCCTGTGGTTCACGATGCAGATCATCACCGGTATCAAGCCCACGGGCGGCCGTATCACCCAGCCTCGTTGCTGGGTTGTCGGAGCGGACTTCCGCCTGGATGCCCTAGGCGCCCTCCAGGCCGGCCACGGGGCGGCCGAGCAGGTAGTCGCGGACCTCGGCGGCGCAGCGCCAGGGGTTGGACCAGACCTCGTCGCCGGCGAAGCGCAGGACGGCGTAGCCCTGGGCGACCAGGTAGCGGTCCCGGCGGCGCTCCCGCACGACCTGGTCGGAGCTGGCCCGGACCGGGCCTTCGCCGTCGATCTCGACCACGATCCGGGGCAGGACCAGGAAGTCGACCCGGTACGGGCCGATCTTGCAGTTCGGCTCGACCATGGCGCCCTGGGGGGCGTCCGGGAGCCAGGCGGCCAGCCACATGCGGGCCAGGGGGCGCTCGACCCGGCCGAGGAGGCGGCGGGCCGCCGGGTCGGCCTTGGCCAGCAGCTCGACCATGGCGGCACCCAGGGCGGCTCCAACCGGCTGCGGCCCTCGTGGTGCGTCGTCGCCGCGTCCGGCGACATCACGTTGCAACGGCACTCCCCTGCTCGGCCCGTACGCGCGTGAGGCTTGGCAAGGTAAGGCTTCAGTATAACTACAACTTTGTAACTACACTAGTGTTCTTCTCGGCCGAGTTTAGTGCACCATTTGCGGTGGTGTTGAGGACAACGCCCCTTGGGTGCGACGCCACAGGAGGAGTCGCATGGACAGCGTCACGTCCCCACCGCCCGGACAGACCGCAATCCATCCGCTCCGGGGTCCGCGAGCCCTTGCCCGTCGTCGACCTGCCCGAGCCCGAGGAGGTCTTCGGCGTCCCCCGTCTCGGCCGCAAGGAGGTGGTGAAGTTCTTCTTCCTCAACTTCATGTTCGACCAGCTCACCGGGGAGGCCCTCGTCCAGTTCTGAGCCGATGGCCGCCGCCCTCGCCAGGTAGGCGTTCTTGCCGCCGTGGCCCTCCCGCTCGGTATGATCCGGACATGTCGAATGAGATCAACACCGGCGCCCCCCAGTCGGCCCGGGTCTACGACTACTGGCTGGGCGGCAAGGACAACTTCCCCGCCGACCGGGCCCTGGGCGACGCCATCGCCGAGCAGCTGCCCACGATCCGCACCCAGGTGCGGGGCCAGCGGGCCTTCCTCGGCCGGGCCGTGCGCTGGCTGGCCGCCGAGGCCGGGATCCGCCAGTACCTGGACATCGGCACCGGCATCCCGAGCGCCGGCAACGTCCACACCGTGGTCCAGGAGGTCGCTCCCGAGTCGCGGGTGCTGTACGTGGACAACGACCCGATCGTGCTGGCCCACTCCCGCGCCCTGATCCCCGGCACCCACACCGGGACCGTCGAGTTCATCCAGGCCGACCTGCGCGAGCCCGAGGCGATCCTGGCCGACCCGGCGCTGGCCAAGACCCTGGACCTGACCCGGCCGGTCGGGCTGGTGCTGGTCGGGATCCTGCACCACCTGCGCGACGCCGACGACCCCCGCCGGATCCTCGCCACCCTCCTGGACCCGCTGGCCTCCGGCAGCTACCTGGTGCTGTCCCAGACCACCCCGGACTTCGACCCCGAGGCCATGGCCGGCCTGGCCGCGGTGTCCGAGCAGGGCGGGATCCCCAACGTGCCCCGCAGCCGGGCCGACACCGAGCCGTTCTTCGCCGGCCTGGAGCTGGTCGACCCGGGCCTGGTGCCGCTGGCCGCCTGGCGGCCCGACCCCGGGACGGACCAGGACCCCTACGGCGTCTACGCCTACGGCGGGGTGGCCCGCAAGCCCTAGCCCCCTCAGGGCGTCAGGCGCCGACGCCGATGCTCATGTCCACGAACTCGTTGGTGGCGATGTCCTCGGGCTTGAGGCCGGCCTTGGGCGGCTGGCGCTGGGCGGTGAAGATCGGGGTGACGATGTCGATCATCCGCTGGATGCGGGCGTTGTCGAAGTTGCCCAGGGTCTGGTCGGGCCCGTTGGTGACGAAGTCGGACCGCATCTTGTCGATGGCGTAGCTGGCCAGGCCGGGCGTGTA
>JBJMHP010000325.1:0-9539 GCA_045807325.1 Actinomycetes bacterium | reverse complement strand
CCGCGGCCTGCCCGTCGCACTGCATTCGGGTGATCTCGGGCGAGAACACGCCGGAGAACCGCGTCTCCGAGGGCGAGCGATACGCGCAGGTGTATGAGATCAATATGCTGCGCTGCATCTTCTGTGGCTTTTGCGTGGAGGCGTGTCCCACGGAAGCGCTCGGCATGTCGGGTGAGTATGAGCTGGCCACCTACACCCGCGAAGCCCAGCTCTACGGCAAGGAGCGCCTCCTGGAGCCCCTGCCGGCGCATCTGCAGAAGCAATAACAAGGGCATGTGATGGCTGAAACCGTCGGGTTCTGGTTATTAGCGATCATTTCCGTGGTGACGGCGTTGATGGTGGTCCTGAACCGCAACCCGGTGCGCTGCGCGTTGTACCTGATCATCAACTTCATCTGCCTGGCGCTGTTCTACCTGATGCTGCAGGCGGAGGTGCTGGCGGTGCTGCAGGTGGTGGTGTACGCCGGCGCGATCATGGTGCTGTTCCTGTTCGTGCTGATGCTGCTCGGCGTCGAGAGCCAGGAGAGCGTGCGCGAGACGATCAGGGGCCAGCGGCCGGCGGCCGTCCTGCTCACCCTGGGGCTGCTGGTCGCGATCGTCGCCGCCCTGCTGGCCGGGGTGTTCGACACCGCCCCGGCCAGCCTGGCCGCGGCGAACCAGGGCGGCAACGTCCAGGCGGTCGGACGCCTGCTGTTCACCCACTACACCTTCGCCTTCGAGACCGCCGGGGTCCTGCTGATGGTGGCCGCCGTCGGCGCCCTGGTGCTCGGGAAGCGGCAGCCATGAGGGTCGGGCCCGGCGCGTATCTCCTGCTCTCGGCCATCCTGTTCGGCATCGGCGTGGCCGGGGTGCTGATCCGGCGCAACGCCATCGTGGTGTTCATGTGCATCGAGCTGATGCTGAACGCGGTCAACCTGTCGTTCATCACCTTCTCCAAGACCAACGGCGCCCTGGACGGCCAGGTGCTGGCGTTCTTCGTGATGGTGGTGGCCGCCGCCGAGGTCGTGGTCGGCCTCGGCATCCTTGTCGCCATCTTCCGCAAGCGCTCGTCGACCTCGGTCGACGACGTCAACCTGCTCAAGGGGTGACGGTGCCCTGAACGCTACCGGCGCGACCCGCCTGATCTGGCTGCTCCCGGTGCTGCCCCTGGCCGGCTTCGCGGTCAACGTGCTGTTCGGCCAGCGCCTGCGCGCCCTGGCCGGCTGGGTCGCCACCCTGGCGGTGGCCGCCGCCTTCGTGGTCGCCGTGGCCGCGCTCCTCGAGCTGCTGGCCCAGCCGGGCGACGCCCGGACCCAGATCCTGCGCGGCTACGAGTGGTTCACCTCGGGCGACCTGCGGATCGCCTTCGACCTGCGCTGGGACCCCCTGTCGGCGACCATGGCCCTGGTCGTGACCGGCGTGTCCGGCCTCATCCACCTGTACTCGATCGGCTACATGGCCGACGACGAGCGGCGCGAGACCTTCTTCGCCTGGCTCAACCTGTTCGTGGCCTCCATGCTGGTCCTGGTCCTGGCCCAGAACTTCGTGGTCATGTTCCTGGGCTGGGAGGGGGTCGGGCTCTGCTCGTACCTGCTGGTCGGGTTCTGGTTCAACCGGCGCCTGCTGCTGGTCAACCCGCTCGGCCGGCTGGTGGAGGGGCAGCCGGACGACACCCGCGAGGTCTGGGCCCCGCCCGCGGCCAAGAAGGCCTTCATCGCCAACCGCATCGGCGACGTCGGCTTCCTGCTGGCCATGTTCCTGATCTTCGCCTCCGTGGGCAGCCTCGACTTCGACGTCGTCTTCGGCCGGGCCGGCAGCCTGGCCTCGGGGACGGCCACAGCCATCGCCCTGCTGCTGTTCATGGCCTGCACCGGCAAGAGCGCCCAGTTCCCGCTGTACGTCTGGCTGCCCGACGCCATGGCCGGCCCGACCCCGGTGTCGGCCCTCATCCACGCCGCCACCATGGTCACCGCCGGGGTGTTCCTGGTCGCCAGGACCCACGTCATCTTCGAGGCCTCCGGCACCGCCCAGACGGTGGTGGTGCTGGTCGGCGCCGGCACCGCCCTGCTGGCCGCCCTCATCGCCATCGGCCAGGACGACATCAAGAAGATCCTCGCCTACTCGACCGTGTCCCAGCTCGGCTACATGTTCATCGGCGTCGGGCTGGGCCCCATCGGCTACGCCGCCGGCATGTTCCACCTGGTCACCCACGCCTTCTTCAAGGCCCAGCTGTTCCTCGGGGCCGGCTCGGTGATGCACGGCAACGACGAGGACACCGACATCAAGCACTTCGGCGGCCTGCGGTCGGTCATGCCGGTCACCTTCTGGACGACCATGGCCGCCTGGGCGGCGATCATCGGGGTGCCGCTCACCGCCGGGTTCTTCTCCAAGGACCAGGTGCTGGCCGCCGCCTTCGAGCACGGCGGGATCGGGCGGCTGGCCTGGGTGGTCGGGGTCCTCACGGCCGGGCTGACCGCCTTCTACATGACCCGCTATGTGTTCCTGACCTTCCTCGGGGAGCGCCGCTGGCCCGAGGGCCGCCACCCCCACGAGTCCCCGCCGGTCATGACCCTGCCCCTGGTCGTGCTCGGGTTCCTGGCCCTGGTGGCCGGGTTCGCCCTCAGCACCTTCACCGGCGAGGGCGGCCGCTTCCAGCGCTTCCTGGAGCCCGTCCTGGGCGCCCCGGAGGCCCACGGGTCGCTGGCCGGCGCGTTCTGGCTGTCGGCGCTGGCCACCGGCGTGGCCGCGGCCGGCGCCATCGTGGCCTGGCTGCTGTACGGCCGGCGGGTCGACTGGCTGGCCCTGCGCCGCCGCTACGCCGGGGCCTGGAGGCCTCTCGCCGAGCGGCTGTACGTCGACCAGGTCTACGAGTTCTTCACCGTCACCCTGGGCCGGGCCGTGGCCGCCTTCCTGGCCCGCACCGTCGACCAGCGGGGCATCGACGGCACCGTCAACGGCCTGGCCGAGCTGGTCGGCGACAGCGCCCGCCGCGGCCGGCGCGTCCAGTCGGGGCTGGTCCGGAGCTACGCCCTGGGCGTCCTCGGCGGCGCCGTCCTGATCGTCGCCTTCCTGGTGTTCCGCCCATGACCCCCTCCGACCCCCTGGAGCCGCCGCCGTGCTGCTGACCGCGACCCTGTTCGCCCCCCTGGTCGGGGCGCTGCTGGTGGCCCTCGTCCCGGCCTCCCGTGAGCAGACGGCCCGGCTGGTGGCCCTGGCGGCCAGCCTGGCCACCCTCGTCCTGGCGGTCGTGCTGGCCGCCCGGTTCCGCACCGGTGAGGCCGGCTTCCAGCTGGGCATGACCGCCCAGTGGGTGCCGGCCTTCGGGGTCAGCTACCGGGTCGGGGTGGACGGGGTCAGCCTGCCCCTGGTGCTGCTCGCGACCGTGCTCAGTCCCCTAGCCATCGCCGGCTCCTGGCGCATGACGGACCGGCCGCGCACCTACCTGGCGCTGCTGCTGGTGCTGGAGACGGCCATGCTCGGCGTGTTCGTGAGCCTGGACCTGTTCCTGTTCTACGTGTTCTGGGAGGCGGTGCTGGTCCCGGCCTACTTCCTGATCGGCTCCTTCGGCGGGCGGCGCCGGGTCTACGCCGCGGTCAAGTTCTTCGTCTACACCCTGCTCGGCGGCCTGCTCATGCTGGTCGGCATCATCGCCCTGTTCTGGATCCATCAGCGGGCCACCGGCACCTCGACCTTCGACTACCAGGCCCTGCTCGACTTCGACAAGGCGCCGACCACCCAGCGCTGGCTGTTCGCGGCCTTCTTCGCCGCCTTCGCCATCAAGACCCCGGTGTGGCCGTTCCACACCTGGCTGCCCGACGCCTACACCGAGGCCCCGACCACCACCACCGTGCTGCTGGCCGGGGTCATGTCCAAGCTGGGCGTCTACGGCTTCCTGCGCTTCGCCCTGCCGCTGTTCCCCGACGGCGCCCGCTGGGCCCAGCCGCTGCTGCTCACCCTGGCCGTGGTCGGGATCCTCTACTGCGCCCTGGTCGCCACCGTGCAGCGCGACTTCAAGACCCTCGTCGCCTACTCCTCCGTGTCCCACCTGGGCTTCATCGTGCTGGGGATCTTCGCCTTCAACGTCCAGGGGCTCCAGGGCGGGGTGTTCTACATGGTCGCCCACGGGCTGGTCATCGGCGGCCTGTTCTTCGTCACCGGCATGCTGGAGGAGCGCCGCGGCACCCGCCGCATCGAGGAGTTCGGCGGCCTCCAGCAGGCGGTGCCCCGCATGGCCGCGGTCATGCTGGTCCTCACCCTCGGGTCGGTCGCCCTGCCCGGCCTGGTCGGGTTCGTGGGCGAGTTCCTGACCCTGCTGGGGGCGTTCCTGGAGAACCGGCTCGCGGCCGTGCTGGCCACCGGCGGGGTCATCCTGGGCGCGGTGTACCTGCTCTGGGCCTACCAGCGGATGTGGCAGGGGCGCCTGGAGCGGGAGGAGAACCGGGCCATGGGTGACCTGACCGGGCGGGAGTGGGCCATCCTGGCCCCGCTGGTCGCCGCCATCATCGTCCTCGGCCTGTTCCCCCGGCCGGTGCTGGACCGGGTCGAGCCCTCGGCCCGCCGTGTCGTCGAGCAGACCCAGGCCTCGAGTCCCTGACCCCGGAGGAGCCGTCGTGCACCCGCTGGCCCAAGCCAACACCCAGCCCCTGCCCGTGCCGCAGGTCGACTGGCGTGCCATCGCCCCCGAGCTGGCCCTGCTCGTGGCCGGGGTCGTGCTGCTGCTGGTGGTGGCCTTCCGGCCGGGGGCCGGGCGGGGCCTGCTGGCCGGCCTGACCCTGGCCGGCCTGGTCGTCGCCGGCGCCCTCACCGCCTGGAACTGGGACCTGGAGCGGGTCGCCTTCGAGGGGGCGGTGTCGCTGGACGGCATCACCCGCTACGCCAGGGTGGTGCTGCTGGCCACCGGCGTCCTGGCCACCCTGATGGTCGTTCAGGGCGACAGCCGGGAAGGGGAGCCGGACGACAGCCCGCCCGAGGTGTACCCGCTGCTGCTGTTCGCCCTGCTCGGCATGGTGCTGCTGGCCGCCGCCTCCGACCTGCTGGTGGTGTTCATCGCCCTGGAGATCCTGTCGCTCAGCCTGTACGTGCTGGCCGGCGAGACCCGCCGCCTGGCCGCCCAGGAGGCGGCCATGAAGTACTTCCTGCTGGGCGCGTTCTCCTCGGCCTTCCTGCTGTACGGCATCGCCCTGTGCTACGGGGCCACCGGCACCACCAACCTGCTCGGCATCGCCAGGGCCAGCACCGACCCCACCGGCGACGGCACCCTGCTGCTGGCCGGGGTCGGCCTGCTGGCGGTCGGCTTCTGCTTCAAGGTGTCGGCGGTGCCGTTCCACATGTGGACCCCCGACGTCTACCAGGGCACCCCGACCCCGGTGGCCGCCTTCATGGCCGCCGCCACCAAGGTGGCCGCCTTCTCGGTGTTCCTGCGCGTGTTCTCGGGGGCCCTCGGCGGGCTGGTGGTCTCCTGGCGGCCGGTGATCGCCGCCGTGGCCGTGGTCACCATGCTGGTCGGCGCGGCCCTGGCCGTGGTCCAGACCGACCTCAAGCGGATGCTCGCCTACTCCTCGATCAGCCATGCCGGCTACCTGCTGGTCGGGGTGGCCGCCGCCGCCACCGTGCCCGCCGGCATCTCGGCGTCCCTGTTCTACCTGCTGGTCTACGCGTTCATGGTCATGGGGGCGTTCATGGTCGTGCAGTACGTGTCGCGGCTGGGCCCGGCCGATGACGACGCCATCCGGGAGCGGTCGTCGCTGGACGACTACCGGGGGCTGGCCAGGCGCCACCCGTGGGCGGCCGGGCTGCTGGCCGTGTTCATGCTCTCCCTCACCGGCATCCCGCCGCTGTCGGGCTTCTGGGCCAAGTACTACGTGTTCCTGGCCGGCATCCAGGCCGGGCTCACCTGGCTGGTGGTGGTGGCCGTGATCAGCTCGGTCATCTCCGCCTTCTTCTACCTGCGGGTGCTGGTCGTGGCCTACCTCCAGGAGCCGGTGGAGGCCGAGACCGAGGCCGCGCCCGGGCGGACCCCGGCCCTGGGGCTCGCCCTCGGCCTGGCCGGCCTGCTCACCGTGGCCATCGGCCTGGCTCCCGAGGCGCTGATCGCGGCCGCCCGGTCGGCCGAGAGGATCCTGGGGTAGGCGTGCGCGCGGCCAGCTCGGACGAACTCGCCGGCATCCAGGCGAGCGTCAAGGCCGGCCTTGGCCGGGTCGAGGAGGCGCTGGCCGAGGCGGTGACGACCGCCGACCCGTTCGTCCACGAGGCGGCCAGCTACCTGGTCACTGCCGGGGGCAAGCGGCTGCGCCCCACGCTCGTCCTCATCGCCGGCCACACCGGCCAGCCGGACGAGCCCCGGCTGGTCGGGGCGGCCGTGGCCATCGAGCTCACCCACCTGTCCAGCCTCTACCACGACGACGTCATGGACGAGGCCGAGCTGCGCCGGGGCGAGCGCTCGGCCAACGCCCGCTTCGACAACAAGGTGGCCGTGCTGACCGGCGACTACCTGTTCGCCAGGGCCTCGGAGGTCACGGCCAGCCTCGGCACCGAGGCGACCCGGGTGCTGGCCAGGGCGATCGCCCGGCTCACCCAGGGCCAGATCCGCGAGGTGCGCGGCCCCGGGCCCGGCGAGGACCCGGTCGAGCACTACCTGGCCGTGCTGGCCGACAAGACCGGCGCCCTGATCGCCACCGCCTGCCGGCTCGGCGGCTACCTGGCCGGGGCGGACCGGCGGGTGGTGGCGGCGCTGACCGAGTTCGGCGAGCGGGTCGGGCGGGCGTTCCAGCTCGGCGACGACCTGCTCGACATCACCGGCGACGCCGAGGTGGCCGGCAAGGCCCCCGGCGGCGACCTGCGGGCCGGGGTCCGCACCCTGCCCGTGCTCTACCTGCTGCGCGAGGGCGGCCCGGAGGCCGACCGGCTCACCGCCGTCCTCGACGGCGACCACGACAACGGCGCCGTCGACGCCGCCCTCGACCTGCTGCGCCGCTCCCCGGCCCTCGCCGAGGCCCGCCGCACCGCCCAGGCCGAGGTCGACGCCGCCCGCGCCGCCCTGGAGGGGGTTCCGGCCGGGCCGGTGCGCACGGCGTTGTCCCAGGTCGCCGACCAGGTGCTGGACCGCCAGGTGTAGCGGGGTCCGGCCAACCACTCGGATCGGCGCGCCCTGGGGGCCGGTCCGGTCCGGCCGGCGTCTGGCGGCGCCGGGGCGATGGCCCGGGGTCAGTCGACGATCCGCTCCTCCAGGCGGACGGTCACGGTGTCGCCCGCCTCCTTGCCGATCGCCCGGCGGACGTCGGCCTTCACCGGCAACTTGTGCGTGCCGTCGCCCAGGGCCATGAAGGAGCTCCGGAAGGGGTGGCCGTCGATCGTCCCCCGGACCTTGACCAGCCCCCTGGTGCCGAAGAACTCGACCGATTCGGGCCAGATGAGATAGGTCCAGCCACCCTGGTTGGGGCTCTTCTCAAGCGTCGCCGTGAACTGCTTGTCCATCATCACCCCTCCACAGACCAGGGTGGCCGCTCAGGCCCACTCGACCAGGATCAGGCTGTTGCCGTCCGGGTCCCGCACCGCGAACATGGGCGGCGCGCTCGGCATGCGCATCACCTCCGGGTCGGTGTCGACGCCGCGGGTGCGCAGGTCCGCATGGTCGGTGTCGGCGTCCTGGGTCATGAGGCGGATGCCGGCGGGGACACCGGCCGGGACCAGCGCGATGGTCGTCGCCGATCCCGGCGGCGCCACCTCGATCCAGCGCCCGTCCCCGAAGGGGACGTCCCGGCGCTTCTCGAAGCCGAGCTGGCCGACGTAGAACTCGACGGCTCGATCCTGGTCGGTGACGGGAACGCCGACCGATCCCACTCCGGTGATGCGGGTGGTCCCACTCATCGCTTCCTCCTCTGTCCGTGCCGCTGGTCGCGTCTCACCCGATGGTCGAAGCTGCCGAGCTACTCTCGACATGCCAGGGTGAGCGTTCCCGAGACTCGTGGAGGAGCCGGTGAAGTACCTGATCCTGATCTACAGCAACCCGGCGTCCCGGGAGATCTGGGAGGGATTCTCCGACGACCAGCGGGCGGAGGGCTACCGCTACTATGCCGCCCTCACCGAGGAGCTGGCCGCGGCCGGGGAGCTGATCGTCTCCGAGGCGCTGGCCGACCCGTCGCTGACGACACGGGTGACGGTGCGCGACGGCCAGACGCTCACCAGCGACGGCCCGTTCGCCGAGACCAAGGAGCTGCTGGGCGGGTTCTTCCTGCTCGAGTGCGAGAGCCACGAACGGGCCGTCGAGGTCGCCGCGCGGGTGCCCGAGGCCGAGCTCGGCCTGGTGGAGGTGCGGCCCGTGCTGGGGCTCGGCGGGACGGAGCTGTGAGCACGCCGACCCGGATCGATGATCTGCTGCGGGAGCTGGCGCCGCAGGTCCTGGCCACCCTCGTCCGGCGCTACGGCGACTTCGACACCTGCGAGGACGCGGTGCAGGAGGCCCTGCTGGCGGCCGCGCTGCAGTGGCCGGCCGACGGCACGCCCGCCAGCGCCAAGGGATGGCTGACCACCGTCGCCTCCCGCCGGTGGATCGAGCGGTGGCGCGAGGAGACCGCCCGCCGGCGCCGGGAGCAGACCGCCGCGGCCCTGGCGCCGCCGGAGCCCGAGCCCGTCCCCGGCATCGACGACACCCTCACGGTGCTGCTGCTGTGCTGCCACCCGTCGCTCACCCGGGCATCGCAGGTGGCCCTCACCCTGCGCGCGGTCGGCGGGCTGACCACCGCGGAGATCGCCCGCGCCTTCCTGGTCCCGGAGGCCACCGTGGCCCAGCGCATCAGCCGGGCCAAGCAGCGGATCAAGGCCAGCGCGGCCGAGTTCCGGATGCCCTCGGAGACCGAGCGCCCCGAGCGGATCGCCGCCGTGCTCCAGGTGCTGTACCTGATCTTCAACGAGGGCTACACCGCCAGCGCCGGACCGTCGCTGCACCGCGTCGAGCTCACCAGCCACGCCATCCGCCTGGCCCGCCAGCTCCACCAGCGCTTCCCCGAGGACGGGGAGGTCGCCGGGCTGCTGGCCCTGCTGCTGCTCACCGACGCCCGCCGCCCGGCCCGGACCGGCCCGGACGGCACCCTGGTCCCGCTGGCCGAGCAGGACCGCGGCCGCTGGGACACCCGGGCCATCGCCGAGGGGGTCGCCCTGATCACCCGGGCGCTGGCCACCGCCCCGATCGGCCCCTACCCGCTCCAGGCGGCCATCGCCGCCGTCCATGACGAGGCGGCCCGCTTCGAGGACACCGACTGGGACCAGATCCTCGGCCTGTACGAGCTGCTGGGCCGCCTCACCCCCGGGCCGATGGTCGAGCTCAACCGCATCGTGGCCGTCGCCATGGTCCACGGCCCGCAGGCCGGCCTGCGGCAGCTGGCGGCGGCCGAGGCCGACCCCGTCCTGGCCGGCCACCACCGGCTGGCGGCCGTCCGCGCCCACCTGCTCGAGCTCGCCGGCGACCGGGAGGCGGCCCATGCCGCCTACCTGCTGGCCGCCCGCCGCACCCTCAGCCTCCCCGAGCAGCAGTATCTCCGGTCCCGCGCCGCCCGCCTCCGGCCC
>JBJMHP010000324.1:0-28830 GCA_045807325.1 Actinomycetes bacterium | reverse complement strand
GTCGTTCTCGTTCCAGTGGGCCTCCCGGGTCCACGGCTGGAGGTACGACCCTTGGACGGTCACACCCGACCTCACCGCCCCGTGGCTGGACCCCCCGACCCCCTGACCGCGACCTCAGTCCAGGGTGGAACCCGCTGGGGGCGTCACCCACCAGGCGCGTGACCCAGCGGAAGGCAGCAGACGGGCAGCAGACGACCCTTGTGAGGGTCGGGAAGGCTGCTAGGAGACGGTGAACGCTCGTGACGGCGAACCACCTGGCGTATCGGCGTTGAGCTGGGCATTCACCACTATCCGTCACCGTCTCTTTGCGTCGGCTCTGCCTCCCCGCCCGAGCGGTACAGACAGGGGAAGGCAGAGCGCGGGACCCGCGGATCACCGGAGGTCTCGTGAGTTCTACCAGGGCAAATGCCTCGCCGACGCCGCGCATGGGGCCACCGGCGCAACCCCGCGGTGTGGGTTGGTTGGCGTCCTTCCGCGGCGCTCGACCGGCCTCTGGCAATCCCTTGGCTGGTTCCCGGCGGCCCCTGCCGGGTAGCCGCGACGGGAACGACCGCAACAGGTACTGGCAACGTCGTCCGACAGGAGGGTGTCGCCGTGGCAACGATCCCAAGGTTGGACAACCCCGGCGCCCTCGGTGGCGTGCTGACGGGGGTCAGCTTCATCGGGGGCCTGGCCACCGGCCTGAGCCTGGCCGACGCGCCCTTCCCCCAGCCCGGCGCCGACGTCAAGGACGTCCAGCGGTTCTTCCAGGGCGACGCCGGACCGGAACGCATCAACGTGAGCGGGCAGCTCCTCTCAGCCGCCTCCCTGGCGGTGTTCTCGGTGTCGGTGGCCCGGCTGGCCGGCCGCGCCGGCCCGAGATCGAGGGCGCTCCAGGTCATGGCCATCGCGGGGGGCGCGCTGGCCAGCGTTTCCCTGGCCGCCTCGGCGACGGCCGCGGCCGCGCTCACCACCGGGCCCGGCCGGGACGAGGACCGGGCCAGGTCCCTGCACCGGTTCGTGTTCGCCGTCGGCGGGCCAGTGCATGGGGCCGGGCTGGCGCTGCTGCTGGGCGCACTCGGGCTGGCCGGACGGCGCACCGGAGCCCTGCCGCGGCCGCTGACGACCGCCGCTCTCGCCTCGGCCGGTGTCGACGCCCTGGCCCCGGTCGTGCTCGCGGTTCCCAAGGCCGCCCTGGTCATCCCCGCCGGACGGTTCCCCACGTTCGTGGTCCTCGGCATCAGCGGCGTCCGCCTGGCCCGCGGCGCGGGGGCTGGCTGACCGGCAGGGCGATGCGCGATCCCCATCCTTGCCGCTCGTGAAGGGTCGGCCTCATAGAGCGGGGTGCGCAGGTTGAAGTGCTCGCTTCTCCCCGGCAAGGTCCTGGCGCATTGCGTCCTGCGTCTCTGAGCAGGCCAGTCCTGTGGGTGTCGAAGGTCACCGCTGGACGGTGCCAGAAGTCACTGCGGGTCAGGTATTCGAGGTGTTTTGCTGGGGTGGTCCTTTTGCGTCGCTCTGGGGGGGGCGAGCAACGTGTTCACTGCAGCGCCAGAGCGTCGTCAACGCATCCTGCATGACGTCATCTGGGACGAGAACCTCCGTCTCACGCAGTTCACCCTGGTAGAGGTCGGGATTGATCGGGCGGGGTCGACTCGTGAGCGCGCTGCCGCTACGCCCGTTCGGGGTTCCCGACCAGGTGTGGCCGCCGGGGATGTGTGAGGTGTGCTACGAGCCGCAGTGGTCGGACGCGCTGCGCGACTGGGAGTACGTCGAGAGTCCGGCCGGGCCGTGCGGCGCCTGCCGTGAGCTGCCAATGGACATGGCCAGGATGCCGGTGCTGGTGGACGCCGTCGCTCCGGGAGCCGGCACGGGGGAGGGCTTCTGATGAACGGAAGCTATGTCGGATACGTCACGGGCGATGACCCGCTCCACGACTTCCTCTCCAGGATCCTTCGCGATCGCATGGGGGTGTGCGAGCCGCAGCCGGCGTTCCGCGTCTTTCGCCTCTCTGGCAGCAACGAGGTCTACGCATACGAGGAGAAGTTCAGCGGCGCCAAGGTCATCTGTAAGTTCTACGGCACCAGGTTCGGATGGGATCGGGACAAGGCGGCCTGGACGGCTCGGCAGGAGTATGAGGGGCTCGAGACGCTGCGCCGATACAACCTGGTTGGGTCCCCGCATCATGTGATTCGCCCGCTGGGGGTCAGTGGCGACATCAACGCGGTGCTGGCTGTCGAATACTTCTCCGGTGAGGAGTTCAGCCACGCGATCAGGCGCGCGACACAGCATGGCGACGACGCGCACCTCTATTGGCGACTGAAGGCGCTCGCCTACTTCCTGGCGACCCAGCACAACCGGACGGCCAATGGTGCCAGCGTCGATTTCGATTCCGAGTGCAGGTACTTCGACAAGGTCGTCGGTAGGCTCAAGGACGGCGACCGCATCGGGCAGTGGGATGTCGACGAGCTCTCCTGGTTGCGCGACTGCTGGCGGGACCGACCCCAGATGTGGCAGGACCGGCAGGTCTGGCTGCATGGCGATGCGACGCCGGCGAACTTTCTGTTCGGTCATGGCATGGACGTCGCGGCGATCGACCTGGAGCGCATGAAGCGCGGGGACCGGATGTTCGACGTCGGGCGGGTCGCCGGCGAACTCCAGCATGCCTTCATGGCGGCGGTCGGTGACTGGCGCTGCGCCGAGCCGTTCATCGGGCATTTTCTTTGGGAGTACAGCTGCCATTTCCCCGATCGAGAGCGGACGTTCGAGTCCATCACCGCACGCGCGCCGTACTACATGGGGCTGAACCTGCTGCGGATCGGACGAAACGACTACATCGACCGGGACTATGGCGGAAGGCTCGTGAGGCGGGCGAAGAGGCTGCTTCGAGCCGCCTGAGCGCCCAATTCGGTACCGGAGTCTGACCGCCGAGCCGCCGCGCCCGCCGCGGGGTGCGGTGCGGCCGGTGCCGAGTCAGCTAGCTGGGCTGCCAGCCACGATACCGCCTGACGACCGGCACCCGTAACCTTGTGATCGGGTTGATCCGACGATCCGCTCGCCCTGTCGAGCAAGGAGTGCTGACAACAACGTATGGACGTTCGAGCGGTCGCCTTCGACGTGAACGGCACCCTGGTCAGGATCCTGACCCAGGACGGTATGGATCAGATCTTCCGGTCCATCGCCCACTTCCTCGCCTACCAGGGCATCAACCTGCACCGACATCAGGTTCGGGATCTCTACTTCGAGATCATGAAGAAGCAGCAGCAGGCCAGTCCGGAGGAGTATCCCGAATTCGATGCCGTCGGTATCTGGCGCAGCATCATCGAAGCGCACCAGACGGATTTCACCCGCGCCCTGCCGCCCGAGAAGCTCCAGCAGATGCCACTGTTCCTGGCCGAGATGTACCGCGGCATCTCCCGCTGCCAGCTCCGTCTTCACCCGCACGTGCGCGAGGTGCTCGATGTGCTGCGCGAGCGCTACCCGCTCGCAGTTGTCACCGACGCGCAGAGCACCTACGCGCGCGGCGAACTGCACAAGGTCGGCCTGCTCGACTACTTCGACCCGATCATCGTCTCCGGCGACCACGGGTACCGCAAGCCCGACCGGCGGCTCTTTCAATTCGCGCTCGAGGGAATGGGAGTGGCGGCCGAGAACGCGCTGTACGTCGGCAACGACATGCACCGTGACATCTTCGGAGCACGGGAGGTCGGCATGAAGACCGTGATGGTCGAGTCCGATCAGGGAGCAAACGTCCACCTGGATTGCGTGCCGGACTACACGATCACAGATCTCCGCGACCTCTTGAAGATCCTGGATCCGACCTGACCTCGAATCGGCGATCCCGGACAGACAGGTCATGTCGGCGGACGCTCGAAGCGGTGAGGCACCCTGCGCGGCGCGACGTCCGTGGCGGCTGCCCCCAAATCTCTCTGTGCACGACTGTCGATCCGGGCGGTTGCCGTTCGTGTCGGTGGTGACAGGGTTCCCGTCGATGCTGAGGAGACCGCGATGACCGAGGTCCTGCTGACAGGGTTGAAGATCGGTGAGTCGGCGCGCTGGCACGATGGCCGGCTGTGGCTCTCCAACTGGGGGGCGCGGCAGATCCTGGCGGTCGATCTCGACGGCAACGCCCGGGTGATGGCCACGGTGCCGACCACCATCCCGTTCTCGATCGACTGGCTGCCGGACGGGCGGCTGCTGGTGGTTGCCGGGCCCGAGGGCCGGCTGCTGCGCCAGGAGCCCGACGGCTCCCTGGTCGACCACGCCGACCTGAGCGGTCTCGGCGCGGGCCTCAACGAGATCGTCGTGGACGGCCGGGGAAGGATCTACGTCAACGGCGGCACGGACTTCCACCCCGACGAGGGCGAGGCGCCCGGGTTCGTCGCGCTGATCACGCCGGATGGCGCGGTCCGGCGGGTCGCGGAAGGGATCGCGTTCCCCAACGGGATGGCGGTCACCCCGGACGACTCGACGCTGATCGTCTCGGAGTCGTTCGGGGGCACGCTCACCGGATTCGACATCGGCCCGGACGGGAGCCTGTCGAACCGGCGCGTGTGGGCCGCGCTGCCCGGCGACGGCATCGTCCTGGACAGCGAAGGAGCCGTGTGGACACCAGGATGGACCGAGACCGGCCCGGCCTGCCTGCGGGTCGCCGAGGGCGGTGAGGTGCTGGACACGGTCCCCCTCGACCGGGCCGGGTTCGCATGCACGCTCGGCGGCGAGGACGGACGGACCCTGTTCATGCTGGCGGCCGACTGGCGGATGCAGGACGGCTTCGAGGACAACATCAGGCGCCTGACGACCGGACCGGAGACCGGCCAGGTCCTCACCGCCCGCGCCCCGGCCGCCCATACCGGCCATCCCTGACCGACCCACCGGGTCTCGTCCGCGCGTTACACGATTGACGAGCACGAGCCGGCGGGTCGGAAGTCGGTCAGCTCCTCACCGTGAACCGGGTGGGGATAGCTGGCGGCTGGCCCGGGTATGCCAACCCCGATGGACCTGGATGGACGCCCCCGCCATGACCGCTGACCGCGGCCAGCCCGCCGTGCGGCTCGGCCGGGCCGGCGCCATGCCGCTGGTCGGCTTCGGCACCTGGCAGATGAGCGGCGCCCAGTGCCGCGAGGCCGTCGGGTATGCCCTGAAGGTCGGCTACCGCCATCTCGACACGGCCACCATGTACCGCAACGAACGGGAGGTCGGCCGGGCGATCCGCGACAGCGGGATCCCGCGCGAGGAGGTGTTCCTCACCACCAAGCTGCCGCCGGGCGCCGCCGGCCGGGAGCGACGCACCCTCGACGACAGCCTGCGGGCCCTGGGGACCGACTACGTGGACCTGTGGCTGGTCCACTGGCCGCCGCGCGGCCGGGCCCTGGTCTCGACCTGGCAGCAGCTGCTGGCCGCCCGCGACGCCGGGCTGACCCGCGCCGTCGGGGTCAGCAACTACGGCATCGGCGAGCTCGACCAGGTGACCAGGGCGACCGGGCAGGCGCCCCAGGTCAACCAGATCCCGTGGGCGCCGATCCTCTACGACGCCACCCTGCTGGCCCAGCACCGCGAGCGCGGGGTCGTGCTGGAGGGCTACAGCCCGCTCAAGAACACCGACCTGCGCCACCCGGTGCTGGCCAAGATCGCCGCCGACCACGGCGTCACCCCCGCCCAGGTGGTGGTGCGCTGGCACGTCGACCACCAGGTGGTGGTGATCCCCAAGTCGGTCACGCCCGAGCGGATCGCCGCCAACTTCGAGGTGTTCGGCTTCTCCCTCGCCGAGGAGGAGCTGCGCCGCATCGACGGGCTGTCGGGCTCCCGTCGCCGGTAGCGTTCATGGGCCAGCCGGTCGACGTCGCCCCCGCCGGGACTTCGCGTATCGCGCCGTGGATCATCTCTCGCGACACCGTCGCCGAGATCGACTTCCTGGACGCCGTCTTCGGCGCCGTGGAGCAACCCGGGGCGCGGATCATGAACGGCGACCGGGTCGGGCACGCGGAGATCGACCTGGCCGGCATGGCGGTGCTGATGTTCGACTCCGGCCCTGGGTGGGCGCCGACGCCGGCGCACATGCGGGTCTACGTCGACGACGTCCAGCGCACCCTCCGAGCGGCCACCGGGCGCGGCGCCCGGGTGGTCACCGAACCCACCGAGCTGGCGTTCGGCGACGTGGTCGCCCGCTTCCGCGACCCCCAGGGACACCTGTGGTGGGTCCACCAGCATGTCGAGGACGTCGACCCGGCGGAGCTCGGTCGGCGGTTCCAGCAGGAGGCCGCCGTCAAGGCGATGCTGTACGTCGGCGACACGCTGGAGCAGGAGATGGGCCGCGGCGTCGGCGGCGCCTGAGTGGAGTCGACCGTCGGCCTAGGGCAGGCCGTCGTCGAGGGGGCGCTCCTCGACGATCTCGACCGGGTCCTCGAGGCCGACCAGGCGGCGGCGGGCGGCGACCCGGCGGCGGCCCCAGGGGGTGAGGGGGCTCCAGAACAGCAGCGAGTAGAGGGCGATGACGAAGCCGATGATCAGCAGGATGACCCCGAGGGTGTTCACGTTGATCCCCGGGACGTCGGTCTCGACCGCGAACGCCATGATGGCGCCCAGCACCATCAGAAAGATGCCAACCCCGATGCTCATCGTCTCTCCACCGTCCATCCGAGCCGCCGACGGCCAAGCTTCCTGACCTCTAGGACTTGCACCACCTGGGACGGCCCCAAACCGGCCGGAGACGTTAGCCGGGGACGGCCACGGACGGGAACACGCCGAAGGCCCGGTTGCGCTCCTCTTCCGGATTCGAGACCGCCATGGCTGCCGTCCTTCCAGCTAGTGTACGATCGCGTTCACAATGCGAGCGACGGTGCACCGCCGACCACGGCGACGTCCGCGAGGACCTCCTGGACCCGCTGCGGCGGATGGCGGCGATGGTCAACTCCGCCACCGGCTGCGCCCTCCAGTGCCTGCTGGCCGAGGTCGACCGCGACCACCAGCTCAACGCCGTGCTCCATGGACGAGGTCGTCATGCCGCCGCTGCGGCCGTAGTCGGCCGGCGACCCTGTCGATCCGGGGGCGACCCGTTCGTGTAGAGGGGGAGACGACCCCGACCGGAGGAGCACCTCGATGAAGCAGTACCTGCTCAGCGTCTACCAGCCGGACGGGCCGACGCCCCCGCCCGAGGTGCTGGAGCGGATCGGCCGCGACCTCGACGCCCTGAACCGGGAGCTCAGGCGGGCCGGGGCCTGGGTGTTCGCCGGGGCGCTGCACCCGCCGAGCACGGCCACGGTGGTGCGGGGCCGCGACGGCACGGTGCTCACCACCGACGGCCCGTACGCCGAGGGCAAGGAGCACATCGGCGGGTTCACCATCGTCAGGGCCCCCGACCTGGACGCCGCGCTCGCCTGGGCCGCCAAGCTCACCCAGGCGACCACCCTGCCGATCGAGGTCCGGCCGTTCCAGGGCGAGGTCGAGGACTGAGCTTGCCGGCCCACCCCGCCCCCGACGTCGAGCGTGTCTTCCGTGAGCAGTACGGGCGCGCGGTCTCGGTCCTGGTCCGGGTGTTCGGCGACATCGACGTCGCCGAGGAGGCCGTCCAGGACGCGTTCGCGGCGGCGGTGCAGCGGTGGCCGTCCACCGGGCCGCCTCCGAGCCCGGCCGGGTGGATCATCACCACCGCCCGCAACAAGGCCATCGACCGGCTGCGCCGGGAGGCCTCCCGCGACGACCGCCACGCCCAGGCCGCCCTGGTCCACGCCCGCGACGAACCGCTCGAGGAGGGCGCCGTGCGCGACGACCGGCTGCGGCTGATCTTCACCTGCTGCCACCCGGCCCTCGACCCCGGCGTCCAGGTCGCGCTCACCCTGAGGCTGCTGGGCGGGCTGACCACGGCCGAGATCGCCCGGGCGTTCCTGGTGCCCGAGGCGACCATGGCCCAGCGGCTGGTCAGGGCCAAGGGCAAGATCCGCGACGCCAGGATCCCCTACCGGGTCCCGGAGGAGGCCGACCTCCCCGACCGCCTCCGGGCCGTGCTGGCCGTGGTCTACCTGATCTTCAACGAGGGCTACACGGCCAGCTCGGGCGACCGGCTGGTCCGTGAGGACCTGTGCGAGGAGGCCATCCGCCTGGGGCGGCTCCTGGCCGAGCTGATGCCCGACGAGCCGGAGGTCATGGGGCTGCTCGCCCTCATGCTGCTCGTCTCCTCGCGCCGGGCCGCCCGCGCCACCCCCGACGGCGACCTGGTGGTGCTGGCCGACCAGGACCGCTCGCGCTGGGACCGCGACCGCATCGCCGAGGGGCAGGCCATCGTCCGCCAGTGCCTGCGGCGCAACCGGCCCGGCCCCTACCAGGTCCAGGCGGCGATCAACGCCGTCCACAGCGACGCCCCGGCCGCGGCCGCCACCGACTGGTGGCAGATCCTGGAGCTGTACGACCAGCTCATGGAGGTCGCCGGGTCGCCGGTGGTAGCGCTGAACCGCGCGGTCGCGGTGGCCGAGGTCGAGGGCCCCGAGGCGGCGCTCGCCCTGGTGGACGGCCTGGACCTGGACGGCTACCACCTGTTCCACGCCATCCGGGCCGACCTGCTGCGCCGCCTGGGCCGCGACGCCGAGGCGGCCCTGGCCTACGAGGCGGCCATCGCCCGCACCGAGAACGCGGCCGAGCGGGCCTTCCTGGAGCGCGGCCGCCGGAGCCTCCCGGGGACCTGACACCGGCTGATTGCCCCGGTACGACGCGTGCCGCCGGTGCTGGAGGCTGGGTGCGACCGAGCGACCGGCCCCCGGGGGATCAGCACGCGCGGCGGTCAGGTCACCGAGCTGGACGGGGCCGTGAACGCCCTCCAGAGCACCCTCGCCGGGGTCGACGGCGACAGCCTGCTCTCGACCCTGCCCGCCATCATCAAGGTCCTGGAGTGGATCGACACCGTCTGGACCGCCCTGGACCAGCGGATCGAGCAGGCCTGCGGGTAGGCCCGTTGGCCTGGTTTGGGCTCGTGGGCGGGGCGCGCGTTTGGTCTAATCGTTCCCACGATGACGGCGGGCCTACTGGAGCGGGACGCCGAGCTTCGTCGGCTGCGGGAGACGCTCAGGGGGGCCGTGCAGGGTCGAGGCTCGGCCGTGCTCGTCTCCGGTGAGGCCGGGATCGGCAAGACCAGCCTGGTCCGGGCGTTCGCCCAGGAGGCGTCCGGGGCGGCCCGGGTGCTGGTGGGCACCTGCGACGACCTGGTGACGCCGCGGACCCTGGGCCCGTTCCGGGACATGGCCCACGACACCGGCGGGCCCCTGGCCGAGGCCGTCGACCGGGTCGCCGGCCGGGACGCGGTGTTCGGGGCCGTGCACCAGGAGCTGGCCGGCCGGCCGACGGTGATGATCGTCGAGGACGTCCACTGGGCCGACGACGCCACCCTGGACGTGCTCCGCTACCTGGCCTGGCGCATCCCGTCCCTGCCCGGCGTGCTGGTGCTCACCTACCGCGACGACGAGCTGGGCGACATCCATCCGCTGCGCCGGGTCCTCGGCGCCCTCGCCTCCTCGGAGGTGCGGCGGCTGGCCCTGCAACCGCTGTCGCCGAGCGCGGTCGAGGAGCTGTCCGGCGGCCGCGACGCCGACGCCGCCGTGGTGCTGGCGGCGACCGCCGGCAACCCCTTCTTCGTGACCGAGGTGCTGGCCAACCCCGGGGTGGAGGTGCCGGCCACGGTCCGCGACGCCGTCCTGGCCCGCCTGGCCGGCCTCGGCGAGGAGACCCAACAGGCGCTGGAGCTGCTGTCCACCGTCCCCGGCCGGGTCGAGCGCTGGCTGGTCGAGCGGCTGCTCGCCGACCCGGCGGCCCTGGACGAGGCCGAGCGGCGCGGCGTGCTCGAGGCCGACCCAGGGCACGTCTGGTTCCGTCACGAGCTGGCCCGCCGGGCCATCGAGCGCCAGCTCACCTCCGGCGCCCGGGTGGCCTGCAACCGGCGGGTCCTGGCCGAGCTCGAAGGGCGCCCGAACGTCGAGCTGTCGCGGCTGGCCCACCACTCGCAGGAGGCCGGCGACCCCGAGGCGGTCATCCGCCACGGCCTGGCCGCCGCCCGGGAGGCGGCCGGGGCCGGCGCCTTCTCCGAGGCCCTGGCCCACTACGAGCTCGTCCTCGGCTGGTCCGGCCAGCTGCCGGGCGAGCGGCTGGCGACCGTGCTGGAGGAGAGCATCTGGGTGCTCTACAACCTGTCGCGCTTCGACGAGGCGGTGGCCCGGGCCGGACGGGTGGTGGCCCTGCGGGAGCGGACCGGCGACCCGGCGGCCCTCGGGCAGGCGCTCACCACCCTGTCGCGGATGCGCTACATGGTCAACGACCCCGCCGGGTCCGAGGAGGCCGTGACCCGCGCCGTGGCCCTGCTGGAGCCGCCCGGCGACCGCCCCCGGCTGGCCCGCGCCTACACCTACCTGGCGGCCATCCTGAAGCTGACCGACCGCCTGAACGAGGCCATCGCCCGGGCCCGGCAGGCCCTGGAGCTGGGCGAGCAAACCGGCCAGCAGGACGTCGTCGCCCACTCGCTCAACTATCTCGGCTACGCCCTGCTCGACCTGGGCGACCCCTCGGGCGCGGACCACCTGCGGCGCTCGGCCGCGGTGGCCAGGGCCGCCTCCCACTACGAGTACGCCCAGCGGGCCTACACCAACCTGGTCGAGGGGCTGTACCGGCTGGGGCGGTTCGCCGAGCTCGACCAGCCGCTGGCCGACGGGCTGGCGTATGCCCGCGAGTACGGCTTCGCCTCCCACGAGTACAACCTGGAGGCGCACCGCTGCATGCTGCTCACCCTGCGGGGACGCTGGGACGAGGCCGAGGCCGGGCTGCGCCGGCTGCTCACCGGCGAGGACCCCGGGGTCCTGGCCAGCTTCGGCCTGTCGGCCCTGGGGCGGCTACTGGCCCGCAAGGGCGACCCGGCCGCCGGGGACCTGCTGGAGCGGGCCTGGGGCACGGCCGCCCGGACCAACTCCGTTCAGCCGATCGCGCTGGCCGGCATCGCCCGGGTCGAGGCGGCCTGGCTGGCCGGCGACCACCGGGCCGCCGCCGAGCTGGCCCGGGTCCCGCTGGAGCGCACCGCCGGCCGCGGGGCCGAGCGCTACCACGGCGAGCTGCTGCGCTACCTGGCCCGCTGCGGGCGCCAGGTGACGGCCCCGGCCGGCTGCCCGCGCGAGTTCGCCCTCGGCATCGGCGGGGACTGGCGGGGCGCGGCCGAGCTGTGGCGCTCGCTCGGCGCCCCCTACGAGCACGCCCTGGAGCTGGCCGACTCCGGCCGCCAGCCCGAGCTGCTGGCCGCGCTGGCCACCCTCGACGGGCTCGGCGCCCAGGCCGCGGCCAACCTCGTCCGCCGCGAGCTGCGCCGCCTCGGCGCCACCCGCCTCCCCAGCCGCCCCCGCCCCCGGACCCGCGCCAACCCGGCCGGCCTCACCGACCGCCAGCACGAGGTCCTCGCCCTGCTCGCCGAGGGCCTGACCAACGCCGAGATCGCCGACCGCCTGGTCGTCTCGGTCCGCACCGTCGACCACCACGTCGCCGCCATCCTGGCCAAGCTCAACGTCACCTCCCGAAGGGAGGCGGCAAGGGCCGCCGCCGACCTGGGGAGGTAGGGATCGGCGCGGGTCGTGGGGCGGGGGGCCTGTGGGGCTGTGGACACCGGATCCCACCCAATCCGGCAGTCGGCTACGCTCCCCCACCGGGGGACCCGACACCGACGGGTCCGGGTGAGGCGCGCCCAGGGACGCAGAGGCCGGGGACGCACAGGCAGGTGGGCAGATAGGCAACCATTGCCGATGTGCTGGCCGGTGGGGGTCGGTACGGTCGGCTGATGATGCCGACAATCAGCCGTGCCGGGGTCGAGGTTCGTGACGCCGGGCGATCCGAGCTGCCGGAGGTCCGGCGGGTGTTGCTGGGTGCCTACCAGGAGTATGCGGAGGCGCTCCCCCCGGCCGTGTTCGGCCGGTACCTGACCGACATCCTCGACGTCGAGGGGCGGGTTGGGGCCGGTCGGGTGCTGGTGGCCAGCCACGGCGGCCGGGTCGTGGGCACGGTCACCTTCTACGCCGACGCCGGCCTGGAGGGGTTCGGGTGGCCGGCCGGCTGGGCCGGGCTGCGGGCGCTCGGGGTGGAGCCGTCGGCGCGGGGGGCCGGGGTCGGTCAGGCGCTCGTCGAGGCCTGCCTGGAGCGGGCGCGGGCGGCCGGCGCGGCCGTGCTCTGCCTGCACACCGCCGAGTTCATGACCGCCGCGGTCGCCATCTACGAGCGGCTGGGCTTCCGGCGCGACCCGGCCTTCGACTTCGACGGGACCCGCCGCCTGGGTCTGGACGGCGTTCGGCCCGTCCCCATCCTGGCCTACCGGCTTGACCTTGCCCGGCCCGATCGGCACCCGGAGGCGGCGGGCGCCCCGGCGATCCGGGTCGGCGCGCTGTACGACAACCCGGTCACCGGGGAGCGCGGGGTCGTGCGTGTCGCCCCCTCGGTGACCAACGGGCGGCTGCTGGTCGTCGACCTGTACCTGCGCCCCGGCGGGGCGGTGGCCGGCGAGCACGTCCACCCCGCTGCCACCGAGGCGTTCACGGTCGTCCGGGGCCGGCTGGGCGTGCGGCACGGCGGCCGCGAGCTCCAGGCCGGCCCCGGGACCCGCGTCGAGGTCCCGCCGGGCGCCGCCCACGAGTTCTGGAACGCCGCCGACGAGGAGGTCCGGCTGGTGGTCGAGGTGCGGCCCGGCGAGCGCCTGGAGCAGCTGATCCGCCAGCTGTTCCTGGCCGCCCAGGACGGCCGGACCGACGCCAAGGGGCGGCCCAGGCCGCTGCACGCCGCCGTGCTGGCCAGGGGGTTCGACGACACCATCCGGTTCACCAGCCCGCCCCGCCTCGTCCAGCGGGCGCTGTCCGGCCTGCTGACCCCGGTGGCCCGGGCCGCCGGGCGGCGCGCCATCGACCCGGACTACGCCTGCCGCCACCTGCCCGTCGTCGACCTCGAACCCCTGCCGGCGGAGCTCGCGGCTCTCGTCCCCGGCCTCGCCGGCCAGCACACCAGGAGCACAGCATGAACTACGAGGAGGTCCGCGAGCTGCTGCTGACGCAGTGGACCTACACCGGCGGCCCGAACGAGGCCAAGGCGGCCGAGTACTACCACGAGGACGCCCTGCTGGAGTTCCCGCAGTCGGGCGAGCGGTTCCGCGGCAAGGCCAACATCCAGGACTGGCGCCAGCAGTACCCGGCCCGGCTCGACTTCGAGCCGCGCCGGATCCGGGGCGGCGGCGACCTCGGGGTCGCCGAGGCCGGGCTCCGCTACGACGGCGATGAGCCGGTCAGCGTGGTCAAGATCCTGCAGTTCCGCGGCGACAGGATCGAGCGCGAGACGCTCTACTTCGCCGACCCGTTCCCGGCCCCGGAGTGGCGCCGGCCCTGGGCCGAGGAGGGCGCCGAGGAGGAGCGCCAGGGCGACCTGCCGGCCCACGTGGCCGCCGGCAACTAGCCCGACCGGCGAGTCTGCCGGTCGGAATGAGTGGATCGTCGGCCGAAGGCCGACTCCACGCCGTTTTGGTCACGCCCGGTGGATGCGGACCCGCGCGGCGGAGGTACGGACCCGGACCACGTAGCGGCCGGCCCCGCTGCCCTGGGCCCGCCACTGGTCGCCGTCGCGGGTCAGGCCGGCGTCGCGGAAGTTGTCGACGCTCAGGCCCTCGACCCGGACCTCGACGGTGGCGGTCCTCGGCAGGTACAGGTCGACCAGGCCGGTCGACAGCTGCAGGTCGACCGGGACCTCGGCCGCCGGGTCGCCGAGGCGGACGGCCAGGCGCGAGACGCCGGACTGGACGGTCACGCCACGCACGTTGAGCCGCCGCAGGTCCAGGTCGGCAGTGACCGCCCCGGCCGAGACGTCCACCTGCCAGGCCAGGGAGGTGTTGAGCCGGATCCGCCAGTCGTTGCCGCGGTTGCGGGCCAGCATCCCCCGCTGAGCCGGGGAGCGCAGGTCGAGAACGGCCAGGTCCTTGGCGGTGGTCACCTGGGTGCTGGGCCGGCCCGGGCTGCGCAGCTCGGCCTCGTACAGGCCGGCCGCCTCGGCGGCGACCCGGAGCTGGCCGCCGCCCATGCTGACCCGCAGCTCGGCCCGGGCGGCGCCGGAGGGGACGGGCTGGCTGAAGTTGTCGATGACCGCCCCCTCGGGGGAGGACAGCGACAGCACCAGCGGGCCGACCACGGCCACCGCCACCAGGACGGCCCCGACCGCGCGCAGCGACCCGCGGCTGGTCCCGCGGCCGACCCGCTCCAGCCCGATCCCGATGAAGACCAGCGGGACGGCCAGCAGGATGGTCTGGACGATCGAGGTGACCCGGGTGGCCAGGGTGACGACGGTGACGGCCAGGCCGACGGCCAGCACGACCAGGCCGACCCAGTAGGCGCCAGGCCGGGCCCTCGGCACCGCCCGGTCGTCGGGCGGGGGTCCCTCCAGGTCGCCGGCGGTCGGGGCGGCCGGCAGCTGGGTCACGCCGGAGCTGTCCGGCCGCTGGGTGTCGCTGGCCACCTCACTCCTCCCGCTGGGGTCTCACGGCAGTATCCGTCGATCGGCGACCGGCGGGGAAATTCATGGCTGCTCGACCATGGCCGTCAGCCGGTCGATCAGGCCGGCGGCGGCCCGGCGGGCCTCCTCGAGGCGGCCGGCGCGGGCGGCCAGGTCGTCGTGGACCGGGCTGGGCGTCATCCGGCGCAGGTTGAAGGCCACCGTCGAGCGGCCGCCCTCCAGGCCGGCCCGGAGCAGGTGGGCGGAGACCAGCTGGTCGCTGGCCATCCGGGTCAGCTCCATCGCGGCCAGGTCGGCGGCCAGGCGCAGGCCGTCGGCGGCCAGCTCGGCCGTGGCCAGCGGGACCTCGGTGGCGTCGGCCCGGGCGGCCTCGGCCGCCCTCGCCGCCCCAGGGTCGCCCTCGGTGGCCCTGGCGGCGCGGACGGTGGCCACCATGCGCTCGTAGACCCCGGCGTCGGTCCGTTCCTGCTCGACCAGGACGGCCCGGAGCCTGTCGGCCTCGCCGGCCAGCCGGTCGAGGCGCCCGGTCTCCTCCCCGTCGGCCCTGCGGGCGCCGATCCTGGCCGTCATGGCCAGCAGGGCGCAGCCGAGGGCGGCCGACACGGCCGACGCGCTCCCCCCGCCCGGGGTGACGGTCGGAGCGGCGTAGGCGTCCAGCCAGCCGTGCTCACCGAGCCGATGCTGTGGGCTCATGAAACCTCCGCGTGGGTGTCGAGGGCCCTGGCCAGGCGGGTCTCCAGGAACCGGTCGGGGGTGTCGCCGGGGAGCAGGAGGTCGGCCGGGTCCACGCCGGCCAGGGCGGCCGCCGGGATCAGGCCGACGAGCTCGGAGGCGACGACCCGGGCGCCGACCCGCCCGGCCAGCTCGGCCACGGCGGCGAAGGCCACCGCCGGCGGGGTCACCTTGTAGTCGAGCAGGTTCATCGACACCTGGACCAGTCCCCGGCCCACCGGGGGACCACCCCGGCGGTCCCCCGGACCCCCCCGTCGCTCCAGGGCGACTCCCATGGCCCTGACCGCCGGGAGGCCGCCGTCGCGCTCGCGCACCGCGGCCGCGATCCGGCGGGCCAGCTCCAGGTCGGCCCCGGCCAGCTCCACGTTGTAGGCGATCAGGACCTCCCGGGCCCCGACCGCGGTCGCCCCGGCGGTCGGGTGCAGCCCGGGGCCGCCGAGGTCCGGGGCCCGGCCCGGGTGATCCCCCGGTGAACCGGGCTCGCCGTCGGCCAGGGCGGCCCGGAGGGCCTCGAACCCGCGGCCGCGGACCGCCGGGAGGGCGGCCCGCTCGGGGCGGCGGGCCGCGGCCCCGTACAGGTACACGGGCACCCCGGCCTCGGCGGCGATCCGCCGGCCGGCCCGCTCGGCCAGGGCGGCGCAGTCCAGGTCGGGGTCGGCGCCGCCGCGGAGCCGGGTGGCCTCGCCCAGGGGGACGAACGGCACCACGTCCAGAGCCCCCATGCGCGGGTGGACGCCGCGCTGGCGGTTCAGGTCGATCAGGCGGGCGCAGGCCCTGGCCCCGGCCACCGCCGCCTCGACCAGGGCCGGGCCGGGACCGGCCAGGGTCAGGACGGTCCGGTCGTGGTCGGGGTCGCTGGACCGGTCCAGCACCAGCACCCCGGGGTCGGCCCCGGCGAAGGCGGCCACGATCTCCACCACCACCTCCGGGCGCCGGCCCTCGGAGAGGTTGGGCACACACTCGACCAGCCGGGCGAGCCGGGTCGCGGCGTCGGTCACGGCCCGGCTTCCGCCGGCTCGGCCGGGATCCCGTCGCCGTCGCCCTGGTGCACGACCCCGCCCTTGACCACCAGCCGGGCCAGGTTCACCCCCAGGTGGTAGGCGAGGTCGAGGTAGCTCCGCCCGGCCAGCACGACCAGGTCGCAGGCGGCGCCGGGGGCGAGCCGGCCCACCCGGCCGCCGCGCCCGAGCGCCCGGGCGGCGCCGTCGGTGGCGGCCAGCACCGCCTCCTCCGGGGTGAGGCCGCCGTGGACGCAGGCCAGGGCGATCACCAGCTGCATCGACTCGCAGTAGCAGGTGCCGGGGTTGCAGTCGGTGCCGAGGGCCATCGTCACCCCGGCGTCACGCAGCACCTGCACCGGGGCCGCCCGCCCGGTCCGCAGCAGGAAGCTGGTCCCGGGCAGCAGCACCGCCACCGTGCCGGCGGCGGCCAGCGCCCTGGCCTCCTCCGGCTCGCAGAACAGCAGGTGGTCGGCTGAGACGCAGTCCAGCTCGGCGGCCAGGGCCGCCCCGCCGGTCGAGCCGAGCTCGTTGGCGTGCAGCTTGCCCCTGAGGCCATGGCGGGCCCCGGCGGCCAGCACCCGCCTGGACTCCTCGACCGTGAGGGCCCCCCGGTCGCAGAAGGCGTCAACGAACTCGGCCAGGGGCGCGCAGGCCGGCAGCATCTCGTGCTCCAGCAGGTCCAGGTAGCCGGCCCGGTCGCCGGCGTACTCCTCGGGGACCAGGTGGGCGCCGAGGAAGGTCGGGACCACCTCGACCGGGGAGCGGGCGGCCACCCGGGCCAGCACCTCAAGGCTGCGGCGCTCGTCCTCCACGGTGAGGCCGTAGCCGGACTTGGCCTCCAGGGTGGTGGTGCCATGCCGGGCCGCCAGGGCCAGCCTCCTGCCCGCGGCCGCCTCCAGCTCGGCGTCGGAGGCGGCCCTGGTCTCGCGGACCGTGCGGTTGATGCCGCCTCCGGCGGCCAGCGCCTCCTCGTAGCCGACCCCGCGCAGCCGGGCCGCGAACTCGTCGGCTCGGTCACCGGCGAACACCAGGTGGGTGTGGGCGTCCACCAAACCGGGGAGGACGGCCTGCCCGCCGGCGTCCACCCGGACCGCGCCCGCGGCCACCTCCAGATCACCCATGGCGGCCCGCGGCCCGGCGAACACCACCCGGCCCCCGGCCGCCGCCACCGCCCCCCGCTCGACCACCCCCAGCGGCCCCTCCCCCAGCCCAGGGTCGCAGGTGACGAGCTGCCCGATCCCGGTGAGCAGGAAGTCCGCCCTCACCTGGTGACCCCGGGCAGGTCCATCCCCCGCTCGGCCGCCACCGCCCGGGCCTGGTCGTAGCCGGCGTCGGCGTGGCGCATGACCCCGGTGCCGGGGTCGTTGGTGAGGACCAGCTCGACCCTGCGGGCGGCCTCCTCGGACCCGTCGGCCACCACCACCACGCCGGCGTGGATCGACCGGCCGATCCCGACCCCGCCGCCGTGGTGCACGCTCACCCAGGAGGCGCCCGAGGCGGTGTTGAGCAGGGCGTTCAGGATCGGCCAGTCGGCGATGGCGTCGCTGCCGTCGGCCATGGCCTCGGTCTCCCGGTAGGGGCTGGCCACCGACCCCGAGTCCAGGTGGTCGCGGCCGATCACGATCGGAGCCTGGACCTCGCCCCGCGCGACCAGCTCGTTGAAGGCCAGTCCGGCCTGGTGACGCTCGCCGTAGCCGAGCCAGCAGATCCGGGCCGGCAGCCCCTGGAACCGGACCCGCTCGGCGGCCATGGCGAGCCAGCGGCGCAGGTGGTCGTCGTCGCCGAACAGCTCCAGCACGGCCCGGTCGGTGCGGGCGATGTCGGCCGGGTCGCCGGACAGGGCGGCCCAGCGGAACGGCCCCTTGCCCTCGCAGAACAGCGGCCGGACGTAGGCGGGCACGAACCCCGGGTAGGCGAAGGCGTCCCCGAACCCGGCCGCCCGGGCCTCGCCGCGCAGGTTGTTGCCGTAGTCGAACACCTCGGCCCCGGCCCGCTGGAACCCGACCATGGCCTCGCAGTGGCGGGCCATCGACTCCCGGGCCTGCTTGACAAAGCCGCTCGGGTCCTCGGCCCGGGCCGCCGGGGCGTCACCCGGCGCCACGCCGCTGGGCACGTACCCGCCGAGGGGGTCATGGGCCGAGGTCTGGTCGGTGACCACGTCGGGCCGGAACCCGGCGGCCAGCAGCTCGGGGAACACGTCGGCGGCGTTGCCGACCAGCCCGACCGAGACCGCCCGGCCCTCGGCGGCGGCCTGCCCGGCCCTTGCTGTCGCGTCGGCCAGGTCGTCGGCCCGCTCGTCCAGGTAGCCGGTGTCCAGGCGCCGGGCCAGCCGCCCGGGGTCGACCTCGACGCACAGGGCCACGCCCTCGTTCATGGTCACGGCCAGCGGCTGGGCCCCGCCCATGCCGCCCAGCCCGGCCGTGAGCACGACCTTGCCGCGCAGGCTGTCCCAGCCCTTCTTCTGGGCCACGGCGGCGAAGGTCTCGTAGGTGCCCTGGAGGATGCCCTGGGTGCCGATGTAGATCCAGGAGCCGGCGGTCATCTGGCCGTACATGGTCAGCCCGGCCGCCTCCAGCTCCCGGAACTTGTCCCAGGTGGCCCACTCGGGCACCAGCAGCGAGTTGGCCAGCAGCACCCGGGGGGCGAAGCTGTGAGTCCGGAACACCCCGACCGGCTTGCCCGACTGGACCAGCAGGGTCTCGTCGTCGCCGAGCCGCCGCAGGGTGGCCACGATCCGGTCGAAGGCCGCCCAGTCGCGGGCCGCCCGGCCGGTGCCGCCGTAGACCACCAGGTCGTCGGGACGCTCGGCGACCTCGGGGTCGAGGTTGTTGCACAGCATCCGCAGGGCGCCCTCCTGCTGCCACCCGCGACAGGACAACGTTGGTCCCCGAGGGGCGCGCACGACCCTTGCACCTTCCATCACAACGGCTCCTTCCCGGCCGGGTCACCCGAGGGGCCCGGCCACCTCCTCGGCCGCCGCCACCAGGGTCCCGTCGGCCACCAGGCGCTCCAGGGCGGCCAGGTCGGGGGCCAGGTAGCGGTCCTCGTCAAGGGCCGGCACCTGCTCGCGGACCCGGTCGAGCACGGCCGCCACCGCCGACCCAGGCCGCAGCGGGGCGCGCAGGTCGATCGCCTGGGCGGCGCACAGGGCCTCGATGGCCAGGGCGCGGCGGACGTTGCCGACCACCCGGCGCAGCTTGAGCCCGGCCGTCCAGCCCATGGAGACGTGGTCCTCCTGGTTGCCGGAGGTCGGGATCGAGTCCACCGAGGCCGGATGGGCCAGCACCTTGTTGTCGGCGACCAGGGCCGCCGCCGTGTACTGGGTCAGCATCAGCCCCGAGTTGAGCCCCGGGTCGCGGGCCAGGAACGGGGGCAGGTCGTGGTTGAGGGCCGGGTCGAGCAGCCGGTCGACCCGCCGCTCGGAGATGTCGGCCAGCTCGGCCAGGGCGATGGCCAGGAAGTCGAGCACGAAGGCCAGGGGCTGGCCGTGGAAGTTGCCGACCGAGATGACCTCGTCGGAGGAGGCGAACACCACCGGGTTGTCGGTGACCGAGCCGAGCTCGCGCTCGGCCACCTGGCGGGCGAAGGCGACCACGTCGCGGCAGGCCCCATGCACCTGGGGGGCGCAGCGCAGCGAGTAGGCGTCCTGGATGGCGTGGTCGGAGTGGCGGTGGCTGGCCAGGATGGGCGAGCCGGCCAGCATGGTCCTGAGGTTGGCCGCGCTGGCCATCTGGCCCGGGTGGGGGCGGAGCTCGTGCAGGCGGGCCTGGAACGGCCGGTCGGTGCCGAGCAGGCCCTCGATCGACATGGCGCAGGCCACGTCGGCCATGGCCGCCAGGGCCTCGGCGTCGGCGATGGCCAGGCAGGCCAGGGCGAGCATCCCCTCGGTGCCGTTGACCAGCGACAGGCCCTCCTTGAAGGAGAGCCGCAGCGGCTCCAGCCCGGCCAGGCGCAGCCCCTCGGCGGCGGGGCGCCGCCGGCCGTCCACCAGGACCTCGCCCTCGCCGAGCAGGGGCAGGGCCAGGTGGGCCAGCTGGGCCAGGTCGCCGGAGGCGCCGACCGAGCCGTGCTCGGGGATCACCGGGGTGACCCCGGCGGCCAGCAGGGCGACCAGCGCGTCCACCACCACCGGCCGGACTCCCGAGTAGCCCTGGGTCAGGGTGCGGGCCCGCAGCAGCTGCATGCCTCTGACCACCTCGACGTCCAGCGGGTCGCCGGTGGCGGTGGCGTGCGACAGCACGATCCGGCGTTGCAGCTCCTCCAGGTCGGCCGGGTCGACGGCGGTGTTGGCGAGCAGGCCGAATCCGGTGGAGACGCCGTACACCCGCCGGCCCTCGGCCACCGCCCGCTCGACCACGTCGCGGGCCCCGGCCATGCGCTTGCGGCCCTCCTCGCCCAGCTCCACCGGCACCCGGGCGCGGGCCACGGCCACCACCTCGGCCAGGCCGAGCGGCCCGCCGGTCAGCACCACCCGGTCCGGGGCCGCGCCCTCCTCGCCACGTCGCGTCATGCCCGCATCGTAGGTCGGCCCTGGACGCCGCGTCACGCCCTCGTGGTAGTGATAGGGGGTGGTTGCCGCGCGACGCGCCTGGGTATCCAGCAAGCACGCGCCGGAGCTTGCCTAGGTGGCCCGGCCTTGCCGACCCGGCGGAGACGAGATCGGTATGCGGAAGTTGCCAGCGAAGGGATGCAAGATCATCTGAGTTAGGCCATCCTGGTGGTGCGTCCCGGCATCGACCGGGGGGAGCAAGGAGACGACGACTATGGGCACCGACGACAGCGGCACCGCTACCCCGACCCTGCAGCGCGAGGTCTGCGACAAGTGCGGCTCGCGTATGGAGCTGGAGAGCTCGGCCTACGGGTTCGAGCGCTGGAAGTGCCCGAAGTGCCAGCAGATCGTCGGCATCGACCGCGACCCCGAGGTCGGCAGCCGCTTCCAGATCGCCCGCGGGCAGCCCTGGAACTACTCCCCCGACGCCTTCAAGAACTGACGAACCCCCAGCGGGCAAGGTCGGCCCCCCACCTGAAGGGCCTCGCGCGCGGGTCTGTCAGAGGCCGGGGATGGAGAGGTACATCAGCAGTGACCACAGGGCGTGGGACATCAGGCTGGGCACGAGGCTCCCCGTGACCTGCCGCTGTCTCGCCCACACGGTGCCGCAGACCAGGGCGGCCAGCGACAGCACCAGGCTCCCGGACAGGCCGACGAACAGGGCATACGCCGCCGCGCTGAGCACAACCGGCCGCCATCCGGCCCCGTAGCGCCTGGTCAGGCGGGCGAACACCGCCCCCCGCCACAGCACCTCCTCGCTCGGCGAGGTCCCGAACACGATCACCAGGACGGCCACCATGCCCGGGGCGGTCGTCCGGGTCAGGTCGACCACGCTCTGGACCTGGGGCCACAGCGGGGTCTGCCGGACCACCAGGGCGCCGGCCAGGAAGACGACGTACAGGGCCAGGCCCGACAGCAGGCCCATGACCACCAGCCGGCGGGTCGGCCGCAGCCGCGACCGGAGGTACGGATGCCAGGCCGCCCACCAGGAGAAGGCCGAGAACGCCACCATGGCCGACCAGAACGGCACCACCTGGAGGGAGAAGGCGGCCGGGTAGACCACGGCCATGGCGGCCAGGGCGGCCGGGAGCGCCCAGGCCGGCCGGGCCGGCCGCTGGGGCTCGACGACCGGGACCTCGGGGCCACCGGCCGGGCCGGACCCGTCCGCCGAGACGGGCCGGCGCGGCACCCACCCGGGCCGGTAGGGCACCTCGGGCGGGGGCTGGTCGGTCGGGTGGATCGGCGGAGGGCGGCGCACCGGGTTCACCGGCGCGCACCCCGGTTCGGGGGAGCTGCCATAGCGGCAGCATAGGCGGGGACCGGCGGCACCGCCGCTCCGGGCCGCTGCTACCATCGCACCCGCCATCCCAAGACCTCGAGGACCGGCGCGGAGGCCAGCGCGTGCCCGAGACCGTCGTCCACCTGGTCCGCCACGGGCAGGTGGAGAATCCCCGCCGGGTGCTCTACGGCCGGCTGCCCGGCTACAGCCTGTCGACCCGCGGCCAGGCCCAGGCGGGCCTGCTGGCCCGCCACTTCGCCGACGTCCCGCTGGCCGCGGTGCTGGCCAGCCCCCTGGAGCGGGCCCAGCAGACCGCCACCCCGATCGCGGCCACCCACGGCCTGGAGCTCCGCACCGACCTGCGGCTGATCGAGTCCAGCAACGTCTTCGAAGGGGTCGCCGGCAACGTCGCCTGGTACATCCTGCGCCATCCCAAGATCTGGTGGCAGCTGCGCGACCTGCGCGCCCCCTCCTGGGGCGAGCGCAACGTGGACATGGTCGAGCGGGTCCACGCCGTCGTGGACGCCGTCCGGGACGAGTTCGCCGGCCAGCACGTCGTCCTCGTCTCCCACCAGGCCCCCATCTGGGTGGCCCGGCTGGCCTTCGAGCGCCGCCGCCTGACCCACTGGCCGGGCTGGCGCCGCTGCACCCTGGCCAGCGTCACCACCCTCGCCTTCGACGGCGAGGAGCTGGTCAGGGTCACCTACGCCGAGCCGGCCGCCGCCGCCCTCCTGGGCCCGCCCCCCGCGGCCCCGGATCCCGACCCCGCGGGGGGCCCGCGGTCCGGGCCGGACGAGGGCCTACGGCCCGAGCGGGAAGCGCAGTAGGGCGCCGAGCCCCTCGCTGGGGGCGTGCTCGGGGGGGATAGGGGCGTCGTGGGTGGTCCCGCGGCCCTCGGCCGAGCGGGTCTCGTCGGCCGGGTCGAGGATGCGGACCTCGGCGCCGGTCCCGAGGGCGGCCCGGACGGCCACGTCGACCAGCCGGCCCTCCACCGGGTCGGGGACGCCCAGGCCGGCCAGGGCGTCGCGGTCGGCGGCGGCGTCGGTCGGGGCCGGCCCGAACCAGGCCGTCCGCTGGTCGTCCAGGAACAGGCCGGTGAGCAGCAGGGTCGCCACCTGGCCGCGGCCGAGGGCGGCCAGGGTGGCGGCGGCGCCCTCGACCGCCAGCCCACCCCCGTCGTCGCCGGGAGCGGCCGCCTGGCCGAGCTCCTCGGCGAACCGGTCGAGCACGGCCCGGTTGTCGGCCTCCACGACGGCCGCGACCAGCTTGTCGGCCTCGGCGAACACCGCATCCAGGGAGGCGTACTCGCCGCCGACCACCTTGAGCAGCTCCCGCACCCGCTTGGGGGCCTGCTCCCGCAGCAGCTGGAGGGCGCGCACGTCGCCGGCGACGGCCACGAACCGGGGCCGCACCCGGTCGACCAGCCGGGCCAGGGCGTCGGCCACCTCCGAGGCGTTGGACTCCCAGATGGCCTCGGCCCGGTGGTGGTACCGCGGCTGGGACCAGCCGCCGGCGTGCGGCTTGTGGATGTGCGGGGTCACCCGGCCCTCGACCCGCTCGGCCCTGGCCTCCTCGTCGCCCACTCCTCGGGCCGCCATGTCGGCCCCGGTCCGGTCGGTGAGCACGGCCACGTGCGGCACCGCCGCCTGGGCGGCGGCCAGCAACGGCACCACGTCGGGCAGGGCCCCGTGGCGCAGCAGCGTGTCCCGCGGCGGCGGGTCGGGCAGGTTGGCCGAGTAGAGCGGCCGGTCCACGGTGGCGATCACGGCGAGGGTCGCCCCCGCCATGTGGCTCCCCTCGACCAGCGGGTCGATCGCGGCCACGGTCCCCTCCGGGACCCCGGCGGCCAGCATCGACCCTCGTAGATTCTTCCAGCGCACGGCGACCCGGTCGGCGGCCTGCTCGACGTCCGCCTCGGTGTCCATGTACACGCAGGTGAACGGCCCGTCAGCCTGGAACACCCGCGCGATCTCGGCGTGGTGCACGTCTCACTCCTCAGCTCGATCGGTTCACGTTCGGTTCCCCGGCCGCGGCCGGGCCCGGACCTGCGGGCTCCGGGCCCTCGGGGTCCGGGGCTCTCTCCCAGGCGGACCGGAGGAGGGCGCGCACCTCCTCGTCGGAGGTCTGGGGGAACGAGCGGTAGGAGTAGCCGACGGCCCGGAACGGGCGTGGGGTGGTGGCGCACACCACCTCGTCGGCCTCGCCGCGCAGGCGCTGGCAGGTCGAGGCCGGCGCCGTCGGGACCGCGACCACGACCCGGGCCGGGCCCAGCCGGTGGGCGGCGGCCACCGCCGCCCGCATGGTCGAGCCGGTGGCCAGCCCGTCGTCGACCAGGATCACCACCCGGCCGGACAGGTCCGGCGGCGCCCGACCCTCCCGGTAGCTGCGCTCGCGCCTGGCCAGCTCGCGGGCCTCCGCCTCGGCCACCCGGCGCAGGTCGGCCTCGCCCAGCCCGAGCCGGCCGACCACCTGCTCGTTGACCACCTGGACCCCGCCCGAGGCGATCGCCCCCATGGCCAGCTCCTCGTGGCCGGGGACGCCGAGCTTGCGCACGACGAACACGTCCAGCGGCGCCCCGAGGGCCGATGCCACCCGCGCCGCCACCGGCACCCCGCCGCGCGGCAGGGCGAGGACGAGCACGTCGTCGCGCCCGGCGTAGTGGCCGAGCTGGCCGGCCAGGACGTCGCCGGCCTCGGCCCGGTCGCGGAACATCCTCGTCGGCACGGCGGCCCGCGGCGCCGCGCGTCAGCGCGGCGCGTCGTCCTCGTCGAACGGGACCGGCATGGCCTGCTCCAGGGCGTCCTCCTCCGGGACTTCGACGTCGATCTCGGGGACCTGCTCGGGGACGTCCCCGTCGACCAGCGGCTGGCGCTGCTCGAGGGCGTCGGCCTCGGGCACGGCGTCGGTCATCGATCGTCCTCCTCGTGACGAGCAACGGCTTCGGCTGGGGCATCGGCAATGCGTTCGTCCCCACCCTATCGCCGTCGGCCCGCCCGTGCGGACCGCTGTCCACATCCCCCTGGTGGGTGGTCGGTCGGCCCTGGGGCTTGTCGGGGTCGGACACCGGCTGGGATGACCCCTGCCGGCGGCCGCCGAGACTCAGCCCTTCAGGACTCCGGCTGGACGCAGCCGGGCCACCACCCGGGACAGGCCGACCTCGGCGCAGGTCTCGACCACGGCGGTGGCGTCCTTGTAGGCGTACGGGGCCTCCTCGCTGAGCAGCTTCCAGTTGCTGGCCGCCAGCACCAGGCCCTCACCCTCCAGCTTGCGGCGCAGGTCGGGACCGGACATGAGCTTCTTGGCCCGGGTCCGGCTCATCGACCGCCCGGCCCCGTGGCAGGTGGAGGCGAACGAGCGCGCCTCGGCGCGCCGGTCGCCGACCAGGACGAAGGAGAAGGTGCCCATGCTGCCCGGGTTGATGACCGGCTGGCCGACGTCCCGGTAGCGGTCGGGCAGCTCGGGGTGGCCGGGCCCGAGGGCCCTGGTCGCTCCCTTACGGTGGACGCACAGGGTCCGGCGGCGCCCGTCGACCTCGTGCTCCTCCAGCTTGGCCAGATTGTGGCTGACGTCGTAGACCAGGTCCATGCCGAGGTTCCCGACCGGCCGGCCGAGGACCTCGGCGAACGTCCTGCGGACCCCGTCGGTCAGGACGTGGCGGTTGGCCAGGGCGAAGTTCCCGGCGGCGCGCATCGCCCCCAGGTAGGCGGCCGCCTCCGGCCGCTCCACCGGCACACACGACAGCTGGCGGTCCGGCACCCGGATGCCGAGGGCCGGGCCCAGCCGGTCGATCACCTTCAGGTGGTCGGTGCAGGTCTGGTGGCCGATGCCCCGCGACCCGGTGTGGAGCATCACGCAGACCTGCCCGGTCTCCAGACCCATGGCGGCGGCCGCCTCGCCGTCCCGGACCTGGTCGACGACCTGGACCTCGAGGAAGTGGTTGCCGCCACCGAGGCTGCCCAGCTGCGGAGCCCCCCGCGCCGCGGCGCGCTCGGACACCTGGGCCGGGTCGGCGTCGGGCACGGTGCCGCCGTCCTCGCAGGCGGCCGCGTCCTGCTCCACCCCGACCCCGGCGGCCAGCGGATGGCGCACACCCTCGACCAGGACCCGGTCCACCCCGGCCCGGTCGAGCGGCAGCAGGCCGGCCCCGCCCGGGCCGCGGGGGATGCGCCTGGCCAGGATGTGGACGAGCTCGCCGATCCGGTCCTTGACGTCGCGGTCCCAGTCGAGGTCGCTGCGCAGCAGGCGCACCCCGCAGCCGATGTCGAAGCCGACCCCGCCCGGGGAGACCACCCCGCCGGCGGCGACGTCGGTGGCCGCCACCCCGCCGATCGGGAAGCCGTAGCCCCAGTGGATGTCGGGCATGGCGTAGGAGGCGCCGACGATCCCGGGCAGGGTGGCCACGTTCGCCACCTGCTCGACCGCCCGGTCCTCGACGGCGCGGGCGAACAGCTCGTCGGAGGCGAACACGATCCCTGGGACACGCATGCCCTCGACGTACCCGACCGGGATCTCCCAGACCGAGGGCTCCAGCCGGCGCGGCTCAGACATCGAGGTACACCTCGACCAGCCAGCCGCCGTCGGGGTCGGGCTCGACCCGCAGCCGGTGGTAGGTGACCGCCTTGACGAAGGTGCCGTCCGGCGCCTGGCCGCCGGAGGAGAGCAGCACCGACCCGCGGGCGGTGCCGTCCCCGACCCGCCCGACCCGGACCCCGGCCAGGGCCGCCTGCCGGGTCTCGGTCAGCCACAGCACCTCGTTCAGCCAGTCGACCAGCAGCCCGCCGGGGTCGGCGGCCGACACCTCGACCGGTACCGGGTCGCCCGGTCCTGGGGCCAGGGCGCCCTGGACCTCGGCCAGACCCAGGGCGGCCTGCTCGAACGCCTCCTCGAGGGTTGCCCCACGGGCCCGGATCCCGATGTCGGCGGTGTGCTCCAGCAGCTCGAACCCGGCCGTGGCCTGTCCATCCGGTTGGACCATGTGGTCCTCCCGGCTAGAAGCGGTGCTCGACCGTGCCGCCGAGGGTGGCCCAGACGTCGGGGAGGCCCTGGTAGGTGCGGCCGCCCGGGAGGGCCTGGAGGCGCTCCAGGACGGCCGCCGGGGCGTTGTTGGCCTCGGCGTTGTCCAGGAGGCGCTCCCGGTCGGCGGGGAAGGTGCTGGGGTCGATGAACCGGGCGATGTTGGACCGTGTCTCGGCGTCGTCCAGGTCCAGTGACCCGCTGTCCTCGGTGAGGATGGCGCTCGGGGTTGGCTGGTCGTCGCCCGGGCCCTCCTGCTCCCGGAACTCCTCGACCCGGCTCTCGACCGGCGCGCCCTGCTCCAGGGACCGGGTCTCGTGCTCCAGCTCCTCGTCGACCCGGGGGCTGTGCTTGTCGCTTCCTCGCTCCAAGATGTCCGCTCCTCCGGTCCGCTACTGCTTCCTGCCGATGGCCTCGGCCAGCTCGGCCTTGCTCATGCGGGAACGACCCCTGACCCCGAGCTTCTTGGCCCGCTCGTACAGCTCCTGTCTGGAGTTGCCGACCGCGTCGACGCCGCCGTAGGTCCTGGACGACCCCTTGCGGGCCGCCCGGCCGCCCTTGGCCGCCTGCGGGTCGGACGGCCCCTTGCGCTTCTTGGGCTCCCAGTGGTCACCCACCTTCTCGAACGAGTGCTTCACGGCCGAGAAGGCGGTGCGGTGGGCCCGCTCTCCCTCCCCGTAGGTCTCGACCGCGCCGTCGTGGGCCTCGCGGTAGGTGCGCCTGGCCTTGGCCGGGGACCGCTGCAGCGTGCCCGGCAGGTCCTTGTCCTTGTCCTTCGGCATGCCAGCCTCCGTGACGATCGGTCGGTCTGGGTGCTACCCCCGCCCGCGTGGCGGTAAGCACACCGAACCATGAACCTCTCGTTCAGGGTGATGGTCAGTTGGCGGTGCCGAACCTCAGGATGTCCCGGTCGAACAGGCGCGACTCGATGGAGCGCAGGTTGGAGCGGGTGCAGGATCCGCACAGGTAGGTCCAGCCGCGAACCCCCGACTGGATGGTCCAGCCCAGCGGCAGCCCCGGCCCGGTGGTGTCGGCGATCGCCGCGCAGTACTGGCACACCGGCGGCCGAGCACCCCCCTCGCGCTCCTTCTGTCTGGCCATGGGGGGATTGTGGCGGCTCTGCTCGGCTCGCCGCTAGTCGCCGTCGCTGGGGCTCAACAGGGCCAGCAGCTCGTCGCCGTAGCGGTCCAGCTTGCTGGGGCCGATGCCCTCGACGGCCAGCAGCTCGCCGCGGCTGCGGGGCTGGCGCTCGGACAGGGCGGCCAGGGTGCGGTCGTTGAAGACCACGTAGGCGGGCACGCCGTCGGCCTCGGCGCGCTTGCGCCGCCAGGCCCGCAGCTGCTCGGCCAGGGGCCCGTCGGCCCGCACGCTGGCCCTGCCCGTCCGGGTCATCCCGGTGGCCACGGCCCGCGGCCGCACCCCTGACCCGCCCGGCGGCACCAGGTCGTCGAGGAACCGTGAGGGCTTGCGCGACTGCTCGCGGCCCGACGGCCCGGCCCGACGGGCCGCCCACGACAGCCACAGGTGGACCCGGGCCCGGGTCAGCCCCACGTAGAGCAGCCGCCGCTCCTCGGCCACCTCGGCGGGCGTGCTCGCCTGGCGGATCGGCAGCACCCCCTCCTCGACCGCGGGCAGCAGCACGGCGTGGAACTCCAGCCCCTTGGCCCGGTGGTAGGTGAGCAGGTTGACCCCACCGCCGGTGCCCTCGGCCTCCTGGGCGGCCCGCCGGCCCATCTCCTCAAGGAAGCCGGCGATCCCGGCCTCGTCCCCGACCCGCTCGGCGATGC
>JBJMHP010000323.1:0-7399 GCA_045807325.1 Actinomycetes bacterium | reverse complement strand
GCCGCCCAGATGCTGGCGTCGATGCCGCCCGACCTGCCGATGCTGCGGTCGGCGCCGATGGAGCTGTTCCCCAACGCCGAGTTCGGCAACCGCCCCGACACCCTGGCCGCCGACATCCCGGCCGGCGGCAAGACCTCGGCCCGGGCCATCGCCCGCATGTACGCCGCCCTGCTCGGCGAGGTCGACGGCGTCCGGCTGCTCCCGCCCGAGCGCCTGGCCGAGGCCACCGCCATCTCCTCCAACGGCATCGACGAGGTGTTCGGGCAGCCGACCACCTGGGCGCTCGGCTATGGCGTCGGCGGTCCCGGCAACGACCCCGGGAGCGCCTCCACCATCTTCGGCCTCGGCGGCGTCGGCGGCAGCTTCGCCTGCGGCGACACCGCCACCGGGATCACCTGGGCCGTGACCAAGAACCGCATCAGCAACGACTTCACCACCTCCACCCAACTCGGCCAGCTCATCGCCGACGCGACCTGAGCGCCGGGGAGGGGTGAGCGCCCCGGCCCAGGTCCCGTGGGCCCTGTCGTGGCGCCAGATGCGCCCGGGGCGCTCCGGTGCGCCGTGGTCGGGGCGGGGACCTCGATGCTACGCTCGTGAGCAGGAGGTTCACGTGGTGCAGATCGACGACGACCAATACGAGGCGCTGGTGGCTCACGCCAGGGCCGAGTATCCCAACGAGGCCTGCGCGTTGCTGGCCGGTCGGGACGGGTCGGTCGAGCGCGTCTACGCCCTCCCCAACGCCGAGGCCAGCCCGACCTTCTACGTGGTCGAGCCCAAGGCTCAGCTGCGGGCCATGACCGAGATGGACGACCTCGGCCTGGACCTGGTCGGGATCTTCCACTCGCACGTGGCCACCGAGGCCTATCCCTCGCGCACCGACGTCGAGCTGGCCGCCTACCCCGAGGCCGCCTACCTGATCCTGTCCCTGGCCGACCCGGACGCGCCCGTGCTGCGGGCCTTCCGGATCCGCGACGGCCAGGTCGACGAGGAGCGGCTGGAGCAGCGGACCGCCGGGGTGGCCGGATGAGGCCCCCGGCCGAGGGGCTGGCCTGCCCGGTCTGGCACCGGCAGGGCCCGGCCGCCCGCTACGGGCGATGTCGGCCCCGGCCGTCCTCGGCCGCCTGAGCTGCGGCACCCCGCGCTCCGACGTTCCACCCTCATCCGTTCCAGGAGGCCTTGATGGCCGTTGAAGTCCGTATCCCGACGATCCTGCGCAAGCACACCGGCGGCGAGAAGGCCGTCTCCGCCGACGGCGACACCGTCCGCGACCTGATCGGCGACCTCGAGCGCCGCTACCCGGGGATCGCCGAGTCCCTGCTCACCGGCGACGGCTCCCTGCACCGCTTCGTCAACGTCTACGTCAACGACGAGGACGTGCGGTTCCTGGGGGCGCTGGACGCCAAGCTGTCCGACGGCGACGTGGTGGCCATCCTCCCGGCCGTCGCCGGCGGGTCCGGGGGGCTCAGGCCTAGCCCCCCGGTGAACGGGGGGTGACCCGATGCGCTACGAGGACCTGGCCGACGCCATCGGCAACACCCCGCTGGTCGGGCTGCCCCGACTCTCGCCATCGCCCGACGTGCGCCTGTGGGCCAAGCTGGAGGGCCAGAACCCGACCGGCAGCGTCAAGGACCGCATCGCCAAGGCGATGGTGGACGATGCCGAGAAGACCGGCCGGCTCGGCCCGGGGGCGACCCTGGTCGAGCCGTCCAGCGGCAACACCGGCATCGCCCTGGCCCTGGTCGCCCGGGTCCGCGGCTACCGGCTGGTCGTGGTCATGCCCGAGAACACCTCGACCGAGCGCCGCCAGCTGCTGGAGCTGTACGGGGCCGAGGTGGTCCTCTCGCCGGCCGCCGGCGGCTCCAACGGGGCCATCGCCCGGGCCGAGGAGCTGGCCGGCCGGCACCCCGACTGGGTGATGCTGTACCAGTACGGCAACCCGGCGAATGTGACCGCCCACTACGAGACCACCGGCCCCGAGATCTGGCGCGACCTGCCCGAGGTGACCCACTTCGTGGCCGGCCTCGGCACCAGCGGCACCCTGGTCGGGGTGGGCCGCTACCTCAAGGAGCAGAACCCCGACGTGCAGGTGGTGGCGGCCGAGCCCGAGTACGGCGACCTGGTCTACGGGCTGCGCAACCTGGACGAGGGGTTCGTGCCCCCGATCTTCGACGAGCGGGTGCTCGACCGGCGCATCAAGGTGGGCTCGCACGACGCCCTGTTCCGCACCCGCCAGCTGGCCGCGGCCGAGGGCGTGTTCGCCGGCATCTCCACCGGGGCCATCCTGCACGTCGCCCTGCGGGTGGCCGAGCGGGCCGACCGGGCCGACATCGTCGTCCTCGCCCCCGACGGCGGCTGGAAGTACCTGTCCACCGGCGCCTACGGGGCCGACCCGGACGCCGCCGAGGCCGGCCTCCGCGGCCAGCTCTGGGCCTAGGCCGCGGTCGGGTCGCCCCGCTGCGGTATTGTCCGGAGCATGGACCCACGACCAATCGGCATCTTCGACTCGGGCGTCGGCGGCCTGACCGTGGCCCGGGCGGTCATCGACCTGCTGCCGCATGAGTCGGTCATCTACTTCGGCGACACCGCCCGGTTCCCGTACGGGCCCAGGTCGCAGGCCCAGGTGCGGCGGTTCGCCGAGGAGATCATGGACCTGCTGGTGGCCGAGGAGGTCAAGCTGGCCGTGGTCGCCTGCAACAGCGCCTCGGCGGCCGCCTTCGACGAGCTCAAGGCCGCCTACCCGCTGCCGGTGGTCGAGGTGATCGAGCCGGCGGTGCGGGCGGCGGTCCGGCTGACCCGCAACCGCACCGTCGGCCTGATCGGCACCGAGGGGACGATCCGCTCCGGCCGCTACCGCGAGGCCATCGAGGAGACCCACGAGAACGTCACCCTGGTCGCCCAGGCCTGCCCCCGGTTCGTCGAGTACGTGGAGCGGGGCGAGACCACCGGCCCGGAGATCCTGGAGCTGGCCCGCGGCTACCTGGCCCCCCTGATGGCCGCCGAGGTCGACACCCTCATCCTCGGCTGCACCCACTACCCGCTGCTCACCGGGGTCATCGGCTACCTGGTGGGCCCGGACGTGTTCCTGGTCAACTCGGCCGAGTGGACCGCCCGCAGCGTCTTCGCCGAGCTGACCAGGGCCGACCTGCACGCCCCCTACGGGGCCCGGCCGGCCCACCGGTTCCTCGCCTCCGGCGACCCCGACGAGTTCCGCCGGGTGGGGGCCCGCTTCCTCGGCCCCGAGGTCGGCGTGGTCGAGCGCCGCAGCGCCGCCGCGCCGGTCGAGGTCGAGGTCTCGTGATGCGGCTCACCGTCCTCGGCAGCTCCGGGACCTACCCGGCCGCCGGCCGCGCCTGCTCCGGCTACCTGCTGGAGGCCGACGAGGACGGGCGGACGACCAAGGTGTGGGTCGACACCGGCCCCGGCACCCTCTCCAACCTGCTGCGGGTGGCCGAGCTGCCCACCCTGGACGCCATCTGGGTCAGCCACCTGCACGTCGACCACGTCGGCGACCTGCTGGCGGCCAACTACGCCCTGCGCTACGGCGACTTCCAGCCGCCGCCGGCGCCGCTGCCGGTGTTCGGCCCCACCGACTGGGTCAGCCATGTACGGCCGTTCCTGTCCACCGGCGAGAGCGAGCCCATCAACGGCACCTTCGAGGTCCACGACCTGCACAACGGCGAGCGGGTCGACCTGGGGCCGCTGCGGCTGGAGGCGGTGGCCACCGTGCACTCGGTGGAGACCTACGGCGTCCGGGCCAGCGCCGGCGGCCGCACCCTCGCCTACTCGGCCGACTCGGGGCCCTGCGACGCCCTCGGGCGCCTGGCCGACCAGGCCGACCTGTTCATCTGCGAGGCCGCCTGGACCGAGTGGCCCGAGGGCACGCCCCCGATCCACCTGACTCCCCAGCTCGCCGGCGAGTGGGCGGCCAAGGCCAGGGCCAGGCGGCTGCTGCTGACCCACCTGCGTCCCGGCGCCGACCCGGTCGCCGCCGCCGCCCGCGCCGCCGAGGCCTACGGCGGCCCGGTGGGTGTCGCCACCGAACTGGAGGTACACGAGCTCTGATGACGAGAAAGGACGGGCGCACCCCCGACCAGCTGCGCCCGGTGACGATCACGCTCGGCTGGCAGGAGACGGCCTTCGCCTCGGCCCTGGTCGAGCTGGGCCGGACCAAGGTGGTGTGCGCGGTCAGCTACGAGGACCGGGTGCCGCCGTTCCTGCGCGGCGGCGGCAAGGGCTGGGTGACCTCCGAGTACGCCATGCTGCCGGGGGCGACCAGCGAGCGGTCGGGCCGCGAGGTGGCCAAGGGCCGCCCCGGGGGCCGCACCCACGAGATCCAGCGGCTGATCGGCCGGTCCCTGCGGGCGGTCACCGACACCAAGGCGTTCGGGGAGGCGACCCTGTGGGTCGACTGCGACGTCCTCCAGGCCGACGGCGGCACCCGCTGCGCCTCCATCACCGGCGCCTGGGTGGCCCTGTTCGCGGCCAGCCACCGGCTGATGGAGGAGAAGCGGATCAAGGAGTTCCCCCTGCGCGACCACGTGGCCGCGGTCAGCGTCGGCATGGTCGACGGCACCCCCTGCCTCGACCTCCACTACGAGGAGGACGTCCGCGCCGAGACCGACATGAACGTGGTCATGACCGGGCTCGGCGGGCTGGTCGAGGTCCAGGGCACGGCCGAGCGGGAGCCGTTCAGCCGGGCCGAGCTGGACGCCCTGCTGGACCTGGCCACCACCGGCATCGCCTCGCTGGTCAAGGCCCAGAAGCAGGCCCTGGGGCCGATGCTGGAGCAGGCGGCCATCCCGCCGCTGCGCCGCCTCGCCCTGGGCCCGGCGTCCCTGGACCTCGGCGACGGCCGCGCCAGGTAGTGGCCCGGAGGGGTCCGGGGAACCCCAGAGGGATGCCCCGGTGAAGCCGGTCCTGCTGCTGGCCAGCGCCAACCAGGGCAAGCTGCGTGAGCTGCGGACGATCCTGGCCGGGCTGCCCGTCGAGCTGGTCGGCCTGACCGAGGCCGGCCTGGGCGACCCGCCCGAGGTCGAGGAGACCGGCGACACGTTCCTGGAGAACGCGCTGCTCAAGGCCCGGGCCTACGCCGCCTGGTCGGGCATGGCCGCGGTCGCCGACGACTCGGGCCTCGAGGCCGACGCCCTCGGCGGCGCCCCCGGGGTCCGCTCGGCCCGCTACGCCGGCGAGGGCGCCGGCGACCAGGCCAACCTGGACAAGCTGCTGGCCGCCCTGGCCGGGGTGCCCCCGGAGCGGCGCACGGCCCGGTTCCGCTGCGCCGCCGCCCTGGCCGACCCCAAGGGAGGGGAGTGGCACGCCGAGGCGGCATGGGAAGGACGGGTGCTGGACGCCCCCAGGGGGACCGGCGGGTTCGGCTACGACCCGGTGTTCCTGCCCCACGGCTGGGACCGGACCAGCGCCGAGGTCGACCAGGCGACCAAGGACGCCGCCTCCCACCGGGGCAAGGCGTTCCGGGCCCTACGCCCGGCCATCGAGCAGTGGGCCGCCCGGGTCAGGCCGGGGGGCGAGGCTTGAGCCCCCCGGACCCCCGCGGCGTCTCGCCCCGGTAGATGCGGCGGACGATGTCCTCGATGTCGGGCTCCTCCAGGGTCAGGTCGGCCACCTCGTGGCCGGCCACCTGGTCCCGCTCCCGGTACAGGGCGAAGAAGATGGCCGTGCGCACCACCCCGAAGAAGGCATTGGTGGCCAGCCCGGCCGCCAGCGCGAGCCGGTAGGTGGTCTGTCGCTGGAAGCCGGCGCCAAGCAGGGCCAGGTACGGTTGACACATGGACGGCGTGAGGCTGGTTGCCAGCGATCTCGACGGGACCCTGCTGCTGCCGGACGAGACGGTGTCGGACCGGACCCGGGCCGCCCTGGCCGCGGCCAAGGAGGCCGGGATCACGGTGGTGCTGGTGAGCGGCCGCCCGCCGCGCAGCCTGGGGCCGATCGCCGAGCGCATCGGCGTCGGCGGCCTGGCCATCTGCGCCAACGGCGCCATCGTCTGGGACCTGGACTCGGGCACCATGGTCGACTACACCCCGCTGGCCGCCGACCTGGCCACCCGGCTGGTCCACGCCCTGCGCCAGGCCATCCCGGGGGCGCTGTTCGCGGTCGAGCTGGAGCGCTCCTTCGGCCGCGAGGCCGGCTGGAGCGACGGCGTGGTCGCCGCCCGGCCCGACGTGCTCGAGGCCGACGCCCTGGAGCTGATCACCGGCCCGGTGACCAAGCTGCTGGTCCGCCACCCCAGCATGCCCTTTGCCGAGGTCGCCGAGCGGGCCCGCGCCGCCGTGGGCGACGACGCGGTCGTCACCTGGGCCGGCCTGCGGCTGGTCGAGATCTCGGCCGCCGGCGTGACCAAGGCGTACGCCCTGGAGCGGCTCTGCCGGCGCCTGGGCATCGACGCCTCCGAGGTCGTCGCCGTCGGCGACATGCCCAACGACCTGGCCATGCTGGACTGGGCGGGCACCGGGGTGGCGGTGGCCAACGCCGCCCCGGAGGTCCTGGACGCCGCCGACGAGGTGACGGCGGCCAACACCGAGGACGGGGTGGCGCGGCTGCTGGAGCGGATCCTGGCCCGGACGGCGCCGGCGGCTAACGGGCCGCGCCGGCCGGGGCCGGGAACGGCACCCGGAAGGTGAAGGCGTCGGGGCCGGGGCCGTCGCGGGTCAGCAGCTCCAGGCGCTCCTTGGCCTCGGCCACGGTCGGGATGGTGCCGGCCGGCACCCACCACAGGGCCAGGTAGGGGTCGGCCATGCGGTGGAACCACTCGCGGCGGTGGCGCATGACGTCCAGGTGGCGGCTGGCGTAGACGAAGGCCCGCAGCGTCTCCAGCGACTTCCAGACCGACAGGTTGACCATCACCCGCTCGTCCTCGAAGGGCCGGATGGAGGTGGCGTCGCCGTCCTCGGTCTGGAGCCGCCACACGAACCCGGGGCTGTGGTCGGCCAGGGCGTTGATCGGCTCGAGCGCGGCCACGAACCCGGCCAGCTGGGGCGAGTCCAGCGGGGCCCGGACGATGGCCACGTTCACCTGGGCCAGGTGGTGGGCTGGTGCCATGGCGTCAGCAGATCATGGGCCCGGCTCTATGTCAATCCTGATTGTCTTTAGAAGTGACGGCCACGCAGCAGCGGCCCGGGGCCGGGTCCATCACCGCCCGCCCGGCCGGCTCCCCGATGCCCTCCAGCAGCCCCTCGACCAGTGCCAGGTTCATGGAGCAGACCAGCACCGGGAACTCGTGGGCGAGGTGGGCGAAGGGGCAGTTGCGCAGCCGCAGCCGGTCCCCGTCGCGGTACGGCTCGTAGCCCCGGACCTCCAGCAGCTGCTCGATCGCCGGGCCGGCGTCGCGGCCGGCCGCCTGGCCGGCGCGCCTGGCCGCCGCCTGCAGCTCCAGGTCGGCCCC
>JBJMHP010000322.1:0-2803 GCA_045807325.1 Actinomycetes bacterium | reverse complement strand
GACGGTGGGCAGCCGGAGGGCTCTTCCTCGGCCTGACGGCCGGCGGCACCCCCTCCCGGGGGGTGTGGACAACGCCGCGCCCCATCCGCGGTTAGGCTACGCTCCCCCACCGGGGGACCCAAGCCGGATCCCGGAGGTTTCAGCGTGGGCGGATACGGGCTGGGGCCGCCCCGGCCTGGCGCCGTCGCCGCTGGGGCCGATGCGCCCGGGGCGGTACCCTGCCGGCATGGATGTGGCCGGGCAGGCGACGGGTGCGCTCGAGCTGGCTGGTGGGTTGCTGGCTGAGGCGGAGCGGATTGTGGTGTTCTCGGGGGCGGGGGTGTCGACCGACTCGGGGATTCCGGACTTCCGGTCGCCTGGGGGTCTGTGGAGTCGGTACGACCCCAGGGAGCTGGGGTTTCGGCGGTATGTGAGTGACCCGGGGACGCGGCGGCTGGCCTGGCGGCTCCGGCGGGAGCTGCACCACCTCAACCCCCGGCCCAACTCGGCGCATCTGGCGTGTGTGCGGCTGGCCGAGGCGGGGCGGCTGACCGGGGTGATCACCCAGAACATCGACGGGTTGCACGGGGACGCCGGGCTGTCTCCGGAGCTGGTCTGCGAGGTCCACGGGACCGGACGGCAGTTCGTCTGCCTGGCCTGCGGGGAGCGGGGGCCGATGGGGGAGGCGGTGGCCCGGGTCGAGGCCGGTGAGGAGGACCCGGCCTGCCTGGCCTGCGGGGGGATCATCAAGGCGGCCACGGTGTCGTTCGGGCAGGGCATCCCGGCCGACGTGTGGGCCAGGGCCGAGGCCCTGACGGCGGCCTGTGACGCGTTCGTGGCCGTCGGATCCTCGCTGGTGGTGCAGCCGGCGGCCAGCCTGCCCGTCAAGGCCAGCCGGCGCGGGGCCACCCTGGTCATCGTCAACCGCGAGCCCACCCCGCTGGACGGCCTGGCCGATGTCGTCCTCCACGGCGAGGCCGGGACCCTGCTCCCGGCGCTGGTCGCCGCGGCCCTGCGGGCGCGGCCGCAGCGATGACTCGGCTGCTGGTCGTCCAGCACGAGCCCAGCGCCCCGCCCGGCCTGCTGGCCCCGGCGGCCGCCGCCACCGGGGTCGAGCTCCAGGTGGTGGAGGCGTCCGACCAGCCGGTGCCGGTGACCCTGGACGGCGCCGACGGGCTGGTGGTGCTGGGCGGGGTGATGGACGCCGACGAGACCCACGCCTACCCCCACCTGGCCAGGACCATGGACCTGGTCCGGGACGCCGCCGCCCGCTCGGCCCCGACCCTCGGCATCTGCCTGGGCGCCCAGCTGGCCGCCGCCGCCCTGGGGGGCCGCGCCTACCCGGGCCCGGCCGGGGAGGAGCTCGGCTGGACCAAGGTGGAGCTGACCGAGGCCGGCCGGGCCGACCCGGTCACCGGCGCCCTCCAGGAGCCGGCCGAGCTGTTCGAGTGGCACCACGACACCTTCGACCCGCCCCCGGGCGCGACCCTGCTGGCCGGCGGAGCCGTCTACTCCAGCCAGGCCTTCCGGCTGGGCAGCGTGGCCGCGGTCCAGTTCCACCCCGAGGTCGACGGGCCCCTGCTGGCCGGCTGGTGGGCCGAGAGCACCCCCCCGCCCTCCTACCCGATCGCCGAGGCCTTGGCCGGCGTGGCCCGCAACACCGCCAACGCCACCCGCCTGCTCGAGGCCTTCTGCCGGGTGGCCGTCATGGCGGCGACGGCCGGCGGCCGGCGCTAGCCGTCCTCGGCGACCCGGCGGCGGACGGCCGCCTTGGCCTCCTCCTCGCGGGCCTCGTCGAACCGGTCCTCGGAGCGCAGCTCCTCGGCTCGGCGCTCCCGGGACTCGGCGTCGTCGCCGCCCAGCTCGTCCGAGAGCAGGGCGTGCTCGGCCAGGATGTCGACCCTGGTCACGTCGTCCTCGTGGGCGACGTGCAGGAAGCCGCCGTCCACGGCCACCGCGGTGCGGCTGCCGCCGGCGTCGATGAACACCGGCCCGACGGCCAGGGCGGCCAGCAGAGGCGCGTGGCCGGGGAGCACCCCGAGGTCGCCGTCGACCCCGCGGGCGGTGACGAAGTCGGCCTCGCCGGCCCACACCTCCCGCTCGGGGGTGACCAGGTGCACCTCCAGGGTGGCCACGGCTACTCGTCCCCGCCCAGCTGCTTGGCCTTCTCCTCGGCCTCCTCGATCCCACCGACGTTGAAGAAGGCCTGCTCGGGCAGGTGGTCATAGTCGCCCTTGGCCAGCGCGTCGAAGGAGGCGATGGTCTCGTCCAGCGGCACCGTCTTGCCCTTGACCCCGGTGAACTGCTCGGCCACGTAGAACGGCTGGGACAGGAACCGCTGGATGCGCCGGGCCCGGTTGACGATCACCTTGTCGTCCTCGGACAGCTCGTCGACCCCGAGGATGGCGATGATGTCCTGGAGGTCGTTGTAGCGCTGGAGGATCTCCTGGACCCGGCGGGCGACCCGGTAGTGCTCCTCGCCGACATAGCGCGGGTCGAGGATGCGCGAGGTCGAGGCCAGCGGGTCGACCGCCGGGTAGATCCCGAGGGAGGCGATCTCGCGGGCCAGCACCGTGGTCGCGTCCAGGTGGGCGAAGGTGGTGTGCGGGGCCGGGTCGGTGATGTCGTCGGCGGGCACGTAGATGGCCTGCAGCGAGGTGATCGAGTGGCCGCGGGTCGAGGTGATCCGCTCCTGGAGCTCGCCCATCTCCCCGGCCAGGGTCGGATGGTAGCCGACCGCGCTCGGCATCCTCCCGAGCAGGGTCGAGACCTCGGAGCCGGCCTGGACGAACCGGAAGATGTTGTCGATGAACAGCAGCACGTC
>JBJMHP010000321.1:0-11680 GCA_045807325.1 Actinomycetes bacterium | reverse complement strand
GGGGCCGAGATCGGCCGCGGCTACGGCGAGGGCGCCAAGGAGCTGCTCGGCTGGTTCGCCGAGGCGGCCGCCGCCGGCTGACCGGGCAGCGGCGTACATCTCCAGGCGGAGCCGGCGGGTCGGCCCCGAGGGTGACGCGGCCACGCCCTCGGGGCGGTACGGTGCAGCGATGCGCATCCCGGACGCACGGCAACGGTTGCGAACCGCCGGGCCCTGGGTCCTCGACGGCCTGCTGGCGGTGGCGACGGCCTGCGTCGGCGTGGCCACCCTGGCCACCGTGCTCCCCTTCGACCCCGGGTCGCCGAGGGCCTGGGCCGCCTACCTGCTGGTGGTGGCCCACACCCTGCCGATCGCGGTGCGCCGGCGCTGGCCGGTGGCGGTGCTGGCCTGGGGCCTTGCCACCGGGGCGGCGTTCGCCGCCCTCGGGCGCAACCTGGTCACGCTGTCGTTCGCCGTCGTGATCTACGTGTACACCGTGGCCGCCCACCGCCCCCGGCGGGTCTCCCTGGCCGGCCTGGCCGCCACCGAGGCCCTGGTCGGCCTGGTCTGGCTGGCCAGGCCGGGGCTGATCGGCGACGGCGGGACCCTGGTGGTCGACGGCCTGATCATGGCCGCCGGCTGGTGGCTGGGCGACGGGGCCCGGCGGCGCCAGGAGGCGGTCGTCACCGCCCAGCAGCGGGCGGCCGAGCTGGAGCGGGCCCGGGAGGAACTGGCCAGGCGGGCGGTCACCGAGGAACGGCTGCGGATCGCCCGCGAGCTCCACGACGTCGTCGCCCACAGCATGAGCATCATCGCCGTGCAGTCCGGGGTCGGCGTGCACGTGCTCGACAGCCGGCCCGAGGAGGCACGCAAGGCCCTGGTGGCGGTCGAGGCCACCAGCCGCCAGGCGCTGGTCGAGATGCGACGGCTGCTGGGCGTGCTCCGCCAGGAGGCCGAGCCGCGCGGCAGCCTGGCCCCGGCCCCCGGGCTGGCGGAGGTGGAGGCGCTGGCCGCCGAGGTGGCCAGGGCCGGGGTGCGGGTCGAGATCCGGATCGAGGGGACCCCGACCCTGCTGCCGGCCGGGCTGGACCTGTCGGCCTACCGGATCGTCCAGGAGGCGCTGACCAACGTGGTCCGGCATGCCGGGCCGGCCACCGCCCGGGTCGCGGTCCGCTACGCCCCCGGCCAGGTGGCCGTCGAGGTGGTCGACGACGGCCGCGGTGCCAACGACCAGGGCGGGGGCGGGCACGGCATCGCCGGCATGCGGGAGCGGGCCGCCCTCTACGGCGGCACCCTGGAGGCCGGGCCCCTGCCCGGCGGCGGCTTCCGGGTCGCGGCCAGCCTGCCGGTCGAGGACCTCTCGTGATACGGGTCCTGGTGGCCGACGACCAGACGCTGGTCCGGGCCGGGTTCCGGGTGCTGGTCGAGTCGGCGCCCGACCTGGAGGTGGTCGGGGAGGCCGGCGACGGGGTCGAGGCGGTCGAGCTGGCCCGCCGGGAGCTGCCCGACGTGGTGCTGATGGACATCCGCATGCCGCGGATGGACGGCCTGGAGGCGACCAGGCGGATCGTCGCCCTCGATCGGGCCGAGGGCGTCCGCGTCCTGGTCCTCACCACCTTCGACCTGGACGAGTACGTCTACGAGGCGCTGCGGGCCGGGGCCAGCGGGTTCCTGCTCAAGGACACGCCCCCGGCCGACCTGCTGGCCGCGATCCGGGTGGTCGCGGCCGGGGACGCCCTGCTCGCCCCCGGCGTCACCCGGCGGCTGATCGCCGAGTTCGCCCGCCGCCCCGAGCCGAGCGCGGTCACCCCGGCCGCCCTGGCCGCCCTCACCGACCGCGAGCGGGAGGTCCTGGCCCTGGTGGCCAGGGGCCTGTCCAACGCCGAGATCGCCGAGCTGCTGGTGGTGAGCGGGGCCACGGCCAAGACCCACGTGAGCCGGGTCCTGGCCAAGCTGCACGCCCGCGACCGGGCCCAGCTGGTCATGCTCGCCTACGAGACGGGCCTGGTCACCCCCGGCTCCGGCTGAATCTCCAGGACGACGGCCGGCCCCGCGTCCGCCTCCAGGCCGACGGGGAAGTGCAGCCGCCAGGCCGACGACCGGCGCCGTCCCCGCCCGTAGTGTCGGAGGCGTGCAACGGCTCAGCGGGGAGATCGCGCCATGGCGGCCATCAGCGTGCAGGGGCTCACTAAGCGGTTCGGCGAGGTGCTGGCCGTCGACCGCCTCGACTTCGAGGTCGACCCGGGGACGGTGACCGGCTTCCTCGGCCCCAACGGGGCCGGCAAGACCACCACCCTGCGCATGCTGCTCGGCCTGGTCGCCCCGACCTCGGGCGCGGCCACCATCGACGGCCGGCCCTACCGGGAGCTGGCCGAACCGGCCCGGCGGGTCGGGGCCGTGCTGGAGCAGAGCGGGTTCCATCCGGGCCGCTCGGCCCGCGACCACCTGCGGGTCCTGGCCACCACGGCCGGGCTGGCCCCGGCGCGGGTCGACGAGGTCCTGGAGCAGACGGGGCTGGCCGCGGCCGCCCGCCGGCGGGTCGGGGGCTTCTCGCTCGGGATGCGCCAGCGCCTCGGCCTGGCCGCCGCCCTGCTGGGCGACCCCGACGTCCTGGTCCTGGACGAGCCGGCCAACGGCCTCGACCCGGAGGGCGTCCACTGGCTGCGCGGCCTGATCCGCGGGCTGGCCGACCAGGGCCGGACCGTGCTCGTCTCCAGCCACCTGCTGGCCGAGGTCGCCCAGACGGTCGACCAGGTGGTGATCATCGACCGGGGTCGACTGGGCGACCAGGCGACCCTGGCCGCCCTGACCGCCGGTGCCGACCGGACGGTGCGGGTGCGGACCGCCCAGCCCGAGGCGCTCCACGGCCTGCTGGTCGCCAGGGGGGCCACGGTGACCCTCGACGGCCCCGACCAGCTGCTGGTCGGCGGCGTCACCGCCGAGCAGGTCGGCCAGACGGCCGCCGCCGGCGGCGTCGTGCTCCACGAGATGCGCTTCGAACGCTCCAACCTCGAGGACGTCTTCCTCGAGCTCACCGGCGGGAAAGGAGACCAACCATGACCCGGCTCGTCCAGGCCGAGCTGCTGAAGCTCTGGACCACCCGGACCGCCCGCGTCCTGCTCGCCCTGGCCACCGCCGGCACCGCCGCCCTGGTGACTCTGGTGCTGGTGTTCGCCGGCCGGCCCGGGCAGCCGACACTCGGCGACGATGCCCTGGGCCAGCTCGTCCTGGCCCCCAACGGGCCGCTGACCCTGGCCGCGCTTCTCCTCGGCGTCCTCGGCATGGCCGGCGAGTTCCGCCACGGCACCGCCACCTCGACCTTCCTGGTCACCCCGGTGCGGGGCCGGGTGGTGGCGGCCAAGCTGGCCGCCGCCGCCCTCGCCGGCCTGGCCGTCACCCTGGTGGCCGCGGCCGTGGTGCTGGCCGTCGCCCTGCCCTGGCTGCCGGCCAAGGGTGTCGGGGTGGACCTCGCCGACCCCGGCCTGGCGGCCAGGGTGGGCGGGCTGGCGGCCGCGGTGGCGCTGTACGCGGTGCTCGGGACCGGGCTCGGGGCCCTGTTCCGCAACCAGTTCGCGGCCGTGGTCGTCGGCGTGCTGTGGTGGCAGGGCGGTGGCAGGGCGGTGTCGAGGACCTGCTGGTCGGCGTCCTGCGCCGGCCCGGCCTCGGCCGCTGGCTGCCCGACGGGGCGGCGGCCGCGCTCACCGCACCGGGCGACGGCACCCTGGCCATGTGGGCCGGCGGCCTGGTGCTCGCCGCCTACGGTCTGGCGCTGGCCCTGGCCGGCGGCCGGCTGGTGGTGCGCCGCGACCTCAGCTGAGGCAGGCGTCGACCCCCGGCGGGCACATCGGGACCCTGGTGGTCGGCGGCTCGACCGTGGTCGTGGTGGTCGCCAGCAGCGCGGCCGTCGTGGTCGTCTCCTCCACCGTGGTCGTGGTCGGCTCCAGGGTGGTGGTGGTCGGCTCGACGGTGCTGACCGGGGCCGGCTGGGGCTCGGTGGTGGGGGGGGCGATCGACGCCGGGGGGTTGGAGGAGCTCGGCGGGTCGGTCACCGGGGCGGTCGGCCGGGGGGCCTCGGTGGTCGGGGGTCGGCTGGCCAGCGAGACCCGGGCGGCCGCGGACGGCGGCGGCGGCTCGGGTGGCTCCGCCGGCGCGGCGGTGGTCAACGGCCGGTCGGGGCGGGTGCTGGAGGGGGCCACCGAGGGCGCCAGGCCGGTGGTGGCCGGGGCGGCGGTGGTCTCGGTCGGGAGGGCCCGGACGACCGTGGGGGCCGGCGGGGTCTGGGGGACGAGGGCGGCCGAGGCGACCATCGCGGCCAGGGCCGCGAAGGTGAGCCCGAAGGCGACCAGCATGAGGCGCAGGGGCAGTCGGCGCTGGGCGAGATGGCGGGGGGTTCGTGTTCGCATGGGCTGCTGCCGGATCGTGCGACTTTGGCTTGGCCTCCGGATCCTACGGATTGACCGATCCAATGGGAAATCGCGGTGAGTCATCATGGGCGGAGGAGGGCAGGCACCAGGAGGCGGGATGGCGGGGGATGGCGAGCTGGTCGCGGTGCGGGCCGACCGGGTGGTCGACGTCGAGGCCGGGGAGGTGCGGGCCGGGCGGGTGGTGCTGGTCCGGGGCGAGCGGATCGAGGCCGTGCTCGACCCGGGCCGGCCGGTCCCCGAGGGCGCGGCCGTGGTCGACCTGCCCGGCCACACGCTGCTGCCGGGCCTGATCGACTGCCACACCCACCTGGTCGGCGAGCTCCAGGGGTCCGGCATCCCGGCGGTCGACCGCAGCGCCGCCCAGGAGGTGCTCAGCGGGGTCGCCAACGCCCGCGCCACCGTGCTGGCCGGCTTCACGAGCGTCCGCGACGTCGGCACCTTCCGGGCGTTCGTCGACGTGGCCCTGCGCGACGCCATCCGCGACGGCACCGTGCCCGGACCCCGCATGGCCGTGGCCGGCGCCTACGTGACCGTCCCGTTGGGTGGCGGGGCCGTCACCGGCCTGGCCCCCGACATCGAGCTGCCGCGGGACCTCCGGTTCGGGGAGGCCTCCTCCCCGGCCGAGGTCAGGCAGCGGGTTCGGGCGATCCTGTACGGCGGGGCCGACCTCATCAAGGTGATCGCCACCGGGGCCGTGCTCGCCCTCGGGACCCGGCCCGGCGCCCCCGAGCTGTCGCCCGAGGAGCTGGCCGCGGCGGTCGAGGAGGCGGCCGCCCACGGCGCCTTCGTGGCCGCCCACGCCCACGGCCGCCAGGGCATCGTCAACGCCGCCCTGGCCGGGGTCCGCTCGGTCGAGCACGGCTCGCTGCTGGACGACCAGGCGGCCGGGCTGCTGGCCGAGCGCGGCGTCTACCTGGTCGCCGACATCTGGAACGGCGACTACATCGCCTCCGAGGGCGCCAGACAGGGCTGGCCGGCCGAGACCCTGGCCAAGAACGAGGCCACCACGAAGGCCCAGCGCGACGGGTTCACCAGGGCGGTCAAGGCCGGCGTGCGGATCGCCTACGGCACCGACAGCGGCGTCTACCCCCACGGCTGGAACGCCCGCCAGCTCCCCTACATGGTCCGCCACGGGATGACCCCGATGGGCGCGCTCCAGTCGGCCACCGTGGTCGCGGCCGAGCTGCTGGGCTGGCAGGACCGCGTCGGCGCCCTGGCCCCGGGCCGCTACGCCGACGCGATCGCCGTGCCCGGCGACCCGCTGGAGGATCTGGAGCTGCTCGCCGACGTCCCCTTCGTCATGCAGGGCGGCCGCGTGCTCAAGTGGGCCGGCGACCTGGGCCGTGCCCCGCTGTCGGCCGGAGCGCCATACTTTCCGGCGTGACCTCCGCAACGACGACCGGCTTCGTCGGCCGGGCCGAGGAGCTCCAGCGCCTCCTCGGCCTGCTCGACCGGGCCGAGCGCGGGCGGCCGGCGGTCGGGCTGATCGCCGGCGACGCCGGCGTGGGCAAGACCCGACTACTCGACGAGCTCGCCGCCCGGGCCGAGGGCCGGGGCGTCCGGGTGCTGGTCGGCGGCTGCATGGAGGTCGGCGACGTCGGCCTGCCGTACGTGCCGTTCGTGGACGCCCTCCGCGACCTCGGCACCCGCCCGGGCGAGGCCGAGGTGGCCGCCCCCCTGGCCGCGGCCCTGCCCAGCCTGGGCCGGCTGCTACCCGAGCTGGCCACCGACCACGGCCCACCGCCGCCGCCCGGGGACGGCTTCGAGCGGGTCCAGCTGTTCGACGGCGTGCTGTCGCTGCTGGTCCGGCTGTCCGAGCTGTCCCCGCTGCTGCTGGTCATCGAGGACCTGCACTGGGCCGACCGCTCCACCCGCGACCTGCTGGCCTTCCTGGTCCGGACCCTGCGCGGCGGCCGGGTGGCCCTGGTGGCCAGCTACCGGTCCGACGAGCTGCACCGCCGCCACCCGCTGCGGCCGCTGCTGGCCGAGCTGGTCCGCCTCCCCGACCTGGAGCGCATCGACCTCGCCCCCTTCGGCCGGGTCGAGCTGGCCGAGCACCTCCAGGCGGTGGTCGGCGAGGCAGTCCCGGCGGCCGTGGTCGACCGGATCCTGGCCCGCTCCGAGGGCAACGCCTTCTTCGCCGAGGAGCTGGTCGCTGCCGGCGCCATCCGGGCCGACATCGCCCTGCCCGACGCCCTGGCCGACGTGCTCCTCGGCCGCATCGAGGCCCTCCCCGAGCTGGCCCAGGAGGTCCTCAAGGTGGCCGCGGTGGCCGGCCGCCGGGTCGGGCACCGCCTGCTGGTGGCGGCATCCGGCCGGCCCGAGGCCGAGGTCGAGCGGGGCCTGCGGGACGCCGTCGCCGGGCAGGTGCTGGTGGCCAGCGCCGCCACCGAGAGCTACCGGTTCCGCCACGCCCTGCTCCAGGAGGCCGTCTACGGCGACCTGCTGCCGGGCGAGCGGACCCGCCTGCACGCCACCTACGCCCGCCTGCTGTCCGAGGCCGACCCCGAGGGCGACGACGGCTCGGCGGCCGAGCTGGCCTGGCACTGCCTGGCCAGCCACGACCTGCCGGGCGGCCTGGCCGCGCTGGTCCGGGCGGCCGACCACGCCGCCACCGTGTTCGCCCCCAGCGAGGCCTTCCGCCACCTCACCCAGGCCCTGGAGCTGTGGAGTCGGGTGCCCGACGCCGCCGCCGTGGCCGGCGTCGACCGGGTCGAGGTGCTGGTCCGGGCGGCCGAGGCGGCCAACCACTCCGGCGAGTTCCGGCAGGCCGTCGGCCTTGCTCGGGAGGCCGTGGGGTCCATCGACGAGGACGCCGAGCCGCTGCGGGCGGCCATGGCCTACGACCGCGTCAGCAGCTACCTGCTCGACGCCGAGCCGGAGCTGGAGCTGACCCGGATCCGCGAGCAGATCCTGGCCGCGTCCGAGCGGGCGGCCGAGCTGGTCCCCGAGGCGCCGCCGACCCCGCTGCGGGCCAGGGTCGCGGCCGGGCTGGCCCGCTCGCTGATCGTGTCCCGCGACTACCAGCAGGCCAGGCGCCGGGGCGAGGAGGCGCTGGCCGTTGCTCGGGCCGTGGGCAGCGTCGACGACGAGGCCAGGGCCCTGGTCATCGTGTCCATCCTGGAGCTGCGCTTCGGCGACGTTGAGGCGGCCCGGCTGCTGCTGCGCGACGCCGACCTGGCGGCCGCGGCCGCCCGGAACCGGCCGCTGGAGCTCCAGGCCCGCCACGCCCTCGGTGCCCTCGAGCTCGACCTTGGCAACCTGGCCGCGGCCTGCACCGCTCTCGACCAGGCGACCGAGCTGGCCGAGCACAGCGGCCTGGTCTGGAGCGGCTACGGGATCGACAGCCGGGTGCTGCGCTGCATCGCCCACTACGAGGCCGGGAGCTGGGACGAGGCCGAGCGCGTGGCCGGCACGGCCGACGAGCGCCGGCCGGCGGTGTCCGCGGCCGCCCTCTATGTCGAGGTGGGCCGGGGCCGCGCGGTCGCGGTCGAGCGGCTGGCCCGCCTCGCCCCGTACCGCAAGGTCGATCCGTATGTCGCCTATCTGGCCGGCGGCAACGAGGCCGACCTGGCCCGCTGGCAGGGTGACCTGGAGCGGTCGAGCGAGCTGGCCCGCGAGACCCTGGTGACCCAGGAGGAGGCCGGGGCGCCCTGGCTGCTGAGCGCCATCTGGCCGGCCGCCCTGGCCCTGGCCGCCGAGGCCGACCTGGCCGAGCGGGTCAGGGCGGCCGGCGACCAGGCCGCCGTCAAGCAGCACCTGGCCACCTGCGAGGACCTGCTGGCCCGGGCCAGGGGGGCGCTCCAGCGGGCCAGGGAGCTGGGGCGACAGGTCGGCCCGGAGGCGCTGGCCTGGCTGGCCAGGGCCGAGGCCGAGTGGACCCGGGTCGAGGGCCGGTCCGACCCGGACCGCTGGTCGGCCGCGGCCGACGCCTTCGGCTACGGCTACCTGTACGAGGAGGCCAGGTGCCGCTGGCGCCTGGCCGAGGCGCTGCTGGGGGACGGCCGCCGCGAGCAGGCGGCCACCCAGGCCAGGGCGGCCCACGAGATCGCCGAGCGGCTGGGCGCGGCCCCGCTGCTGGCCACGCTGGAGTCACTGGGCCGGCGGGGCCGCCTGGAGCTGGGCGTCCAGCCGCCGGCGGGGCACGAGGCGCCCGGCCTCACCCCCCGGGAGCTGGAGGTCCTGCGGCTGGTGGCCGCCGGCCGCTCCAACGGCCAGATCGCCGAGGCCCTGTTCATCAGCCGCAAGACGGCCAGCGTCCACGTCAGCAACATCCTGGCCAAGCTGGGCGTGCGCACACGGACCGAGGCGGCGGCCGCGGCCCACCGCATGGGGCTCGAGTAGGGCCGCTCAGGCCGGGCCGGGTGGTCCGGGCGCGTGTGGTCCGGGCGCGGCCGCCGCGAGCAGCTCGAGCACGTGGCCGGCGACCTCGTCGACGGCCACGGTCTGGCGCTCGCCGGTGTCGCGGCGCGTCACCTCGACCGTGGCCCTGGCCAGGTCGCGGGCGCCGACCGTGACCCGGAACGGGAACCCGATCAGCTCGGCGTCGCGGAACTTCACCCCCGGGCGCTCGTCCCGGTCGTCGACGAGCACGTCGGCCCCGCCGGCGGTCAGCCGGTCGGCGACGGCATCGGCGGCCCCCATGACCTCGGGGTCGGCCGGGTCGAGGGCGACCACGGCCACGGCGAAGGGGGCCACCGCGACCGGCCAGACGATCCCGGCATCGTCGTGGTGGGACTCGACGATGGCCGCCAGCGCCCGCTCGACGCCGATCCCGTAGCTGCCCATGATCGGCGTGACCGGCGTGCCCTCGGGGCCGGCCACCGACAGGCCGAGGGCCCGGCTGTAGCGGTAGCCCAGCTTGAAGATGTGGCCGACCTCGATGGCCCGCAGCACTTCCAGCTCATGACCGCAGACCGGGCAGGGCTCGCCGGCCGTTACCTCGCGCAGGTCGGCCCACCGCTCGACCCGGATGTCCCGGTCGACGTCCACGCCCCTGAGGTGCCGGTCGTCGACGTTGGCCCCGGTGACCATGTCGCGCCGGCCGGCCAGGGCCAGGTCGGCGACGACCGACAGGTCCCCCACCCCGACCGCGCCCAGGCTGCCCGGGGAGGCTCCGAGGGCGTCGCGGACCTCGTCGGCGGTGGCCGGTCGGAGCGTGCCCGCCCCGGTGGCGTCGAACAGCTTCTGCTCGACCAGGGCGTGGTCGCCGCGCAGCAGCACCAGGGTCAGCCGGCCGTCGACCAGATAGACAAGTGTCTTGACCTGCCGGTCGGCCGGGACGTCGAAGTCCCTGGCCAGGTCCTCGATGGTGCGGGCCCCGGGCGTCGGGAACGGCTCGGGCGCGGCCAGGCCGGGTCCGTCGGCCACGGCGGCCACGGCCGCGCTCGCCTTCTCGACGTTGGCCGCGTACCCGCAGGCCGGGCAGCGGACCACCAGGTCCTCGCCGGCGTCCGACGGGCAGGCGAACTCCACCGAGGTGGTCCCACCCATGGTGCCGCTGGAGGCCTGCACCGGGATGGCCGGGATGCCGAGTCGCTCGAAGCTTCGCACGTACGCCTGCTGGTGCAGGTCGAAGGAGCGGTCCAGGCCCTCGGCGTCCAGGTCGAAGCTGTAGGAGTCCTTCATGGTGAACTCCCGCACCCGCAGCAGCCCGCTCCGGGGGCGGGGCTCGTCCCGGAACTTGGTCTGGAACTGGTACCAGCGCTGGGGCAGGTCCCGGTAGGAGCGCAGCTCCAGGGCCAGGGCGGTGACGACCTCCTCGTGGGTCATGCCCAGGGCCAGCTCGGCCCCCTTGCGGTCGCGGACCCGGAACAGCTCGTCGCCCATGGCCTCCCAGCGGCCGGACCGCTGCCACAGCTCGGCCGGATGCATCGCCGGCAGCAGGAGCTCCTGGGCGCCGATGCGGTCCATCTCCTCGCGGATCACGCCGATGATCTTGGCCCGGACCCGAACCGCCAGGGGCAGCAGCATGTAGTGGCCGGCCATCAGCTGGCGGATGAAGCCGGCCCTGACCAGCAGGCGGTGGCTCGCCGCCTCGGCGTCGGCGGGGTCCTCGCGGAGGGTCGGGACATACGTCTGGGACCAGCGCATGAGGGACCGAAGTCTAGTACGGCGTGCCGGTTTCCCCTTATCTCCTCCTTATCCCGATGGTTGCAGGCTCAACCGGATCTGGGCCGTTCGCGCCGCTGCGACAGGGAGGACCGATGAGCTCGAGACTGACCCTGGTACGCCGACTGCTCGTCCTGATGACGCTGGCGGCGGTGGCGGCCCTCCCGACCACCGCCGGGGCGGCCACCTTCCCCGACACCATCCGGCTGCCCGACGGCTGGCAGCCCGAGGGGATCGCCAGCGGCCGCGGCACCTCCCTGTACGTCGGGTCGATCCCGACCGGGGCCGTCTGGAAGGGTGACGCCAGGACCGGTCGCGGCGACGTGCTCGTCCCCGGCCAGACGGGCCGCAGCGCGATCGGGATCAAGGTCGACCGCCGCAACCGCCTGTTCGTGGCCGGCGGCGCCACCGGCAAGGCGTTCGTCTACAGCGCCCGCAGCGGCCGCGACCTGGCCAGCTACCAGCTCGCCCCCGCCAACGCCCCCGCCACCTTCGTCAACGACGTGGTCGTGACCGAGCGGGCGGCCTGGTTCACCGACTCGGCCATCCAGCAGCTGTATGCCGTGCCGCTGGGCCGCCACGGCCGGCTGCCCGGGCAGGCCAGGGTCCGCACCCTGCCCCTGACCGGCGACCTCGAGTACGCCACGGGCAACAACCTCAACGGCATCGTCGCCGCCAAGGGCGGCCGGGTGCTGGTGTCGGTCCAGACCAACACCGGCAAGCTGTTCCGGATCAACCCCGGCACCGGCGTGACCCACGAGATCGACCTGGGCGGGGCCAGCCTGGTCAACGGCGACGGCATGCTCCTGGCCGGGCGGGTCCTGTTCGTGGTCCAGAACAGCGACAACAAGATCGCCGTGGTCGTGCTCAACCGGTCGCTGGACCGGGGCCGGGTGGTCGCCACCCTCACCGACGACGACTTCGACGTGCCGACCACCATCGCCTTCACGGCCGGCCACCTGTACGCGGTCAACGCCCGCTTCGGCACCTCCGGCCCGCAGCCGGCCCGCTACGACATTGTCCGCGTCGGCTGAGCGCTCCCGCCCCCGTCCGGCCCGCGGCGTGCCCGCCGGCCCACCCGTGGGACTAGGGGGCGGCCCCGGTGGATTCTCCAGTCGCTGAGGTGACCCCCGCGCCGCAGGCGGCCAATGATCGAAACACCGTGA
>JBJMHP010000320.1:0-5817 GCA_045807325.1 Actinomycetes bacterium | reverse complement strand
CGTCAACGGGACCGGCGCCCCGGTCACCTTCCTGGTGCACCTCCCGGCACCCCACCCCGTGGTCCCATGAGTTTCCAGCTAGCCGGTATGCGCCCCGGCACCCCGACCTGCGATCCTGAGCCCATGCTTCGCTGCCTCATCGTCGACGACAGCCCCCGCTTCCTGGACGCCGCCCGAGGCCTCCTGGAGCGTCAGGGCGTCACCGTCGTCGGCGTGGCCTCCAACGCCGCCGACGCGCTCCAGCGCACCGAGGAGCTGCGACCCGACGTCACCCTGCTCGACATCGACCTCGGCGGCGAGAGCGGCCTGCAGCTGGCCCGACGCCTCCACAGCCAGGCCGGCCAGGCCCGGGCGCCGGTGATCCTCATCTCGACCCACGCCGAGCAGGACTACGCGGAGCTGATCGCGGCCAGCCCGGCCATCGGGTTCCTGCCCAAGACCGCCCTGTCGGCCGACGCCATCCGCGGCCTGCTGGCCGGCCGCAGTGACGGCGGCCCGGGCGCCTCCAGACGCTGACGGTCGGCGTCTTCCCGCTGGCAGGTACCAGAGACTCCGGTTGGCCCCGATGCCGCGGCACGGTTCGGTCGCGATCCTGACGACGAACCTCTGTGAGGCGGGCCTGCCGTCCGGTCAGCGCGAGTCGAGGAAGGTGAGCACGGCCAGGACCCGGCGGTGATCATCCTCGGTCTCGGGCAGGGTCAGCTTGGTCAGGATGCTGCGCACGTGCTTCTCCACCGTGCCCTCGGTGACCCACAGCCGGCGGGCGATGCCGGCGTTCGAGCGGCCCTCGGCCATCAGCGCCAGCACCTCCCGCTCCCGGGCGCTCAACTCGGCCAGGGGATCATCCCGGTGGCGGGCCGCCACCAGCTCGGCCACCAGCGTCGGGTCGACCACCGACCCGCCCCTGGCGATCCGCCCGAGGGTGTCCAGGAACTCCTCCACGTCGGTGACCCGGCTCTTGAGCAGGTAGCCGACCCCGCGGCCGCTGGCCAGCAGCTCCATGGCGTGGTCGACCTCGACGTGGGCCGACAGGACCAGGATGCCGATCTGGGGCTGCTGCTGGCGGATCTGCCGGGCCGCGTCCAGCCCCTCGGCGGTGTGGGTCGGGGGCATGCGGATGTCGACCACCACCAGGTCGGGGGTCTGCTCGGCCACCAGGGCGAGCAGCCGGGTTGCGTCCCCGGCCTGGCCCACGACCTCGAACCCCGAGCGCTGGAGCAGGCTGGCCAGCCCCTCGCGCAGCAGGACGTCGTCCTCGGCCAGGACCACCCGCAGGTCGCTCATGGCCGCATCATCCCTTCCAGCTAGCAGGCACGGCAAGATGGTGGCCCGCCAGGAGCCGTGACGGACGCTGGCCGGGCAGACCCGCGGCCGCTCCAGCCTCATCCTCTCCAGTAGAGGCGCCATGCACGTGCGCAGCTGGAGAGGAGCCACCGATGTTCGAGCATTACCTCGCCGCCCTGCTCAGCCTCGGGCACGGTCGTGACCTGGCCCTCTCGGCCCTCCCCGACGCCCCGGCCCAGCCCCACCGCCCTGACGGCCCGGCCGAGCCGGCCGTCGCCGCCGCGCCCGGCGAGTCCTCCGGGTGGGACTCGTGCCCGTGCGGGCGGTGGGGGGGTCGCCCGCGGCCACCACCACGGCTGCGTGGCCCTGGTCAGGGAGCTGTTCCCCCAGCTCGACCAGGAGCTGGACGCCTGGGAGGCCGAGCACGGCTGGCTCTACCGCTAGCGGAGGAGGCCACCCATGAGCGGGCAGCCCGCGGTGGCCGCCCGCGGCCTGGTCTGCCAGTTCGGGCCCGTGCGGGCGGTGGACGACCTCAGCTTCGAGGTGGCCGAGGGGGAGGTGTTCGGGCTGCTTGGGCCCAACGGCGCCGGCAAGACGACGGTCATCCGGGTGGTGACCACCCTGCTGAAGCCGGCGGCCGGGACCATGCGGGTGTTCGGGCTGGACACCCGCCGGTCGACGATGCGGGTCCGCAGGCTCATCGGCTACGTCCCCCAGCAGCTGTCGATCGACGGCCAGCTCACCGGCTACGAGAACGCCTGGCTGTTCGCCAGGCTCTTCGACGTGCCCCGGCGCGAGCGCCGAGGGCGGGTGGAGGACGCGCTGGCCCAGGTCGGCCTGGAGAAGGTGGCCGGGCGGCTCGCCTCGACCTATTCGGGAGGGATGGTCCGCCGCCTGGAGCTCGCCCAGGCCCTGGTCAGCCGGCCCCGGCTGCTGGTCCTGGACGAGCCCAGCCTCGGGCTGGACCCGCTGGCCCGCGCCAGCCTGTGGGAGCGGGTCCTCGGGCTGCGGGACGAGCTGCACATGACGGTGCTGCTGACCACCCACTACATGGAGGAGGCGGAGCGGCTCTGCGACCGGGTCGGGCTGCTGCTCGACGGGCGCCTGCGGGCGATCGGCCGCCCCCGGGAGCTGGAGGCGGCGCTCGGCCCCAAGGCGACCCTGGAGGACGTCTTCCGGGCGTATGCCGCCGACGGGTCCGACGGGGACAAGGGAGGCCTTCGCGATGTCCGCAGCACCCGCCGCACCGCCGGTCGGCTCCGCTGAGCGCCCGCCGGCTCCCGGCGCCGTCCGGCTGCTCTGGAACCGCACGGCCACGCTGTGCCTGCTGGAGCTGGCCAAGCTCCGCCACGACCGCACCGAGCTGTACACCCGGGCGATCCAGCCGGCCCTGTGGCTGCTCGTCTTCGGCGTGACCTTCACCAGGATCCACGCCATCCCCACGCCGGGGCGGCTCCCCTACCTCGACTACCTGGCGCCCGGGGTCATGGCCCAGTCGGCCCTGTTCATCGCCATCTTCTACGGCATCCAGCTCATCTGGGAGCGCGACTTCGGCATCCTCACCAAGCTGCTGGCCACGCCGACGCCCCGGGCGGCGCTGGTCGCCGGCAAGGCCTTCGCCGCCGGGGTGCGGGCCATCAGCCAGGTCGTGGTGGTGCTGGTCCTGGCCGCGGTCCTCGGGGTGACGTTCCGCTGGCAGCCGCTGAGCCTGCTCGGGTCGGTCGCGGCCGTGATGCTGGGCTCGTCGTTCTTCGCCTCGCTGTCGATGACCATCGCCGGGCTGGTGCGCTCCCGCGACCGGCTCATGGGGATCGGCCAGGCCATCACCATGCCGCTGTTCTTCGCCTCCAACGCCCTGTACCCGACCGCCCTCATGCCGGGCTGGGTGCAGGCCATCGCCCGCGTCAACCCGCTCAGCTACGAGGTCAACGCCCTCCGCCAGCTGCTGCTCGGCCTGCCCGGCAACCTGGCCATGGACTTCGCCGCCCTGCTGGGAGCGACCGTGGCCGGGATCACGGCCGCCTCCCTGCTGCTCGGGCGGCTGGCCCGCTGACCTCATGCTGCTGACCCTGTTCCTTACCTGCCTCCTCGCCCTGGCGGCGGCCACCACCACGCCCGGTAGCGGCGACTCCTGCTGGCCGGTACCGGCGGCTACCGGGTGGCCGGGAACGCGAACTCCCGCTGGCCACAATGCCGGCGGCCGGCGCCGGCGCAATCCTCCGAGCGGCATCGTTGCGAGAGGAAGGGAAGGTGACCCAGTGCGCAACCGACGGCCGCTCGCCCTCACCAGCCTGGTGGTGGGCCTGGCCCTGCTCGCGGGAGCCTGCGGCAGCAACCAGACGTCCGGCGCCAGCACCTCGGCCAGCGGCACCCCACAGCATGGGGGGACGCTCAAGCTGGTCGGGAGCAGCGACGTCGACCATCTCGACACCGCCAGCGCCTACTACGTCGCCTCCTACACGCTGGAGCGGGCCTTCACCCGCCAGCTGTTCAGCTATCCGGCCACCACCGACATCACCAAGGCCAACAGCCCCGTCGCCGACGTCGCCACCGAGGTCCCGACCCGGGCCAACGGCGGCATCAGCGCCGACGGCAAGACCTGGACCATCCACCTGCGCTCGGGGGTGCGCTGGAACACCAGCCCGGCCCGCGAGGTGACCGCCCAGGACTTCGTGCTGGGCCTCAAGCGGCTCTGCAACCCGGTGTCGCCGGTGGGCGCGCCCGGCTACTACGAGAACACCATCGTGGGGATGCGCGCCTACTGCGACGGCTTCGCCAACGTCGGCCAGGACGCCGCCTCGATCAAGGGCTACATCGACTCCCACCAGGTCGCCGGGCTGCATGCGACCAACGACAAGACGCTGGTCATCAAGCTGGTCCAGCCGGCCTCGGACTTCACCAACATCCTGGCCATGCCGTTCGCGTCGGCCGCCCCGGTCGAGTACCTGGCCTACGTGCCCGACAGCAACGCCTTCCGCCAGCACACCATCTCCGACGGCCCCTACCAGATCGTCGGCTACCAGCCGGGCAAGCAGATCGTCCTTGACCGCAACCCCGCCTGGGAGCAGCCCGGCGACCCGCTCCGCCACCAGTACGTCGACCACATCCAGGTCACCGAGGGCCAGGACCAGGGCCCGGTGCAGCAGCAGATCCAGGCCGGCACCGCCGACATGGAGTGGGACACCCAGGTCCCCATCGCCGACATCCCCCAGCTGCAGTCGGCCAAGGACTCGCGGCTGGGCATCTTCCCGACCCTCAGCACCAACCCGTACGTGGTCTTCAACCTCCAGAGCCCGAACAACAAGGGAGCCCTGGCCAACGCCAAGGTGCGCCAGGCGCTCGAGTACGCCATCAACAAGGTGGCGGTCGGCCAGGTCTACGGCGGCCCGTCGCTCAACACCCCCCTGGACCAGGTGATCCCGCCCGGCAACATCGGCTACCAGACCTTCAACCTCTATCCCACGCCCGAGAACGCCGGCGACCCGGCCACCTGCCGGCAGCTGCTGGCCCAGGCCGGCCACCCGAACGGCCTGGTGCTCACCGACGTGGCCCGCAACGCCGGCAACCACCCGGCGGTCGCCCAGTCGGTCCAGGCGTCGCTGGCCAAGTGCGGCGTCACCACCAAGATCGTCCCGGTCACCCAGGCCGACTACTACGGCAAGTACCTCAACAACCCCGCCGGCTCCAGTCGTGGGGTGTGGGACATCACCGAGCCGGGCTGGGTGCCCGACTGGTTCGGCAACAACGGCCGGGCCGTCATCGAGCCGCTGTTCGACGGCCGCACCTACGGCCCCAACTCGGTCGACTACGGCGACTACAACAACCCCAAGGTCAACGCGCTGATCGACAGGGCCCTGGCCACCCAGGACCAGCAGGCCGCGGCTGCCGACTGGCACCAGGCCGACCTCCAGATCATGCGTGACGCCGCCATCGTCCCCATCGAGACCCAGAAGCTGCCGCTGTTCCACTCCAGCCGTGTCCAGAACGCCATCTACTCGCCGTTCTCGGAGAACTTCGACGTCACCAACCTCTGGGTGAGCGGGAGCTGAGCGGCGTGGCGCAGCCTGCCAGCAAGTCGGGCGATGTGCTGCTCCGCCTGGACGGCGTGGTCAAGCACTTCCCGGTCGGCCGGGGGCTGTTCCCCGGCCGGGACGCCGACGCCGTCCACGCCGTGGACGGGGTCAGCCTGGAGGTCCGCCGCGGGGAGACCCTCGGCCTGGTCGGCGAGACCGGCTCCGGCAAGTCCACGCTGGCACGCTGCGCCACCCGCCTGCACACCCTCACCGCCGGCCGGGTGGTCTTCGACGGGCACGACATCTCCACCCTGTCCCGCCGGGAGCTGCGGCCCTACCGGCGCCAGCTCCAGATGGTCTTCCAGGATCCCTACGGATCGCTCAACCCCCACCGGCGGGTCGGCTCCATCATCGGTGACCCGCTGGCCGTCCACGGGGTCGCCGGCGGGCCGGCCCGCCGGTGCCGGGTGCAGGAGCTGATGCAGCTGGTCGGGCTCAACCCCGAGCACTAGAACCGCTA
>JBJMHP010000319.1:0-7109 GCA_045807325.1 Actinomycetes bacterium | reverse complement strand
GGCCTCGGCCGCGGTGTAGTTGGCCTTCATCGTCTCCTTGCGGATCCGGAAGGCGTCGACCTTGGCCTGGAGGCGCTGGGAGGCCTCGACCATCCGCGCCTCCTCCGCCTTGAGCTGGTCGTGCTGGGCCTGGAGGTCGGTGAGCTGGGTGGCGATGCCCTGGCGGCGGGTCAGGGCCTCCCGGGCCAGGTCCTCGCGGTTCTGGGAGACGGCCTGCTTGGCCTGCCCCTCCAGCTTGGCCGCCGACCGCTGGAGCTGCTGGGCCTGGAGCTCGATGCGCTTGCGCGAGGTGGCGACGTCGGCCACGGCCCGGCGCATCTTCTGGAGCATCTCCAGGGTGCGCTCGTAGGAGTAGTCGAGGGTCTCCCTCGGGTCCTCGTACTTGTCCAGCGTCTTCGAGGCTTTGGCCTTGAACAGGGTCGAGAACCGCCGCATCAGTCCCATCGTTCACACTCCAGCGCCCGGGTCGGGTGTCCCTTGCAGCATACGACGACCTGCCCGGCAACCGCCGCGATCAGCGACGCAGCCGCCAGGTGGTGCCGGCGCGGGTGTCGGTGACCTCGACGCCGAGGGTGGCCAGCCGGTCGCGCAGCCGGTCGGCGGCGGCGAAGTCGCGGGCCGCCCGGGCCCGCTCGCGCTCGGCGATCAGCCCCTCGGCCCCGGCCGGCAGGCGCTGGCCGACCTGGGCGGCCAGGTCCAGGCCGAGGAACCGGTCGAAGGCCTGCGCGCTGGCGAGGCGGGCCGCCGGGGCCACGGTCTCGTCGCCCTCCAGCTCGGCCAGCACGGCCAGGGCCCTCGGGGTGTCGAGGTCGTCGTCGACCGCCGCCCAGAAGCGCTCCTCGTAGCCGGCGGCCCCGGGCTCCCGGCCGGCCGCGCCGGCCGACCCTGCCCATGCCGCCACCCGCGAGCGCAGCCGGTCCAGGGTCCGCTCGGCCCCCTCCAGGGCCTCCCAGGTGAAGTTGAGCGGGGTCCGGTAGCGGGCCTGGAGGAACAGCAGCCGCGCGGCCAGGGGGCTCCGGCCCCGCTCGCCCAGCTCCCGCAGCGAGGTGAAGTTGCCCGCCGACTTGGCCATCTTGCGGTCGCCGGTCAGCAGGTGCCGGCCGTGCACCCAGGTGGTCACCACCCGGTGGCCGACCACCGACTCCGACTGGGCGATCTCGTCCTCGTGGTGGGGGAACACGTTGTCCTCGCCGCCGGTGTGGACGTCGATGTGCTCGCCCAGGGTGGCCAGGGACATGGCCGAGCACTCGATGTGCCAGCCCGGATAGCCGTCACCCCAGGGCGACGGCCACTTCACCAGCCGACCCGGCCCGGCCGCCTTCCACAGGGCGAAGTCGGCGTGGTGGCGCTTGCGCGGGTCCGGCTCGTCCTGCCGGTGGCCGGCCCGCAGCCGGTCAAGGGTGTTGCCCGACAGGCGGCCGTAGCCCGGGAACGACTCGACCGCGAAGTACAGGTTGCCGTCGACCTCGTAGGCGTGGCCGCGCTCGAGCAGCCTGGCCACCAGCTCCTGCATCTGCGGGACGTAGTCGGAGGCCCGCGGGTACGCGGCCGCCCTCTGGAGATTCAGGGCGGCCGCGTCCTCCAGGAACGCCCGGGTGTAGTAGTCGGCGATCTCGGCCGGCGACCTGTCCTCCAGGCGGGCCGAGACCAGCATCCGGTCCTCGCCGCGGTCGAAGCGCTCGTTGGTCATGTGGCCGACGTCGGTGATGTTCTGCACCTGGCGGACCTCGACCCCGCCGGCCTCCAGGGCCCGGCGGACCAGGTCGGCCAGCAGGAAGGTGCGCAGGTTGCCGACGTGGGCGTAGCGGTACACGGTCGGCCCGCAGCTGTACATGGCGACCCGCCCGGGGGTGTGCGGCCGCACCGGCTCCTTGGCCCGGGTCAGGGTGTTGGTCACCGCCAGCATGGCAGGCACCCTAGCGCGGGGGGACGACCTTGGCGGCCATGGCCCGGTGGCGGGGGATCTCGACCAGCTCGCCGCGGCGGTTGCGGACCACGAAGCCCCGCTCGTCGGCCGCCTCCAGCGGTCCGACCACGTCGGCCACCTCGTCGCCGCCCCCGGGCGCCGGCCGCCGCCAGCGGACCACCACCCGCTGGCCCACGTCCTGCGGCCCGATGCGGACCACGTAGCGGTAACGCATCTCATCCTCCCCATCATGGGCGTTGCCGGCGCCCACTACAGTAGGGGCGTCGCACCGTCCCACGCCCGGAGCCTCCCCGCCATGCCTGCCGACCCCGACACCGTCCTGCGGCGGCTCACCGACCGCCTGGCCCCCCTGGAGCGCGACCTGCACCGCGCCCTCTGGGCGGCCACGACCGAGGCCCGGCCGGAGACGTCGGCGGCCAGGCAGCGGGCCGAGGAGGCGTGGCTGGCCGCCCTCGGCGACCCCGAGCTGTTCGCCGAGGTCCAGGGGGCCCTGGCCGCCGACAGGACGGCCGGGGCGGGCGGCCAACGGACCCGGCGGGCCCTGGAGCAGGCCGGCCTGGACCTGCTGGCCAACCAGATCCCCGAGGGCGACCGGGCCAAGCTGGTCGCCCTCCAGGCCAAGGTGGAGCACGCCTTCGCCACGGTGCGGGGGCGGGTCGGCGACCGGCAGCTGGCCAACAACGAGCTCGAGCGCATCCTGGCCGACTCCGGCGACCCGGCCGAGCGGCGCGCCGCCTGGGAGGCCGGCAAGCAGGTCGGCGCCGTCGTCGCCGACGACGTGCTCGCCCTGGTCGAGCTGCGCAACCGGGTGGCCCGCGAGCGCGGCCACCGCGACTGGTTCGCCTTCGCCCTGGCCACCGGCGACATCGACGAGGCCTGGCTGGAGCGGATGCTGGACCAGGTCGAGCTGGCCACCCGCGAGCCGTTCCTGGCCGTCAAGGCCGAGCTGGACGCCCGTCTGGCCGCCCGCTTCGGGGTCGCCGTCGACGACCTGCACCCATGGCACTACGGCGACCTGTTCTTCCAGCGTTACGACGGTGACGCCGAGGCCGACCTGGGCCCGCTGCTGGAGGGCAGCGACACGGTGGCCCTCACCGTGGCCGCCTACGACGGCATGGGCCTTGAGACCCGGCACCTGCTGGAGCGGTCCGACCTGCACCCCCGCCCGGGCAAGGACCAGCACGCCTTCTGCCTGGACGTCGACCGGGCCGGCGACATCCGGGTGCTGGCCAACCTGGCCCCGGGCGAGGAGTGGCTGGACGTGCTCCTGCACGAGGTCGGCCACGCCGTCTACGACGACCACATCGACCGGTCCCTGCCCTGGGTGCTGCGCCGTCCGCCCCAGGGGCTGGTGACCGAGGCGGTGGCCCTGATGCTGGGCCGGCTGCGGCGCGACCCCGAGTTCCTCGTCGGGGTCCTCGGCGCCGAGGAGGCCGCCGCCCGGGCCCTGGCCGGCCCCAGCCGCCAGGTCCTCCGCACCGGCCAGCTGGTGTTCGCCCGCTGGTGCCTGGTCGTGATCCGCTTCGAGCGGGCCATGTACGCCGACCCCGGCGGCGACCTGGCCGGCACCTGGTGGGAGCTGGTCTCCTCGCTCCAGGGGCTGCGCCGGCCCTCCGGGCGCACCGCCCCCGACTGGGCCAGCAAGATCCACCTGGCCGTGGCGCCCGTCTACTACCAGAGCTACCTGCTCGGGGAGCTGCTCGCCTCCCAGCTGGACCGGGCCGTCCGCGACCACGCCGGCGGCTTCATCGGCCGCCCCGAGGCCGGCGCGTTCCTGGCCGAGCGGGTGTTCGCCCCCGGCGCCACCATGCCCTGGCGCGACCTGGTCGCCGCCGCCACCGGCAGCCCCCTGGGGCCGGGCGCGTTCCTGGCCGGCCTGGACGCGTGAGCGCACCGGACCCGGTGGCCGCCCGGGGCCGGCCCATCGACCGGGTCGGGCTGCTGCTGTGCCTGGTCTCGGCGGCCGGGTTCGGCAGCCTGGCCATCTTCGGCAAGCAGGCCTATGCGGGCGGGCTGGGCGTGGTCGGGGTGCTGGTCCTCCGCTTCGTGGTGGCCGCCCCCCTGCTGGTCGGCCTGGCCCTGGTCGCCCGGCGCAGCCTGCGCGTCGGCTGGCCGACCGCCCTGCGGCTGCTCGCCCTCGGCGGGATCGGCTACGCGATCCAGGCGACCCTGTTCTTCAACGCCCTGACCCGCATCTCGGCCGGCCTGGCCGCCCTGCTGCTGTACCTGTACCCGGCCCTGGTGACCGCCGGGGCGGTCGCCCTCGGCCGCTCCCGCCTGGACCGGGCGACCGTCGGCGGGCTGGCCCTCAGCCTGGCCGGGATCGTGCTCGTCCTCGGGCTGCCCGGTGAGCGGCTGGACGGGATCGGGGTCGCCCTCGGCCTGGCCTCGGCCGGCTGGTACACCCTCTACATCCTGGTCGGGGAGTACCTGCTGCGCGGCGTCGACCCGCTGGCGGCCAGCGCCTATGTCAGCTCCGGGGCGGCCTGCTCGTTCCTGGTCGCCGGGGTCGTGGTCGGCGGCCGGGGCCTCGAGGGGGCGACGCCGTCGGCCTATGCCGCCGGGGTGGCCATGGCCGTGGTCGGCACCGCTCTGGCCATCGCCACCTTCCTGGCCGGCATGGCCCGGGTCGGGTCGGCCTGGGCGTCGATCGCCTCCTCGTTCGAGCCGGTGTTCACCGTCGCCCTTGGCGCGGCCGTGCTCGGCGACCGGCTGGGGTCGGGCAAGGTCGCCGGCGGGGTGGCGGTGGTCGCCGGCGCGGTGCTGCTGCCCCTGCTCGGCGGGGCCAGAGAGGGGGTAGGATCCACCTTGCCAGACACAAAGGCCCACGTTGACGGTGTCAGCGGCCCGATGGTATCCAGCAAGCTGAAGAACGCAGCCACGAGGGGGTCCACCCGCAGATGACCTACGTCATCACCGAGCCCTGCATCGACGTCAAGGACAAGTCCTGCATCGAGGAGTGTCCGGTCGACTGCATCTACGAGGGCGACCGCATGCTCTACATCCATCCCGACGAGTGCGTGGACTGTGGCGCCTGCGAGCCCGTCTGCCCGGTGGAGGCCATCTTCTACGAGGACGACGTGCCCGCCCAGTGGAAGGACTTCACCACCACCAACGCGGCCTTCTTCACCGAGGGCGACGAGCCGCTCGGCTCGCCCGGTGGGTTCTCCAAGATCGGCCCGCAGGTGCGCGACACCGAGTACGTGGCCAACTACCAGCCCACCGAGTAGCCGCCAAGGTCCAGCCGGCAAGGCAAGGGCCCCGGAGCAGCAGCGCGCTCCGGGGCCCTTGTTGTTCCTGTCTCGTCTAGGTGACGGGTCGGTAGGCCCGGCGGCGCGAGCCCCGGACCATCAGCCCGCCGGCCGCCAGCAACGCCAGCCCGAGGCCGAGCAGCAGCGGCGTGTGCGACCCGGTGAAGGCCAGGGTGTCCTCCGGCTTGCAGGGGGCGGTGAAGCGGGTGTGGGCGGCGACCACGAGCACGCTGCCGTCCTTCTTCCACACGGTCGACTCGAGCGCCGGGTGCTCGCCCAGGTCCATGGGGATCGTCTTGACGAAGGCCCCGTTCGCGTCGGTGGCCACCGTGAACTGGCCGGTCGTCTCCTGGCCGGTCTTGACGTCGACCACCCCGACCCGGACCTCGCTGTTGGCCGGCAGGTCTTTGCCGGTCACGACCAGCTTGGTGCACACCGTGCACGTGAGCACCAGGGTCTCGGCGGCCCTGGCCGCCGGGGCCACGACCAACAGGAGCCCGGCCAGCACCAGCAGGAGCTTGGCGAGCGGCTTGCTACGCATCAGGGCGATGCCTCCCTACGGCAGGCCTGGCTGGCGATGGTGTAGTCCCGTAGCGCCAGGGCCAGGCGGTTGTCACGGTTGTTACGGTTCAGACGGGAAATGACCTCGTCGGCCAGCTGGGCCGCCTCCAGGCAGTTGTCGGGCACGCTGACCACTGTTCGCGGCTTGGGCCGGGTCGTGGGGGTCGCCTGGGCCTGGGTGGTGGGGGTCGTCGCCCCTGATGAGGGCGGGTCGGAGCCACCATCGCCCTTGGGCAGGATGTAGCCGAAGGCAGTGCCGGCGACGAACAGCAGGATCAGCGCGGCCGCCCACCACCAGCGGGGACGTCCCTGGAGGCCGGCGGAAGCCGGGGTGGCCGATGGTGCCGAGATGGCCAGCCGGGTCCGCTCGGGCTCGTCGACGTCCGGCGGCTCGAACATGGAGCCCATGCGGGCGCCCATCTCGGCGAAGCTGCGACGGATCTCCTCCAGCTCCCGCTGCTGGCGTAGCTGCTCGTCGCGGTCGGTGGCCATGCGTTCCCTCCCCCCAAGGCATGGACCGAGCATTCCGACGGCGTTGGCGCCCGGAGCCCACCGATCGAGGTCATGGACCGGTCAGGACCGTAGATGCCTTGCGAGCGGGAAGGTTACAACGTCCCCGCCGTATCCCTGCAAATCAGCAGACCTACGTGGTTCTTGCTCCGCCCCCGCTAGCCTGCACAACCGGGAGCATTCGGGGGGCCGCCCGGTCGCCGGACAGCTCCACCGGCCACCGCCCCCGGGAGCGGGCGGCCAGCTTGGCCATCAGGGCCAGCGCCGCCGGGTCCTCCTCGCCCGGCCGGACGGCGATGACCCCGGCCGCCTCGGCCTCGCGCAGCCAGTCCTCGCCGCGCTGGGTGCGGACCACGGCCAGGGTCCAGCCGTCGCGCTGGCCGAGGCCGCCGGTGGCGATGTCGGCGTGCTCGGCCGCGAAGTCGGGACACAGCCGGCACCCCTCGCGGGTCGCCTCCTGCATCCGCTTCAGGGGGATCTCGACCAGCTCACCGGTCGAGCGGCGCCACAGCTGGAACCGGCCCTTGATGTTGACCTTGGCCACGTCCTCCAGCGGGACCCCGTACTCGGTGATCACCTGGCGCATGCCGTCGTAGGCGAACGACTTGGAGCACAGCAGCCCCAGGGTGATCTCGATCCGGCGCGCGTACTTGTTGACCCGCCGCGCCTGGAGGGTGCCGTTGATCGAGGCCTGGCAGCTCATGCCGACCAGGGCCAGCCGCTTGAGCCCGCGTCCCTCGGCCTCGGCCATGGCCAGGGGGGTGGCGGCGTAGGTGTAGCGCGACCCGGCCGCCTCCAGCACCTCGGTGCGGGTGGTGGCCAGGAACGGCTCGGCGTCCCAGAGCCTGGCCTGCGATAGC
>JBJMHP010000318.1:0-29657 GCA_045807325.1 Actinomycetes bacterium | reverse complement strand
CCCGCCCGGCGGTGGTCAGGTAGCAGAAGGGCTGCCCACCCTGGTCGTCCATGGCCCTAGCCTGGCACAGCGGCCCGCGGGTTGCCGTCGGCGGGCCGACCTGGTGTGCTGCCCGCCGGAGCCCGCGACCCGAGGAGGATGCCATGGCGCCGGTGTGCGTGTTCGACGTCAACGAGACGCTGCTCGACCTGGCCGCCCTCGACGGCGAGTTCGAGCGGCTGTTCGGCGACCGCGGGGCCCGGGTGGCCTGGTTCGGCCAGCTGCTCCAGTCGGTCATGGTGGCCACCATCACCGACCGCTACACCGACTTCGGCACGGTCGGGCGGGCCGCCCTGGAGATGACCGCGGTCCGCCTCGGGGTGGAGCTGTCCGACGGCGACCGCGAGGCGGTGGTGGGCGGCATGACCCGCCTGCCCGCCCACCCCGAGGTCCCGGGGGCGCTTGGCCGGCTGGCCGAGGGCGGGCTGCGCCTGGCCGCCCTGACCAACTCGACCGAGCGGGTGGCCAGGGCCCAGCTCGAGCACGCCGACATCATCGAGGCGTTCGAGGTCGTGCTGTCGGCCGACGCCGTCCGCCGCCTCAAGCCGGCCCCCGAGCCCTACCGCATGGCCGCCGACCGCCTCGGCGTCGAGGTGGGCGACGTCCTGCTGGTCGCCGCCCACGCCTGGGACGTGGCCGGCGCCCTCGCCGCCGGCTGCCAGGCCGCCTTCGTCGCCCGCCCCGGCAAGGTCCCCGACCCCCTGGCCGACCCGCCCACCCTGGTCGTCTCCGACCTGGACGAGCTGGCCACCCGCCTGCTCGCCTGAGCCATGGCCCCCCTCGACGGCTGGCTGGAGGTGGGCGCGGGCCGGGTCGGCCCCGAGCACATCGACTACAACGGGCACATGAACGTCGTCCACTACCGGGCGGCGTTCGACGCCTCCACCGACGGGCTGTTCGCCCACCTGGGGCTGGGCCCGGAGGAGTACAACGCCCGCACCGGGTCGACCCTGATGGTGGTGGAGGAGCACACCCGCTACCACGCCGAGCTGTCCGAGGGGGAGCGCTACCGGATCCTGGCCCGGCTGGTCGGCCACTCGGCCAAGAAGCTCCACTACCTTTTGGCCATGGAGAACCTCGACAGGGGCATCCTGGCCGCCACCCACGAGGAGCTGGCCCTCCACGTCGACCTGACGGCCCGCCGCACCACCCCCCTGCCACCGGCCGCCCTGGCCGCCATCGAGGCCCTGGAATCCACCCAGGCCCAGCTCCCACCCCCACCGGACCTGGGGCGGGTCATCGCCCACTGACCCGTCAGCCGACCCGGTGGAGCTCGGCGGCCAGGTGGTGGGTGAGGGGTTGGCCGACGGCGGCCATGGCGATGGTGTAGGTGAGGCGGTCGCCGTCGAGGTCGAAGGTGCGGTGGAGGGCGGTGACGGTCTTGGCGGTGGCGGTCATGGCCATGGTGGTGCTGTGCAGGTCGATCCGGCCGCCGTCCTGGTGGCCCTCCTGGACCTCGACGATGCCGGTGGGGTGGGCGAGGACGAGCTCGACCGTCCCGCCGGGCTTGGCCCGCCAGTAGCCGGTCTCGGCGTGCAGGGGCCGGCCGTCCTCAAGGCTCCAGGTCCGCTGCGCGTAGGCCAGGAACGGCTTGCCGACGTGCCAGAAGCGCACCTCCTCGCCGTAGCGGAACGGGGAGATGGTGGGGTACTCGCCGGCGCCCTCGCCCCGCCAGGTCCCCAGCAGCCCGGCCAGCGGCTCCAGCTCGGGGTGCAGCGGCGGCGCCTGCTGGTCCATGGCGCTTCCTAGGCGTCGGGGCGGTCGGGACCGGGACGCGGGCAGGTGAGGGTGCGCAGGGTGCCGGGGACGGCCTGCACGCGGCTGACGATGAGCCGGCCGAGGGCGTCCAGGTTGGGCGCCTCCACCTTGGCGATGACGTCGAACGGCCCGGCGGTCACCTCGGACAGCTCGACCCCGTCGATGGCGGTCACGGCCGCCGCGACCTCGCCGGCCCTGCCCACCTCCGTCTGGATCAGCACCCATGCCTTGAGCATGCCCGCACCGCCTCGGTCCGTCGTTCGGGGTGGCCCGGCCGCCACCGTTGGCCCGCCCATTTGACCACCATCTGACCACGACAGCCGGCGGGCGCGAAACCTTCCTCGGTCAGCGGCTCAGCAGCGCACGCCGTCGTTCCGGGTGGCCACGATCGGCTGCTCGGCCGGGGTGCTGGAGCTCATCGAGGGGGCGTTGGAGCTGTCCAGGCGGCCGAAGTTCTGGGTCGCCCAGGCCCGGCCCCCGGAGCAGACGACCCCGATCCCGACCGAGTCGAAGCCGCGCTGGAGCATGTTGGCCCGGTGCCCTTCGGACCTCATCCAGCCGACGTGGAGCTGGTTGCCCATGCTCGGGTAGCCCTCGACCCAGGCGATGTTCTCGCCCAGCGCCGAGAACTTGGACATGCCGGGCAGGCTGCCCGCCGCGCCCAGGTCGCGGTGGGCGAAGTTGCCGGTGCTGGCCATGTGGGCCGACCAGTCGCCGGCGACGCGGGCCAGGTCGTCGTCCCAGTCGAGCGCGGCCAGGCCCCGGGCCCGGCGCTCGGCGTTGAGCCGGTTGAACAGGTCGCTGGCCAGCTTCTGGGCGGTGCTCTGGCTGCCCGCGGGGGCGGGCGCGGCCGCCGGGGCGGTCGTCGGCGGCGGCTCCGGCTCGGTGGTGGTGGTGGTGGCCGCCCTGGTCGTGGTGGTGGCGGCGGTGGTCGTGGTGGTGCGGCGCGGCCGCCGCTCGGTCGCCTCGGCGGCGCTGGCCTCGGGGACGTTGGCCAGCAGCTCGGTCACCCAGAGGCAGTCGACCCTGGTCGCTCCGACCCCGAGGGCGTTGAAGGAGCGGCTGAGGATCCGGCGCCTGGCCGTGGTCGAGGCCATCAGGTCCTGGTGGGCCGCCTCGGCGCTGGCCGCGCAGCGGACCTGCTCCTTCCAGGCGCGGGCCGGCTGGACGACGTCGGCCAGCCCCACGCTGGACGACAGGCGGCGCGCGGCCGCCATCCGGGCCGACTGGACGCCGGCCAGGGCCGACAGGCGGGGGACCACCCGCAGGGCCGGCAGGCCGTGCCGGGAGCGCTCGGCGTTGACCAGCGAGGCCAGCCGGACGGTATCGGGCGCCGGAGCGGCCGATGCGGCCCGGTCCTGACCCACCGGCCGCCCGGCGCCCGGCTTGGCGCTGGCCGGGAGCAGCGCCCAGGCCAGCAGCAGCGGGAAGACGATGAGGAAGCCCGTCCGGAGGTTGCCGACCCACGGCGAGCCGGCCCGGGCGTGCCGCGGGCGGGCCCTGGAGCCGGTTCCTGCCGGTCTGTTCCGCAAGCTGGCGAGCCTCTTCGGGGGAAGGGCCAGCGTCACCGAAGCAGCGATCGCGGAACATGAGGCACGCCGCTTGTAGTGCCGTTGGCCCAATTTGGGGGATTGGGGGGGTGGCCGACGACGGGCGTACCCTTCCAAACCCGCCGGTTGCCTGTCAAGCCGGGCCGGACGGGCCGGTAGCATGGCCGCGTGGGCCAACCATGAAGCGGTCGCCGAGGCGGCCGGCCGGGCTGATGACGCCGGCCAGGCGCGGGCTCACCATTGGCCTGGTGCTCACCATCACCCTGGTCGCCTTCGAGGCCCTGGCCGTCATTACTATCCTGCCCGCGATCAAGGACGACCTCCAGGGCATCCGCCTGTACGGCTGGGTGACCAGCGCCTTCCAGCTGGGCGTGCTGGTCGGCATCGTGGTCGCGGGCGGCCAGGCCGACCGGCGCGGCCCGGCCCCGCCGTTCGTGGCCGGCGTGCTGGTGTTCGTGGCCGGGCTGACCATCGGCGGCCTGGCCCCCAGCATGCTGGTGCTGGTGCTGGCCCGCGGCCTCCAGGGGCTGGGGGCGGGGGCGGTCCCGGCGGTCGCCTACGCGGCCATCGGCCGCAGCTACCCGGAGTCGCTGCGACCCCGGGTGTTCGCGGTCCTGTCCACCGCCTGGGTGGTGCCCGGCCTGATCGGACCGGCCCTGTCGGCGCTGGTCGCCGCCCGCTTCGGCTGGCGCGCGGTCTTCCTGGGCCTGCTGCCGCTGGTGCTCGCGGCCGGCTCGCTGGCCTGGCCGTCGCTGCGCCGGCTCGGCCCCCCGGCCGAGCCGCTGGTCCAGCGGGGCCGGCTGCCGAGGGCGGTCGGGGTGGCCGCCGGTGCCGGCCTGGTCCTGGCCGGCCTGACCAGCCGCTCGCTTGTCGCCGGGGCGCTGCTGGTCGCCGCCGGCCTGGCCGTCGGCGTGGTCCCGTTGCGCGGCCTGCTGCCGCCGGGGACGCTCGTGGCCAGGGCCGGGCTGCCGGTCACCGTCCTGTCCCGGGCCCTGCTCACCTTCGCCTTCTTCGGCGCCGACACCTACGTGCCCCTGGCCGTCACCTCGGTCCGGGGCCAGAGCACGGCCGTGGCCAGCCTGGCGGTGACGGCCGCGACCCTCGCCTGGACGGCCGGCTCTTGGGTCCAGGAACGCAAGGCGGCCGACTGGCCGGGCCGGCGGCTGATCCGGGTCGGACTGCTGATCGTGGCCGCCGGCATCGCCTGCGAGGCGGCCGCCCTGCACCCGGCCGTGCCGCTGGCCGTGGCGGTGGCCGGCTGGGCCGTGGGGGGCTTCGGGATCGGGCTCGCCTACTCGCCGATCTCGCTGATCGTGCTCGGCGAGGCCCCCAGCGGCCAGGAGGGGGTGGCCAGCGCCTCACTGCAGCTGGCCGAGAACCTCGGGGTGGCCCTCGGGGCGGGCCTGGGCGGGGTCCTGGTCGCCGCCGGCGCGGCCGCCGGCCGGCCCAGCGCCGGCATCGGCGGCGCCTTCGCCATGACCGCCGGGGTGGCCCTGCTGGCGGCCATGCTCGCCCGCCGCGTCCCGCGTCGTACGATCCCCGCGCCGGACCCACCCTGAGTCCCGACCAGCCTGACGAGGTGACTGCCCAGTGCCCGACCGGTATCTGATGGCGATGACCACCACCGACGTCCGCTCGGACGCCGAACGGCTGGCCCGTGACCTGGTCGAGCGGCGCCTGGCGGCCTGCGTGCAGGTGCTCGGCCCGATCTCCAGCACCTACCGCTGGCGGGGGTCGATCGAGACCGCGGACGAGTGGCTCTGTCTGATCAAGACCACCGCCGCCCGCTTCGACGCCCTGGCCGCCCACATCGAGACCAGCCACGGCTACGAGACGCCGGAGCTGACCGCCGTCCCCATCGACCACGGCAGCACCGCGTACCTGGGCTGGGTGAGCTCGGCCACCGCCAACCCCTGACCGCAGGGCCTCCCCGTGGGGCGCGGCTGGCAGCGTTGCGGTAGCGTGCCTGCACGGCAAGCGCACGCCGAGGTTGAGGAGGGCCCTCGATGGCAGGACAGTGCGAGCTGGGCGTCACCGGCCTGGCCACCATGGGGGCGAACCTGGCCCGCAACGCGGCCCGCCACGGGTTCCCGGTCGCCGTCCACAACCGGACCGAGTCGCGGACCCGGGAGCTGCTGGAGCGTCACGGCGACGAGGGCGAGCTGGTCGGGACCTTCTCGACCGAGGAGTTCGTGGCCGTCCTGGCCCGGCCCCGCCGCATCCTGGTCATGGTCAAGGCCGGCCCCGCCGTCGACGCCGTGCTGGAGGAGCTGGCCGGGCACCTGGACGAGGGCGACCTGCTCGTCGACGGCGGCAACAGCTTCTTCGAGGACACCGTCCGCCGCGAGCAGGCCATGGCCGGGCTGGGGCTGCGCTTCCTCGGCACCGGCGTGTCCGGGGGCGAGGAGGGCGCCCTGCACGGCCCCAGCATCATGCCCGGGGGCAGCCCCGAGGCCTACCGCCTGGTCGAGCGGCTCTTCACCACCATCGCCGCCCAGGTCGACGGCGTGCCCTGCTGCCGGCTGGTCGGCCCGGGCGGCGCCGGCCACTACGTCAAGATGGTCCACAACGGCATCGAGTACGCCGACATGCAGCTCATCGCCGAGGCCTACGACCTGCTCGGCCAGGGCCTGGGGATGGGGGCGGGCGAGCTGGCCGAGGTGTTCGAGCGCTGGAACGCCGGCGACCTCGACTCGTTCCTGATCGAGACCACGGCCAAGGTGCTCCGCAAGGTCGACGAGGCCACCGGCCAGCCGCTGGTCGACGTGATCCTCGACCAGGCCGAGCAGAAGGGCACCGGCCGCTGGACGGTCCAGTCGGCGCTCGAGCTGGGCGTGCCCGTCACCGGGATCACCGAGGCGGTGTTCGCCCGGGTGCTGTCGTCGCAGAAGGAGCAGCGCACGGCCGCGGCCAAGGTGCTGCAGGGGCCGTCGGGGCGGCTGGACGCGTCCCGGGCCGACGCCTTCGTCGACGACGTCCGCGACGCCCTCTACGCCTCCAAGGTGGTCGCCTACGCCCAGGGATTCGAGCAGATGGCGGCCGCCGCCGACGCCTACGGCTGGGACGTCGACCTGGGCGGCCTGGCCACCATCTGGCGGGGCGGCTGCATCATCCGGGCTCGGTTCCTGGACCGCATCCGGGAGGCCTACGCGGCCGACCCAAGCCTGCGGAACCTTCTGTTCGCCGAGTACTTCCGCGACGCCGGCGGCGACGCCCAGGACGCCTGGCGCCGGGTCGCGGCCGCGGCGGTGGAGCTGGGCGTGCCCACCCCGGCGTTCGCGTCGTCGCTGGCCTACTACGACGGCTTCCGCCGCGAGCGCGGCCCGGCCAACCTGCTCCAGGCCCAGCGCGACTTCTTCGGCGCCCACACCTACCGGCGGATCGACCGCCCCGGCGTCTTCCACACCCGCTGGTCCGAGGACGGCCGGGAGGTCGAGGCCTGACCAGGAGCCGTTCCCTGGCGACCGGGCTGCTGCTGGTCTTGCTGGCGGCCGCCTGTGCCCATGGCGGCGGCGACCGGGTCGCGCCGTCCGCGCGTTCCGCGAGCTCCGGCTCCGCCGGGGCCGCCGGGGCAGGCGCGAACCCGCCCCACCCCGGGTCCGTGGGCCCCCGGACCGGGAGGGTAGCCGACGGCGAGAAGGGGCGGCCCCAGCTGTCCACAGCTCCGGCGGGGCCCGGCTGCGCCGCGCTTCCGCCGCTTCGCATCCAGCTGGCGCAGTTGCTGCTGGTCGGGTTCCCAGGGACCCAGCCCGGGCCGATCAGTCGGCGGCTGGTCGACCAGGGGGTCGGCGGGCTGCTGCTGTTCCGCGCCAACGTCGCCTCGGCCGGGCAGGTGCGGGCGCTGCTGGCCGACCTGAAGGGCCGGGCCGGGATCCCGCTGGAGGTCGCCGTCGACCAGGAGCCCGGCACGCGGGTGGCCCGCCTGGCCGGGATCGTCCGCGCCTCGCCCTCGGCCCGCGAGCTCGGCCGCCTGCCCGTCGACCGGATCCATCGGTACGGCCTGGCCGCCGGCCGCGACCTGGCCGACCTCGGCGTCACCGCCGACCTGGCCCCGGTCCTGGACGTCACCGGGGCCCGCTGGGACGGGGTCATCGGCGACCGCTCCTTCGGGGCCGACCCGGCCACCGTGAGCCGGGCCGCCGTGGCCTTCCAGCGGGGCCTGGCCGCCGGCGGGGTCGCCCCGGTCGGCAAGCACTTCCCCGGCCACGGGGCCACGACCGTCGACTCCCATCGCCGGCTGCCGGTCGTCGACGCCACCATGGACCGCCTGCGGGCCCGCGACCTGGCCCCGTTCCGGGCGGCCATCCGCGCCGGCCTGGACGGGGTCATGGTCGGCCATCTGGTCGTCCGGGCCGTCGACCCCGACACCCCGGCGACCCTGTCCCCGGCGGTGGTCGGCGGCCTGCTCCGCGACACCATGGGCTTCCACGGCCTGGTCGTCTCCGATGCCCTGGAGATGGGCGCCATCGCCAGCACCCTCTCCCTCCCGGCCGCCGCCGAGCGCTCCCTCGCCGCCGGGGTCGACCAGCTCACCCTCTCCGGCCACAGCGCCGTCCCGGCCATCCTCGACCACCTCGGGCGGGCGGTCGCCGCCGGCCGCCTGTCCGAGGCCCGGGTCCGCGAGGCCTTCCTCCGGGTCCAGCGCTTCAAGCGGGTCGATCGCTGGGCCGCCTGCTAGTCCGCCGCCCGCTCCCATCGGTTCGGTCGGTCCGCTGGATCCTCTGTCGGTGAAATCGCGAGGGCAGTCGACCCGGGGCTGTGGACAGTCGCGGGAACTTCGCCGTCCGGTCCGCTACGCTCCCCCCTCCGGGGGACCGGGCGGTGAAGGACGCCCCGGGTGAGGAGGTGGGATGGGCGGCGGGGTGCCGGAGGGGGTTCAGCGGCGGGTCCGGACGATGCTCAACGGCCTCCCGGCTCGGGATGTGGACCTGTTCCTGGTCCGGCTGCGGCGCTGGTGGGGTGACCTGGTCGAGGGGCTGAGGGGGCCGTACGGGGAGCGGCACGACCTGGGTGGGCTGATGGAGCGGGTGGCGGTGCTGCTGGCCGAGCGGTACCGGGAGCGGGACGAGGAGCTGAAGCTGCTCGACCTGGAGCGGAGTATCCGGCCCGACTGGTTCCAGGACCCGGCGATGGTCGGCTACGTCTGCTACACGGACCGGTTCGCGGGCACCCTGGAGGGGGTCGGTGGGCACCTCGACTACCTCGGGGAGCTGGGCGTCCGCTACCTGCACCTGATGCCGCTGCTGGCGCCGCGCGAGGGTGACTCCGACGGCGGCTACGCGGTGCGCGACTACCGGGCTGTCGACCCCCGGCTGGGGACCATGGAGGACCTGGAGCGGCTGTGCGGGCTGGCCCGGCGGCGGGGGATCAGTGTCTGCGCCGACCTGGTCCTCAACCACTGCGCCGCCGAGCATGAGTGGGCGGTGGCGGCCCGGGCCGGCGACCCCGAGGCCGAGGCGATGTTCTGGGTGTTTCCCGACCGGGAGCTGCCTGACGCCTACGAGCGGACCCTGCCCGAGGTCTTCCCCGAGTTCGCCCCGGGCAACTTCAGCTTCGTCCCCGAGACCGGCCGGTGGGTCTGGACCAGCTTCAACTCCTTCCAATGGGACCTGAACTGGTCCAACCCACGGGTCTTCGTCGAGATGGCCGACGTCCTGCTCAACCTGGCCAACCGCGGCGTCGAGGTGCTGCGGCTGGACGCGGTCGGGTTCATCTGGAAGCGGCTCGGCACCAGCTGCCAGAACCAGCCCGAGGTCCATGACCTGCTCCTGGCCCTGCGGGCCTGCGCCCGGATCGTCGCCCCGGCGACGGCGTTCAAGGCCGAGGCGATCGTGAGCCCCAAGGAGCTGGCCGCCTACCTTGGCGTCGGCCGCCACCACGGCCGCATCTCCGACCTGGCCTACCACAACAGCCTGATGGTGCAGTTCTGGTCGGCGGTGGCGACCAGGGACGCCCGCCTGGCCACCCTTGTCCTCGGCCGGCTGCCGGCCAAGCCGGCCTCCACCGCCTGGGCGACCTACCTGCGCTGCCACGACGACATCGGCTGGGCCGTCCTGGACGAGGACGCGGCCGCGATCGGCTGGAGCGGGCTGGCCCACCGCCGCTTCCTGGCCGACTTCTACGCCGGCAAGTTCCCCGGCAGCTTCGCCCGCGGCGAGGTGTTCCAGGACAACCCGACCACCGGGGACCGGCGCACCAGCGGCACCATGGCCAGCCTGGCCGGGCTGGAGGACGCCCTGGCCGCCGGCGACCCGAGCCTGGTCGACCTGGCGGTCCGCCGGATCCTGCTCGGTCACGCCCTGATCTTCGGCTACGACGGCATCCCGCTGCTCTACATGGGCGACGAGCTCGGCATGCTCAACGACCACGGCTACCTCGACGACCCGGCCCTGGCGGCCGACAACCGCTGGCAGCACCGCCCGGCGATGGACTGGGAGCTGGCCGCCCGCCGGACCGAGCCGGGCACCGTGGCCGAGCGCATCTTCTCCGGCCTGGTCGCCCTGGCCGAGGCCCGCCGCCGCACCCCCCAGCTGCACGCGGCCACCCCGGTGGAGGGGGTCGACCTCCAGCAGCCGCAGCTGCTCGCCTTCACGCGCCGCCACCCGCTCGGCACCCTGGTCGCGGTCCACAACGTCACCGAGCAGCCCCAGCGCGTCAGCCCGATGGCCCTGTACCTGGTCGGCCACGACCGGCCGGCGGACCGCATCGCCGGCCGGCCGGCCCGGGTCGACCACGGCCAGGTCGTCCTCGACCCCTACCAGGCGGTCTGGCTCACCGCCCCCTGACGGCTAGCGTCCCGGCCGCAGCCAGCGGCGCAGAAACCTGGTCACCAGCGGCATCACCACATAGGTCATGAGGGTGAGCAGGACCAGGGGGAACATCGCCGACCTGAACAGCAGCGGCAGGCGGCTCATCCGGGGCGCCAGGGCCCACTGGAACAGCACCACCAGCGGGTAGACGGCGATCAGCGAGACCAGCCACATCTTCCAGCGGGGCGGCGGCGGCCGGGGGTTGGCGTCCGGGCCGGGGAGGTCGAACCAGGTCTCCAGCCCGGTCGTCTGCTGGAGCTCGTGGTCCTGGTCCTCGGTGAGGCGCTCGACCCGGCCCAGCCAGTGGCCGCGCTCCTCGGACTCGGCCCAGGCCCGGAACCGGTCGCGGTCGGTGAACTTGTAGACCAGGTGGTACCAGGGGCTGCCCGGCTCGTGCAGGACCGAGGCGCCCAGGTGCCCCGGCCAGCGGGTGGCGGCGGAGATCACGCCGTGGGCCCACTCCTCGAACTCGGCCTCGCGGCCGGGCCTCACCTGCCGGCTGAACACGGCCGTCACCGGGTCGGTCCTGGCCACCCGCTCGCCGGCCCGCACCTCGCCGCCCTCGCCAGGCTCCTCGGTGCCCGGCTCCGGGTTCTCGATCGCCACCTCGGCAGTGTGCCGGGCCGGGCGCGGGGACCACAACCAGGGCGACGAGCAAGGGCGGTGCCCGGAGGCCCAGCCCACGACGCCTCGGCGGGGCCGCCGGGCGGTACGCGCGCCTGCGTAGCCGGGGCCGCGGCGGCTACGCCCGCCGACGGATGCCCGGCTCGGGCCGGGCGCCTATCGTCGTCGGTATGGAAGCGAGCAGGCGCGTGCCCCTGGCCCGAGGCCGGGCCCTGACCATCGACGTCCTGCTCGCCGTCGGGATCGGTCTGGTCCAGGTGCTCTCACTGGTGGTCTCCGAGCGCGTCGGCCGCTCGCCGGACTGGCGGGCCCCCGACGCCCTGGCCTGGCTGCTGCTGGCCGTGGGGCCGGTCGCTCTGCTGGCCCGGCGCCGCTGGCCGCTCGGGGTCCTGGCCGTCACCGTGGCCGCCGGGCTGGCGTATGCCGCCCGCACCTACCCGGAGGGCCCGTCCAACCTGGCCGTCTACCCGGCCCTGTGGACCGTCGCCCTGACCGTCCCGCGTCGCCCGGCCTGGCTGGCCGCGGGCGCCACCGCCCTGGTCGTGGCCTTCGAGGAGCTGGTCCCCTACGGCGACACCATGTTCGAGGGGGAGCCGCTGTACGCGGCCATCACGGTGCTGGCCGCCATGTGGTGGGGCGAGGCGGTCCGGGCCCGCCGGGCGTACGTGGCCGAGCTGCGCGACCGGGCCGAGCGGGCCGAGCGGACCCGGGAGGAGGAGGCCCGCCGCCGGGTCGACGAGGAGCGGCTGCGGATCGCCAGGGAGCTGCACGACGTGGTCTCCCACACCATCGGGGTGATCAGCGTCCAGGCCGGGGTCGCCGCCCACCTGCTGCACCGCAAGCCCGACAAGGCCGCCGAGTCGCTGGCCGCGATCCGCCAGGCCAGCGACGAGGCCCTGGGCGAGCTGCACGCCATGCTGGGCGTGCTCCGCGAGCGCGACGGCGACGCCGGCCAGGCCCCCCTCGCCCCGGCGCCCGGCCTGGCCGAGCTGGACACCCTGGTCGCCCAGGCGGCCGGGGCCGGGGTCGAGGTCAGGGTGTCGCTGGAGGGCGGGCCGCGGCGGCTGCCGCCCGCCGTCGACCTGGCCTGCTACCGGGTGGTGCAGGAGTCGCTCACCAACGTCGTCCGCCACGCCGGGGCCAGCCGGGCCGACATCACCGTCGCCCACCACGACGGCCGGGTGGACGTCGAGGTGACAGACAACGGCAACGGCCTGATGCCGCCTTCGGCGGCGGCTGGTCCATTCCAACCGGCGGATGCGCCCCTCGGCGACCGGCAGATTCGCCGGTCGGGGCAGGGGATCCCCGGCATGCGGGAGCGGGCCAGGGTCCTCGGCGGCACCCTGGAGGCCGGCCCCCGACCCGGGGGCGGGTTCCGGGTCCGGGCCAGCCTCCCGGTGGGCGGCCCGTGAGCCCGGTCCGGGTGCTGCTGGCCGACGACCAGGGGCTGGTCCGGGCCGGGTTCCGGGCGCTGCTGGACGACGCCGGCGACATCGAGGTCGTCGGCGAGGCCGGCGACGGGGCGGCCGCGGTCGAGCTGGCCCGCTCGGCCCGCCCCGACGTGGTCCTCATGGACATCCGCATGCCGGTGATGGACGGGCTGGAGGCCACCCGCCGGATCGTCGCCGACGAGCTGCTGGCCGGGGTCCGGGTGCTGGTGCTGACCACCTTCGAGCTGGACGAGTACGTGTTCGAGGCCCTGGCCGCCGGGGCCAGCGGCTTCCTGCTCAAGAACACCGACCCGATGGAGCTGCTGCGGGCGGTGCGGGTGGTCGCCGACGGCGAGGCCCTGCTGGCCCCGAGCGTGACCCGCCGGCTGATCGCCGAGTTCGCCGCCCGCCGCCAGGCCGCCGGACCGACGGCCCGCGTCGACCTTGCGGCCCTGACCGACCGTGAACGTGAGGTCATGGCCCTGGTCGGCGCCGGCCTGTCCAACGAGGAGATCGCCGACCGGCTGGTGGTCAGCCCGGCCACCGCCCGCACCCACGTCAGCCGGGCCATGGTCAAGCTCGCGGCCCGGGACCGGGCCCAGCTGGTCGTCTTCGCCTACGAGTCCGGCCTGGTCAGCCCCGGCCACACCGGCTGAGTACGCCCGCCGCCGTAGCCGGGCGCCCGGGACTGCACGGCGTGCGCAGGCGCGCAGCCGCGCTGTGGCCGACGACCGCCCCGGCCCTCCGAAGTCACGATCGGGCCACCGAACATCGCTGCCGGGGGCCAGGGTCGGGGGCGGCGGCGCCCTGGCCGTCGACGCCACCCGCAGCCTGTACGGCGGCTTCCCGCTGCTGCTGGCCGCGGTCGCCGCCGCCACCTTCGTGCTCCTGGCCCGGGCGTTCCGGTCGATGCTGCTGGCCCTCAAGGCGGTCGTGCTCAACCTGCTGTCGATCGGGGCCGCCTACGGGGTGCTGGTGCTCGTCTGCAGGAGGGCCACGGGTCGGAGGCGATCTGGGGCGTCCCCGCCACCGGTCACCAGCGCCGCCCTGATCCTGTTCCTGGCCTTCGCCTCGATGGCGTCGATGCCCGAGCTGGACGTCAGGATCATGGCCACCGCGCTGGGCGCCGGCATCCTCATCGACGCCACCATCCTGCGCGCCCTGCTGGTGCCGGCCCTGGTCGCCCTGCTGGGCTGCTGGAACTGGTGGCTGCCGCCGTGGGCGGCCCGCCTCCCGCGGCCCGCCTCCCGCGGCCCGCCCCGTCGACCCCGGCCCCCGAGCCCGCCGGCCCCGGCCGGGAGCCGGTCTACGAGACCTTCCGGGCCGGGTAGGGCCCGGCGGCCGGCTCGCCGAGGCCGTCGCGGAAGCCCTGGCGCCAGCTCCGCCAGCCGGGCCGCCAGCCGAGCTCGCGCCCGGCCCTGGCGTTGGAGGCCCCGCGGGCCCCCGTCATCAGGACCACGGCGTGCTCGCCGGCGACCAGGCGGCCCATCCAGGCCGGGACCCGCCGCGGCGGCGGGGCGCCGACGGCGGCGGCCAGGGCGGGCAGCCACGCCGACACCGGCGCCGGGTCGTCGTCGACGATCTGGTAGATGCCGGGGGCGCCCCGCTCGACGGCGGCCACCGTGGCCGCGGCGGCGTCGTCGATGTGGATGAACGACCACACGCCGGTGCCGGCGCCGACGACCGGGAAGCGACGGCGGCGCAGGTCCTCCAGCATGGAGCCGCCCGCCCCGGCCGAGGTCCCCGGGCCGTAGAAGCCGCCGTAGCGGAGCACGACCCCCTCGATCCCTTCGGTCCCGAGCACGGCCGACTCCAGGTGGCGGATGGCGTCAAGGGTGCGCCGCAGCTCGGCCGGGGGGTCGGGGTCGAGCGGGTCGCCCTCGGTCTTGACCGGCCCGCCGACCCGGGCGAACGGCCAGCCGGCGAAGCTCTGGGCCACGAACCGCCTGGTCCCGGCGGCCCGCGCCGCCTCCAGGAGGTGGTCGGTGCCCTCGGTGCGCAGCCGGTTGGTGAGCGCGAACGCCTGGTCGAACTTGCGGAGGCTGATCGCCCCGGCCAGGGCGGTGAGCTGGTGCACCACCACCTCGGGCCGGGCGGCCACCACCGCCCGGAGCACGGCGTCGCGGTCCAGGGCGTCGGCGACCACCGGCTCGGCCCCGGTCGCCCGCAGGCCCGCGGCCTTGCCTGGAGTGCGGGTCATGGCGGTCACCTGGTGGCCGCCCTCGACCAGCAGCGGCACCAGCCGGCGGCCCAGCACCCCGGTCGCCCCGGCGACGAAGATCCTCATGGTCAGGCTCCTTTCGTGGGTCTCCTCCATCGCAGACGAGATGGCCGCCCGCGCCGTGACACCATCGCCGGGCGCGCTGTCACAGGGCGGGGCGCCGGTTCGTCATAGGTGGCGACACGGTCGGGTGGACGGGGAGCGGCGATGGACGAGGACGATGCCTACCGGGAGCTGCGGCCGCTGCTGTTCTCGATCGCCTACCGGATGGTGGGCAGCGTCAGCGAGGCCGAGGACCTCGTGCAGGAGGCCTTCCTGCGGTTCCACCGGGTCGTCTCCGGCGGCGAGGAGATCGCCTCGCCCAAGGCGTGGCTGTCGGCGGTCACGACCCGGCTGGCCATCGACCACCTGCGCTCGGCCAGGGCCCGGCGCGAGCGGTATGTGGGCGCCTGGCTGCCCGAGCCGCTGGTGACCAGCAAGGAGCCGGACGCGGCCGACCACGCCGAGACCGCCGACACCCTGTCGCTGGCCTTCCTGGTGCTGCTGGAGCGGCTCTCGCCCGTCCAGCGGGCGGTGTTCCTGCTCCATGACGTGTTCGGCTACGGCTACGCCGAGATCGCCGGGCTGGTCGGCCGGTCCGAGGACACCTGCCGCCAGATCGCGGCCAGGGCCCGCCGCCACGTCGAGGCCGGCCGCCCCCGGTTCGAGGCCTCCCGCCGCCAGCGCGACGAGCTGGCCCACCGGTTCCTGGCCGCGATCACCGAGGGCGACACCGAGGGCCTGGTCGGGCTGCTGGCCAGCGACGCCGTCCTGTACGGCGACGGCGGCGGCAAGGCCCCGGCCCTCACCGCCCCGGTCCACGGCGCCCAGCGGGTGGCCCGGTTCCTGCTCGGCCTGGCCCGCCGCGGCGCCGGCGGCGGCATCCGCCTCGAGCTGGCCGAGATCAACGGCCACCCCGGCCTGCTCACCACCGACCCCGAGGGCCGCCTGCTGGGGGTGCTCGCCCTCGACATCGCCGAGGGCCGGATCCAGACCCTCCGCTCGATCGTCAACCCCGACAAGCTCCGCCACCTGGGCCCGGTCGGCGACCTGTCGGCCATCCTCGACCTCGGCTGAGGGGGTCGACAGCCGGTCCGCCGTCTGGGAACATGTGTTCGATGAGCAAGGCGACCATCCTGCATGCCGACCTGGACGCGTTCTACGCCTCGGTCGAGCAGCGCGACGACCCCAGGCTGCGCGGCCGGCCGGTGATCGTGGGCGCCGGGGTGGTGCTGGCGGCCAGCTACGAGGCCAAGGCCCACGGCGTCCGCACCGCCATGGCCGGCGGCCTGGCCCGCCGGCTGTGCCCCAGGGCGGTGGTGGTCCCGCCCCGGATGGGGGAGTACGCCAAGGCGAGCAAGGCCGTGTTCGAGGTGTTCCGGGAGACCACCCCGCTGGTCGAGGGCCTCTCCATCGACGAGGCGTTCCTGGACGTCGGCGGGCTGGGGAAGATCTCGGGCACCCCTCCCGAGATCGCCGCCCGGCTGCGCCACGACGTCCGCGAGCGGGTCGGCCTGCCCATCACCGTCGGGGTGGCCAGGACCAAGTTCCTGGCCAAGGTGGCCAGCGGCGTGGCCAAGCCCAACGGCCTGCTGGAGGTGCCACCCGACCGCGAGCTGGCCTTCCTGCACCCGCTGCCGGTGGAGCGGCTCTGGGGGGTCGGGCCGGTGACGGCCGGCAAGCTCCGCGACCGCGGCATCACCAGGGTCGGCCAGGTGGCCGGGCTTGGGGAGGCGGCCCTGGTCTCCATGGTCGGCCAGGCGGCCGGCCGGCACCTGCACGCCCTGGCCCACAACCGCGACCCGCGGCCGGTGGACGTCGGCCGCCGGCGCCGCTCGATCGGCTCCCAGCGGGCCCTCGGCCGTTCCCCCAAGAAACCGGCCGACCTGGACACGGTGGTGATCGGGCTGGTCGAGCGGGTCACCCGGCGGATGCGGACCGCCGGGCGGGCCGGCCGGACGGTGGTGCTGCGGCTGCGGTTCGACGACTTCTCCCGGGCGACCCGCTCCCACACCCTGCCCTGGCCGACCAGCCACTCCCACACCATCATGGTCACCGCCCGGGAGCTGCTCGCCGACGCCATGCCGATGATCCGGCGCCAGGGCGTCACCATGGTCGGGGTGGCCGTGGCCAACCTCGACGACAGCGGCGTCATCCAGCTCACCCTGCCCTTCGAGCGCCACAACGGCGGCCTGGACGCCACCCTGGACCGGGTCCGCGACCGCTTCGGGTCCGACGCCGTCACCCGCGCGGTCCTGCTCGGCCGCGACCAAGGCCTGACGGTCCCGCTGCTGCCGGACTGAGGCCTAGCCGGGCCGCGCCGCCCACTGCTGCGCGCCGCCCCGGTGCAGGGCCGCGTAGATCCGGTCCCGCATCCGGTTCGCCTCCTTATCGGTCAGGGTCCGCTCCAGGTGGCGCAGGACGACCCGGACCAGGACGTTCTTCTGGTCCGGACCGATGCCCAGGCGGGCCACGGCCGCGACTGGGAGCCGGTCGGCGGGCGTCTCGGCCAGGACCGTCACCTCCTCGACGGCGTCGGCGTCCGGGCCGAGGGCGTCGCGGACCCTGTCGCCCAGGTCCTCCACGGTGTCGTCGGCCTGGACGGCCACCGAGAGGTCGCGGCGCACCGGCGGCATGGCCGACACCGGCCGCCAGGGGGCCAGGTCGGCCAGCTGGCCGGCGACCCTCGGCTCGGCCGAGCGCAGCAGCCGGATGTCGGGGATGCCCTTGCGCAGCATGAGCAGCCGGTCAAGTCCCATGCCGAGGGCCAGGCCGCTCCAGCCGGCCAGCCCGGCCGCCTCCAGCACGGCCGGATGGGCCAGACCACACTCCCACACTTCCACCCACTCGCCGTCCCAGCAGACGTCCACCTGGCGTCCGTCCAGGGTGTAGGGTGCAGGCGGGGCTCTGACCGGTAGGGTCGGGCCGGCGTCAGGACCTCGACCAGCAGCCGGACCATCTCCCGGAGGTCGGCGTGGCCGAGCGGCCGGCGGGCGACGCGCCACAGGTCCAGCTGGTGCGGCGTGGCGGCGTGCAGCCGGTCGATGGCGTCGCGCCGGTAGACCACCCCCGGGCAGACCAGGAGGACCTCGTCGGCGGGGTCGGCGGCCAGGGCCCGCAGCGCGTCCGGGATCATCGCCGTGGCATGGCTGCGCAGCAGGCGGCGCCCGTCAACATAGCGGGTGTAGCGCACGTCGCGGGTGACGGCGTCGGTGGGGATGCGGAGCCGGTCGTAGTTCTCCTCGACCGGGACCACGCGCGGCCCCCGGTGCCGGCGCACCTGGCAGCCCCAGGCGGCGGCGAGCCGGGCCACGGCCGCGTCGACCAGCAGCTGGGTGGCGTGGCCGCCCTGGCCGGGGTCGGTGAGGTCGCGGACGGCCAGGTCGGCGGCGAGCTGGCCCGGGCTGAGGGTGATGGGTTGGGGACGGCACGACGAACTCCTTGTTCGGCGAGTCGGTTCGGGGAGCTCGCCCCCCGGCCCGGTGGTTCGCCTGGGAGTCGCCGACCTAGGCCATGCCGGACGCCCCCGCGAGCCCACGTCGGGCCAGGGGGCGGCGGAATCGCTGCATGGCGGTGGTCATGGTGTCGATGGTACCTCGCCCGGCTTGAGGCCGAACAGGAACCGGGTCACGCGGCCGCGGCGGACCAGCCCGCACAGCAGCACGGTGACGGCCAGGGACACACCGCTGATGAGGAGGTACTGGACGCCCGCGGCCAGCCGCCAGCTCAGGACGACGTAGGCGACCGCCACCACGACCGGCTCGTGCAGCAGGTAGAAGGCGAGCACGACGTCGCTGGCGGCGGCGCCGGGCCGGCGGCCCAGGCCCGGCCGGCCCGGTGCCGCCGGGGTCGTCGGGGCGGCGGCGGTCCGGCTGTCGGCCAGCCCCAGGATGGCCACCACCCATGACCAGCCGGCGGCGCTCTTGAGCAGCCGGAAGGCCATGGCCGGCGGGTCCATGCCGCTGAGAGGGTCCCCGGCGCCACCGGTCGCCGCGTACAGGGCCCCGGCGGCCAGGAACAGCAGCCCGCCGAGGGCCAGCGCCGGCCGCCACCGGCGCCGCATGGCCCGGCCGACCCGAGGGTCGGCGGCGGCCAGGAACCCGTAGAGGAGCAGCAGCGCGTAGCTGGCGTCGTTCCAGCCGCCGTGGCCGACCTCGCTGCCGAGGGCGACCTCCACGGCGGCCAGCGGCAGCACCGGCAGGAGCAGCCCACCGGGCCGGTCCAGCCACCCGGCCACCCCTTCGACCAGCCGCCGCCCCCGCGGCCCGCGCAGCGCCGCCACGCCGGGCAGGAGAGCCAGCGAGAACCCGAGCAGGCAGACCAGGAACCACAGGTGGCCGGTCTCGAACCGGCCGCCGTCGGGGGCCGCCCGCAGCAGGAACGGGAAGCTGAGGCTGGGCCGCACGTCCCAGAAGCGCGTGTAGAGGTCAGCGGCGCCGATGGCGTCGCCGGCACGGCGCCGCCCCAGCCAGACCTGGAGCGGCACCAGGGTGAGCAGCCCGACCAGCAGCGGGACCCCCAGCCGGCGCAGCCGCTCGCGGGCGAAGCCGGCCACCCCCCGCGACCCCAGCGAGTACCAGATGCCCATCCCCGAGATCATGAACAGCAGCGGCATCCCCCAGGTGGCCCCGAAGGCCACCAGCACCGTGGCCAGCCGGTGCTCGACCGGCGCCTTCACCGGGAACTCGCCGGCCCCGAAGATGACCGCGCTGTGGAAGAAGACCAGCCCCACCACCACCAGCGCCCGCAGCGCGTCCAGGTCCCCGCGGCGGGCCGGCCTCCAGACCGGCCCGCTCCGGGCCAGGACCGCCGCCCCGGGGCCGGGTCGCTGCTCCAGCGCGCGCATGGCGGTTCCCTCCTCGGGTCAGCCGGAGCCGGTGGCGGCGACGAACCCGCCGACGGCCGCGCTCGCGTCGACCTCGGCCTGCAGCTCCCGCAGGGCCAGGAAGCCGCCGATCACACCGAGCAGCACCGCCGCCTGCTCGGGCAGGTCCCGCTGCGCGGTGATCCGGGCCCACGACCTGACGAACCCCTGGGCGGCGGTGACGTGCAGCAGGTCGGCCTCGCCGGTCGCGATCGTCCAGCGATGCCAGCGGCCGCTCCGGCGCCAGCTGCTGGGAGGCCCCTGGGCGGCGCGGATCACCGCCGCGCCCCGGCGGGCACGCTCGACGGTGGCGACGGTGGCGCCGTCGTGGCGGCGGACCTCGACCCCGCCCGGGCCCGCGGTCAGCACCAGCGGGCCGGTCTGGCCGGTGGTGGCCCGGGCCACCGACCGCCGGCCCGGCGCGAACCGGAGCCCCCCGAGGTCCTGGTCGGCCCGGAGCAGCTGGTAGTCCCGGCGCCGCAGCGACCGCTGCACCAGCGTCAGCACCTCGCCCCGGCGAACGGTGCCTTCCCTCGGCTCGTCCACTCCCATCCTCCTTCGGCCCTCGATGCCTGCTGGCACGACCGTACGAGGCGGAGGCCCGGCCGCCATCGCCCGCCGGCGGGATCCGCCGGTCCCCCCGGCGGTGGATCTTTGTCGGCCGCGCCTCACCCGCGGGAGCGATGCGGCCGGGTCGGGGGAGTTGAGTTCGGCCCGGTCTCCGGGGCATCGTTAGCCATTCCGGCATCGGCCACGCCGCGTGGTCGCTGGGCCTCGCGGTGGCTCCTCGAAAGGGGCGCAGGTCATGGCTCTGTTCAGCTGGCGCGTCGTCCACGACGGCAAGACCCCGCCCCCGGGCGCGGTGGTCCGGCCCGACGAGCGCCTGTCGTGGCCGCGGATGGTCGGCCTCGGCGCACAGCACGTGGTCGCGATGTTCGGCGCGACCTTCGTCTTCCCGATCGTGATGGGGCTCAACCCGCAGCTGGCCGTCATGCTGAGCGGCATCGCGACGATCTGCTTCCTGCTCATCGTCCAGAACCGGGTGCCGAGCTACCTGGGCACCTCGGCCTCGTTCGTCGGCGCGGTGCTGGCCATCCGCGCCCAGGGCGGCGACTCGGCCCAGGTGACCGGGGCGATCCTGGTCGCCGGGCTGGTCCTGGCCGCCTGCGGCCTGATCATCCACCTGCTGGGCTCGCGGGTCGTCTACGCGGTGCTGCCGCCGGTGGTCACCGGCGCGGTGGTGATGCTCATCGGCTTCAACCTGGCCCCGGTGGTGGCCAACATCTACTGGCCCCAGGACCAGTGGGTGGCGCTGCTGACCATGATCGCGGTGATGGTGATGGCGGTCGGGTTCCGCGGCTTCCTGGGGCGGATCGCCGTCTTCCTGGGCCTGGTCTTCGGCTACGTGCTGTCGTGGCTCTTCGACCGGGTCTTCGGCCAGATCAGCTCCTTCGACCCCGCCGCCAACAAGGTGACCACCCACTTCCGGGTGAACTGGGACGGCGTGCGCAGCGCCGACTGGGTGGGCTTCCCGGCCCACACCACCGTCGGCCCCGACGGCAAGGAGATCGTCGGCTGGCACCTCCCCGACATCAAGCTGACCTTCGTGCTGCTGGTGCTGCCGGCGGTGATCGCGCTCATCGCCGAGAACACCGGCCACGTCAAGGCCGTGGCCGAGATGACCGGCAACGACCTGGACCCGGTGATGGGCCGGGCGATCGCCGCCGACGGCATCGCCACCGCCATCACCTCGTCGGTCGGCGGGTCGCCGACCACGACCTATGCCGAGAACATCGGGGTCATGGCCGCCACCCGGATCTACTCGACCGCCGCCTACTACATCGCCGCGCTGGTGGCGATCCTGTTCGGCCTCTCGCCCAAGTTCGGCGCGGTCATCTCGGCCACCCCCGGCGGCGTCCTCGGCGGCATCACCGTGGTCCTGTACGGCATGATCGGGCTGCTGGGGGCCAAGATCTGGCACGAGAACGGGGTCGACTTCGGCAACCCGATCAACCTGGTCCCGGTGGCCGCCGGGGTGATCATCGCCATCGGGAACACGACGCTGCGGATCAGCGACAACTTCGAGATCTCGGGGATCGCGTTCGGCACCATCGTGACCGTGGCCGCCTTCCACCTGGTGCGCATGATCGCCCCGCCCCACCTCCAGGAGGAGCAGCGCCTCGAGGGCACCGGCCGCAAGGGGCCGGGCAGCGAGGGCACGGCGATCATCATCGACGAGCCCGGCGCCTACAAGGAGCCCTGAGCCCCGATCATGGCTGCCTACGTCATCGTCGAGACCGACGTCACCGACCCCGGGCAGTACGAGCGCTACAAGGCGGCCGCGTCCGTGGCGGTGGCCGCCCACGGCGGCCGCTACCTGGTCCGCGGGGAGGGCGCGGCCCGGCTGCGCCTGGTCGCCGTCCAGGGCGTCGACTAGCCACTCCCCGGGCGGCCGCCTACCTGTCGTCGCCGAGCACGGCGGCGGCGATCCGGCGGACCCGGTCCGGGTCGGCGATGGCGTCGATCTCGACGATCCTGCCGTCGGCGACGGTGAAGCCCATGACGGCCAGGGGCCGGCCCCGCACCGTGACGACCACGCCAGCGGCCCCGTTGACCAGTGTCGGGTGCAGGCGGGCGGCCGGGAGCGCGCCCAGGAACGCCTGCCTGGCCACGGCCGCCGGGCCGCGGACGACCCGGGGGGCGCCGGGCCGCCGGGCGCCGAAGTCGGCCCGCAGCACCACCTCGGGGTCGAGCAGCCCGACGAGGGCGTCGAAGTCACCGCCGCGGGCCGCCGTGAAGAAGGCGTCGACCACCTCGCGCTGGCGGGCCAGGTCGGGGTCGGGGCCCGGCAGGTCGGCCCCCCTGACCCGCCGCCGGGCGCGGCTGGCGAGCTGCCTGGCCGCCGCCGGGGACCGCCCGACCATGGGGGCGATCTCCTCGAAGGGCAGGTCGAACATGTCGTGGAGCACGAAGGAGAGCCGCTCGGCCGGCGACAGGGTGTCGAGCACGACCAGGAGGGCCAGGCCGACCGAGTCGGCCAGCAGCGCCTCCTCCTCGGGCTGGAGCTCTCCCACCGGGCTGACGACCGGATCGGGCAGGTGCCCCTCGAGGGACTCCTCGCGGCGGATGTTGCGGGCCCGCAGCATGTTGAGGCAGATGCGGGCGACGACGGTGGTCAGCCAGCCGCCGAGGTTCTCGACCGCGCCGGCGTCGGCCCGGCTGACACGCAGCCAGGCGTCCTGGACGGCGTCGTCGGCCTCGGCCAGCGAGCCGAGCATCCGGTAGGCCACCGCCCGCAGCCGGGGCCGGTGCTCCTCGAAGCGGTCGGCCAGCCACTCACGCTCGTCCATCGGTCACATCCTCATGCTGCCAGGTGTCATGGACATGACCCCCCACACGGGAGGGATGTGACAGGGAGGCACCCATGACAGCACCCATCCTGGTCACCGGCGGCACCGGCACGCTCGGCCGCCGGGTCGTCCCGCGGCTGCGGGACGCCGGCCACGAGGTCCGCGTGCTCAGCCGAGGCAACCGCCAGGACGGCACCGACGGGGTCGGGCTGGTGGCCGGCGACCTGGCCACCGGCGACGGCGTCGAGGCGGCGGTCGACGGGACCGAGGTCATCCTGCACCTCGCCGGCACCACCAAGGGCGACGAGGTCAAGGCGGCCAACCTGGTCCGGGCGGCGTCCCGGGCCGGGGCCAGGCACCTGGTGTTCATCTCGGTGGTCGGCGCCGACCGGATCCCGGTGGTCAGCGCCGTCGACCGGGCCATGTTCGGCTACTTCGCCGCCAAGCGGGCCGCCGAGCAGGTGATCGCCGACTCCGGCCTGCCCTGGACGACGCTGCGGGCCACCCAGTTCCACGACCTGACCCTGCTGACCGTACGCCAGCTGGCCAGGCTGCCGGTGGTCCCGGTCCCGGCCGGGTGGCGGGTCCAGCCGGTCGACGCCGGGGAGGTGGCGGACCGGCTGGTCGAGCTCGCCCTGGGCGCGCCGGCCGGCCTGGTCCCGGACCTGGGCGGGCCCCGGACCTACGAGCTGGCCGAGCTGGTCCGCGGCTACCTGCGGGCCCATGGCCGGCACCGGCCGATCCTGCCGGTCTGGACGCCCGGCAGAGCCGCCCGGGCGTTCCGGGCCGGCGCCAACCTGGCCCCCGACCGGGCCGTCGGTCGCCGCACCTGGGAGGAGTTCCTGGCCGAGCGCGAGGGCTCGCCGACCCACAGCGCCACCGCCCCGGGCCGTTGACAGATCCGGGCGGGCTCCGGCACCTTGTTGGGCCATGACCGGCGTTCGCCTCACCCGCAACCGCGCCCTCGACTACGGGCGTGTGGTCCGTTGCGCGTGTCCCGGGGCCCGGCGGTCAGTCCGCGCAACGTAGCGCGCAGCTCATCCCTCGACCGCCCGGGCCGTCCGGACCGTTCCGCGCGCGTCGAGAGGAAACCGCACCGTGGCCGCTGCCACCAGGGCGCCGCAGCGCCCGAGCACGCAAGGGATCACCGTCTGGCTCACCGGCCTGCCCTCGGCCGGCAAGACCACCGTGGCCAACCTGGTCGGCGACCGGCTGGCCACCCTCGGCCGCCCGGTCGAGGTGCTGGACGGCGACGTGGTCCGCACCCACCTGTCGCGGGGCCTCGGGTTCTCCCGGGCCGACCGGGACGAGAACATCCGCCGCATCGGCTATGTGGCCGGGCTGCTGACCGGCCACGGCGTCACCGTGCTGGTGTCGGCCATCTCCCCCTACCGGGCGGTCCGTGAGGAGGTCCGCGCGGCCATCGGTCGGGTCGGCGGGTTCGTGGAGGTGCACGTGGCCACCGACCTGGCCACCTGCCAGGCCCGCGACGTCAAGGGACTGTATGCCAGGCAGGCCCGGGGCGAGCTGCAGGGCCTCACCGGGGTCGACGACCCGTACGAGCCGCCGCTGGTCCCCGAGCTGGTGCTCGACACCGCCGGCGAGCCCCCTGAGACCTCGGCCGAGCGGGTCCTGGCCCTGCTGGAGCGCCGGCCGGCCCCGGCGCTGGTGGGGAGCGGGTCATGACCGCCGCATGGCTGCCGGACCCCGGTCCCGGCCGCGCCGGCACCCCACCCGCCGGCGGAGGCGCGGAACCCGCACCCGCCGATGGGCGGGCCCCCAACCGGGAGGGTAGCCGCTGGCGGGACGGGGGGCGAACCGCTGTCCACAGCCCCCACCCGCACGGTGGGCGCCTGACCGAGCGGCTGGTCCCGGCCGACCGGGCCGAGGCGCTGGCCGCCGAGGCGGCCCGGCTGCCGGCCGTCGCCCTGGACGGCCGCGGCCTGGCCGACCTGGAGTGCCTGGCCGTTGGGGCGTTCTCGCCCCTGACCGGGTTCCTGGGCGCGGCCGACCACACCGCGGTGGTCGAGCGCGGACGCCTCGCCGGCGGGCAGGTGTGGACGCTCCCGGTCGTCCTCCCGGTCCCGGCCGAGGCGCTGGCCTCCGGCCCCGACCGCCTGGCCCTGACCGACCGGGCCGGGACCCTGCTGGCCGTGGTCGACGTCACCGAGGTCCACGACCCGGACCCGGCCACCGAGGCCAAGCTGGTGTTCGAGACCGACGACCCGGCCCACCCGGGGGTGGCGGCCACCCTGGCCCGCCGCGGCCCCCTGGTCGGCGGGCCGGTGCACGTCCTGCGGCTGCCCGAGACCCCGGCCGAGCTGGGGCCGCGGCTCACCCCGGCCCAGGTCCGGGCCGAGGCGGCGGCCAGGGGCTGGCGGACCATGGCCGGCTTCCAGACCCGCAACCCGGTCCACCGGGCCCATGAGTACCTGCACAAGGTGGCCCTGGAGCACGTCGACGGCCTGCTGCTCCACCCACTGGTCGGGGAGACCAAGGACGACGACGTCCCCGCCGCCCTCCGGATGGCCTGCTACCGGGTGCTGCTGGACGGCTACTACCCGTCCCAGCGGGTGCTGCTGAGCGCGTTCCCGGCGGCGATGCGCTACGCCGGACCCAGGGAGGCGGTGTTCCACGCCCTGGTGCGCAAGAACTACGGCTGCACCCACTTCATCGTCGGCCGCGACCACGCCGGCGTGGGCAGCTGGTACGGCACCTACGCCGCCCAGGAGGCCTTCGACGCCTACGACCCCGACGAGCTCGGCATCGAGCCGCTCCGGTTCGAGCACGCCTTCTGGTGCCGCCGCTGCGAGGCCATGGCGACCAGCCGGACCTGCCCGCACCCGCCCGAGACCCGGGTGCACCTGTCCGGCACGGCCGTGCGGGAGCTGCTGGCCCAAGGCGAGCTGCCCCCGCCCCAGTTCTCCCGCCCCGAGGTCGCCCGCCTGCTGGCCGACGGCTACCGGACCCGGGGAGGTTGAGGATGCGCTACCTCCGCCAGATCAAGGAGCTCAACCAGGTCGAGCAGTGGAAGCTGGAGCGCCACCCGCTGGACGTGCGCGACGCGGTCCTCGACCGCTACGCGCAAGAGGGCCCGGACGCCATCAAGACCGTCCCCGGCGAGGTCGAGCGCCTGAAGTGGGTCGGCCTGTACCCCCAGCGCCAGGGCGGGGACGCGTTCATGCTCCGCATCAAGATCCCCGGCGGGCGCCTGGAGGCCGACCAGGCCCGGGCCATCGGCGAGATCGCGGACGAGTTCGCCCGCGGCCCGGCCCCCAACCCGGTGTTCGGCGACGCCTACCTGGACCTCACCACCCGCCAGGACATCCAGCTCCACTGGGTCAGGATCGGCGCCGTCCCCGAGATCTGGGCCCGGCTGGAGGCGGTGGGCATGACCACCGTGCAGGCCTGTGGCGACTCGGCCCGCAACGTGCTCTGCTGCCCGGTGTCGGGCCTGGACGCCGACGAGGTCCTGGACGCCCACCCGGTCGCCCAGGCGGTCTCGGACTTCTTCACCGGCAACCGCGAGTACGCCAACCTGCCCCGCAAGTTCAAGCTGAGCGTCACCGGCTGCCGCGAGGACTGCGCCCAGGCCGAGATCAACGACATCGGCCTGTGGCCGGCCCGGCGCGACGACGGCACGGTCGGCTACAACGTGCTGGTCGGCGGCGGCCTGTCGGACGGCCCGCGGATGGCCTCCGACATCGACGTGCTCGTCGGCCCCGACCCCGACCGGGTGGTGGAGCTGTTCCGGGCCATCGCCCAGCTGTTCGGCGAGCTCGGCAACCGCGAGAACCGCGGCCTGGCCCGCATGCGCTACCTGGTCCAGGAGCTGGGCCCCGAGCGGTTCCGGGCCGAGCTGGCCGCCAGGGCCGGGTTCGGCCTGGAGCCGGCCGGCGAGGCCCTGACCCGCCGCTACCGCGGCGACCACCTCGGGGTGCACGCCCAGCGCCAGCCCGGCCTGCACTACGTCGGCCTCAACGTCACCGTGGGCCGGATGGCCGGGCAGAACCTGGTCGAGGCGGCCCGGCTGGCCGGCGAGTACGGCGACGGCGGGCTGCGGCTGGCCACCGACCAGAACCTGATCCTCACCGGCGTGCCCAGCGGGCGGCTGGACGCCCTTCTGGCCGAGCCGCTGCTGGTCACCCACTCGCCCAGCCCGGGGGCGTTCGAGCGTGGGGTGGTGGCCTGCACCGGCAACGAGTTCTGCCGCTTCGCCATCGTGGAGACCAAGGCCAGGGCGGCCACCTGGGCCCGGGAGCTGGACCGCCGGCTCGGCCCCGACGAGGCCGGCGACGGCATCATCCGGATGCACTTCTCCGGCTGCCCGGCCTCCTGCGCCCAGCCCCAGATCGCCGACATCGGCTTCCGGGGCGAGACCGCCCACCGCGGCGGCCAGATCCTGGAGGCGGTCGACGTCGGGCTGGGCGGCAGCCTCGGCACCGACGCCGCGTTCGTCGACTGGGTCGAGGGGGCCAAGCCGGTCGACGAGGTCCCCGAGGCCCTGGCCGGCCTGCTGACCCGCTACCGGGCCGAGCGGCGCGACGGCGAGGCGTTCCACCAGTGGGCGCGGCACCTGCCCAACGCCGAGCTGCGAGCGATCCTGCAAGGAGGGCGGCCCTGATGGCCGGGTACAAGATCCGCGACGAGATGAACGGCATCGAGGAGGCTCCCGGCAAGCTCTGGTTCTGGGAGCTGGAGGCGGCCGTCATCGACGCCGACCGCTGCGTCCAGTGCGGGGCCTGCATCGCCGCCTGCCCCAGCGACTCCATCGGCATCGGCGCCGACGGCCTGCCCAAGCTGGTCAAGATGTGCACCGGCTGCTCGCTGTGCTGGGACTTCTGTCCCCGCGGTGGCCTGCGCCACGAGGCCACCTGGTCGCTGCCGGTGGCCGGCTCCGACGGGGCCGAATGGAAGATCACCGGCGCCGCCGGGACGCCCGGGCAGGGCCTGGGCCGGGTGAGCGAGACCTACACCGCCCGGGTGCGGCCCCAGCTGCCCGGCGCCCAGGACGGCGGGGTGGTCAGCGCCCTGCTGATCGCGCTGCTGGAGGCGGGCGACCTGGACGGTGCCCTGCTGGCCCGCGAGAGCCCGACCGAGCCCTGGAAGGGCGAGCCGTTCCTGGCCAGGACCCCGGACGAGGTCATCGAGTGCGCCGGCAGCTTCTACAACCAGACCCTGGCCCTGGCCGCCCTCGACCTGTCCGGCCACGACCTGCCGCCCCAGCCCCGCATCGCCGTGGTCGGCACCCCCTGTGAGGTCGAGGCCATCCGGGCCATGCAGGCCCGCCCCTGGAGCTGGGGCGCCTCCCAGGTCGACGCGGTCGCCCTGACCATCGCCCTGCTGTGCACCAAGAGCTTCAACTACGAGAAGCTGATGGTCACCGAGGTCCAGAAGCGGCGCGGCATCCCCCTGGAGAAGGTCGGCAAGGTCGACGTGATCCACGGCCGGATGATCGTCGAGGACACCGACGGCCAGGTCCTGGTCGACGAGCCGGTGCGTGACTTCCACGGGGCCGCCCTCAAGGGCTGCGACGAGTGCGCCGACTTCCTCGGCCACGCCGCCGACCTGTCCATCGGCAGCGTCGGCAGCGCCGACGGCTACTCCAGCGTGCTGGTCCGCACCCCCACCGGCCGGGTCGCCTTCGAGCGGGTCCGCGACCGCCTGGAGCTGCGCGACCTGGACCGGCTGGAGGCGCTGCACAAGCTGGACGCGCTCGACCGCAAGGTCGCCACCCGCAGCCTCAAGCGCCCCTTCGATCCCTCGGCGCCGCTGTTCTTCGACTTCGCCGACCACGTCGACGCCTACGCCGGCACCGACCGGGCCCCGGTGGTCCGCGACCGGTGAGCGATGCGGCGCACGCTCTTGCGCTCCCCGAGGAGCCGGTCGAGCTGCGCCGGCGCACCCGGGCCCTGATCGAGCAGGACCCCGAACGAGGCACGGCGGTTGTGGATGCCGGATCCTGGATCGCCGACCCTCTCTGGGAGCGCTGGGGCCCGGCGCTGAAGGCCGCCGGCATGGACCGGGACCGCTTCGGTGGGATCGTCACCGGCTACCGCCGGGAGCTCTGGCTGTGGGTCATGGGCGAGCGCACCTGGGCCCAGAGCGCGGGCGGCCTCCTCGGTCGGGTCCAGCGCCGCCTCCCGGCTCGCAAGCACGGTCACGGGTAGAGCGATTCGGGCCGGCGGACCCGGGCCGATGAAGGCCAAGCCAGCGTCCCGACGGACCATCACTTTTCCTTCGTCTCTGGGGTTGGAGCGGTCCGAACTTGCCAGCAATCTGCCAGCAACCCTGCCTCGCACAGCCTCGCGTCGCACGAGCCGGCTATCGAGGCCTCGGCTGTCTACGTGCGGCTTTGTGATGTGAAGGGTAGCCGCGCCGGGAGGTAGGTGCGGGGGGCGAAGTCTTCACACGGCAGAAGTCACAGGTTCGATCCCTGTCACGCCCACCAACCATCCCGCAGGTCAGCGCCCCACACTATCGGTCGTCGCCAGCTGCCCGAACGGCGGCAGGCGGCGAATAGGCGGCGGGCGCATTCAGCGCGGCCCGCACGCGGGCGTGGGTGTCGGCCGGAATATGGGTGTAGCGGTTCAGGGTCGTGCTGGCCTGCTCGTGGCCCATCACGGCCTGGACGACGTTCACCGGCACCCCCTCGGAGATGAGCCAGGTCGCATAGCAGTGTCGCAGGTCATGGAACTTCGGCCGCTCAATCAGGCCTGAGTGGGCAAGCGCGGGCAGCCAGACCCGCTGGCGGAAGTTCGCCCGGAGTAGCGGCCCGCCGCGCTCGTTGCGGAACACCAACTCATCCAACTCGGCCGGGAACGCGGCGAGGTGCTCGGCCAGCGCCTCGATCACAAAGTCCGGCAGCGGCACCGTGCGCCGGCTCGCCTTCGACTTCGGATAGCTCTTGCAGGTCACGCGGCCGGCGACCTCCACCGCGACCTCAACCACCTGCAACTCGCGTCGCAGCAGG
>JBJMHP010000317.1:0-3553 GCA_045807325.1 Actinomycetes bacterium | reverse complement strand
CGAACCGCGCGGCCCCCTCGGCCAGCCAGGCGTCCAGCGCGTCGGGGTCGTCGGTGGCAGGTCCGGCCGACTCCGGCACCTGCGTGGCCGGTTCGACGACGGCCGTCCCGGTCCGGACGGCGGTCCCGGTCGCGCGGAGGTTGCGGCCGACGTGCCGCAGCAGCTGGGCGAGGTTCCAGTCGGGCGTGGTCGGCACCGTCACCGACAGGTCGGCGCCGGCGGCCACCCCCCTGAGCAGGCCGGTCTGGTTGACGACCTCCTGGCAGAAGCGGTGGTGCGGCAAGGCGGTCATGGGGACACCGTGCGGTTGTTGGCTGTCGTGGCCTGACCCTACCATCGGGCCCCATGGAGGCGAGCAAGCCGGTCCTGCTCACGGTCGACGACGACCCGGGGGTGTCGCGGGCGGTCGCCCGCGACCTGCGCCGCCGCTACGGGCAGGACCACCGGATCGTCCGGGCCGAGTCGGGCCGCCAGGCCCTGGAGGCGTTGCGGGAGATCAAGCTGCGCGGCGACCCGGTGGCCGTGCTGCTGGCCGACTACCGCATGCCCCAGATGAGCGGCCTTGAGTTCCTGGAGCAGGCCATGGACCTGTTCCCCAACGCCCGGCGGGCCCTGCTGACCGCCTACGCCGACACCGACGCCGCCATCCAGGCCATCAACGTGATCGACCTCGACCACTACCTGCTCAAGCCGTGGGAGCCGCCCGAGGAGAAGCTCTACCCGGTGGTGGACGAGCTGCTCGAGCTGTGGCGCGCCGCCGACGACATGCCGGTCACGGCCACCCAGGTCGTCGGCCACCGCTGGTCGGCGCGTTCCCATGAGGTGCGGGACTTCCTGGCCCGCAACTCGGTGTCCTACCGCTGGCTGACCGCCGACCAGCCCGAGGGCCGGCGGCTGCTGGAGGCGGCCGGCCTGGACGAGTCCAGCGTCCCGCTGGTCGTCACCCCCGACGGCGACGCCCTGGTCGACCCGGGCACCGAGGAGCTGGCGGCCAGGGTCGGCCTCTCCACCACCCCGGCCACCGACTTCTACGACACGGTGATCGTCGGCGGCGGCCCGGCCGGGCTGGGCGCGGCCGTGTACGCCGCCTCCGAGGGGCTGCGCGCGGTCCTGGTCGAGCGGGAGGCGACCGGCGGGCAGGCCGGCCAGAGCACCCGGATCGAGAACTACCTCGGCTTCCCCGACGGGGTCAGCGGCGCCCAGCTCACCGACCGGGCCCGCCGGCAGGCGACCAGGTTCGGGGCCGAGATCCTCACCGCCGCCGACGTCACCGGCCTGGCTGTGCGCGGCTCCTCCCGGGTGGTCGGCTTCGCCGACGGCGGCGAGGTCGCCGCCCACACCGTCGTCCTGGCCACCGGGGTCGCCTACGCCACCCTGGACGTGCCCGGCACCGGCCGGCTCACCGGCCGCGGCATCTTCTACGGGTCGGCCGCGACCGAGGCCCCCTCCTGCGCCGACGAGGACGTGTACGTGGTCGGGGGCGCCAACTCGGCCGGCCAGGCGGCCGTGTTCCTTTCCCGGCACGCCCGCCGGGTCACCCTGCTGGTCCGCGCCGACGGCCTGGAGCGGTCGATGTCGCACTACCTCATCCGCCAGATCCGCGACACCGGCACCATCGAGGTCCGGGCCAGGACCGTGGTCGCCGGGGTGGCCGGCGACCAGCACCTGGAGCGCCTCACCCTCTGTGACGCCGCCACCGGGGCGACCGAGGAGGTGCCGGCGGCCTTCCTGTTCGTGTTCATCGGCGCCGCCCCGTGCACCGAATGGCTCGACGGGGTGGTCCAGCGCGACCGGCGGGGCTTCGTCCTCACCGGCCCCGACCTGCTGGTCGGTGGGAAGCGGCCGCGGGGCTGGCCGCTGGACCGCGACCCCTACTACCTGGAGGGCAGCGTGCCCGGGGTGTTCGCCGCCGGCGACGCCCGGGCCAATTCGGTGAAGCGGGTCGCCTCGGCCGTCGGCGAGGGCGCCATGGCCATCCAGCTCGTCCACCGCTACCTGGAGGCTCAGTGAGCACGGCGGGCGCACACACAGCCGTTCGCGGGAGGGAGGAGCGCCAATGACCGGGCGGCTCGGCCCCGACGCCCTCCGGGAGCTGTTCCTGTTCGAGAAGCTGGACGACGACCAGCTGGCCTGGCTGGCCGAGCGCGGCCGGGTCGCCGACTACCGGGCCGGCGCCACCATCTACCGGGCGGGGGAGCCCGCCGACCAGCTGTTCGTGCTGCTGGAGGGCACCCTGTCGATGCTCATGCGGGCGGGCGGGACCGAGATCGAGGTCAACCGGACCAACCACCGCGGCACGTACGCGGGGGCGTTCTTCGCCTACCTGGACCTGCCCATCGCCCGCTCCTATGCCGGCAGCATCCGGGCCGTGACCGACTGCCGCTTCTGGGTGCTGCCGGCGGCCGCCTTCGGCCAGGCCGTGCGGGAGTGGTTCCCGATGGCCACCCACCTGCTGGAGGGGTTCGCCATCCAGGGCATGGGCTCCCAGCAGACCGTCAGCACCCGCGAGCGGCTGGTCGCCCTGGGCACCGTCACCGCCGGCCTCACCCACGAGCTCAACAACCCGGCGACCGCCGTGGCCCGCGCCACCCACACCCTGTCGGAGCGCCTCGCCGGCCTGTGGGACGAGCTGGCCGGGCTGGCCGACGGCGGGCTCGCCCCCGACCAGCTGGCCGGGCTGGTCGACCTGGTCCGCCAGGCCACCGGGGGCCGCGCCGACCAGGCCCCCCTGTCCCCGCTGGAGGCGGCCGACCGCGAGGACGAGCTGGGCGGCTGGCTGGAGGACCACGGCGTGGCCGGCGCCTGGGACCTGGCCCCGCCGCTGGTCGCCGCCGGCGTCGACACCGGCTGGCTGGAGCGGGTCGCCGCCGCCGTCGGCCCCGGGGCCCTGGGACGGGCCGTGGGCGTGGCCGCCATGACCTGCGAGGCCCAGAGCCTGCTGGAGGAGGTGTCCGAGGCCGCCGGGCGCATCTCGGCCCTCATCGGCGCGGCCAAGCAGTACAGCCAGATGGACCGCAGCCCCCTCCAGGAGCTCGACCTGCACGACGGGCTCGAGTCCACCCTGACCATGCTCAAGCACAAGCTGGAGACGGGCGTCGAGGTGGTCCGCGACTACGACCGGTCGCTGCCCCGGCTGCCCGCCTACGCCGGCGAGCTCAACCAGGTCTGGACCAACCTGGTCGACAACGCCGTTGACGCCCTGGAGGGCATGGACGGCCGCGGCCGGCTGACCGTCCGCACCGCCCGCGACGGCGACCGGGTGCTGGTCGAGATCGGCGACAACGGCCCCGGCATCCCCGAGGCCGCCGCCCCCCACATCCTGGAGCCCTTCTACACCACCAAGCCGGTCGGCAAGGGCACCGGTCTCGGGCTCGACATCTGCTGGCGGATCGTCGTGCAGCGCCACCACGGCGACCTGCGCTTCACCTCCACCCCCGGCGACACCCGCTTCCAGGTGCTGCTGCCGCTCACCCGAACCGGATGATGCCCGGCCCGGCCACGCCTCCCCGAGCCGGCCCCGGTTCATCCCATCGGGAGGATGCCCGGGCCCCGG
>JBJMHP010000316.1:0-7264 GCA_045807325.1 Actinomycetes bacterium | reverse complement strand
CGAGGTCCGCACCAACCTGTGCCAGGGTCTCGGCTTCAGCCGGGCCGACCGCGACACCAACATCGCCCGTATCGGCTATGTCGCCGGCAAGCTGGCCAAGCATGGGGTGGCCGTGCTGGTGGCGGCCATCTCCCCCTACCGCCAGGCCCGCGACCAGGTCCGCGTCAGCGTGGAGGTGTTCGTGGAGGTCCACGTGGCCGCCCCCCTGCCCATCTGCGCCGAACGCGACCCCAAGGGGCTGTACGCCAAGGCCCTTGCCGGCCAGATCAAGCACTTCACCGGCGTGTCCGACCCCTACGAGCCACCCCTCCAGCCCGAGCTCGTGCTCCACACCGAGACCGAGAGCGCCGACGACTCGGTCCACCAGGTGCTGGCCTGGCTGGAGGACAGCCGGCTCACCACCGCCAGCGGGCGCTAGGTCGTCTCGGGCACGAGCCGCTGCAGGCCGACCACCCGCAGCAGCTCCAGCTTCTCGGCCGACTCGGTGCCCGGCGGGGCGGTGTGCAGGATCAGGCGCTGGTCCTGGTCGGGCGTGAGCAGCACCTCGCAGTCCAGCTCCAGCAGCCCGACCGTGGGGTGCAGGAAGCGCTTGTGGTCGGCGTGGCGGACGGCCACGTCGTGCTCGCTCCAGAGCCGCTCGAACAGCGGGCTGGCCCGCCGGAGCTGGGAGACCAGCCGCCGCACGGCCGGGTCGCCGGGCCGCCGCGCCCAGGTGGCCCGCAGGTCGGCGACGTTGGCCCGCGCCCCCTGCTCGCGGTCCTCGGGCGGCAGCCGGTGCAGCTCCTCGCGGCCGGTGAAGAAGATCCGGTACAGGTTCCGCTCGCTGGCCGGGAGGGCGCTGAAGTCGGTGAACAGCGCCTGGGCCAGCGGCGTCCAGGCGAGCACGTCGCCGAGGTCGTTCACGACCACCACGGCGCTGTCGGCCAGCCGGTCCAGCAGGTGCAGCACGCCCGGCCGGACGTGGTCGGAGCGCGTCTGGGGCTCGGGGGCGGGCTCCCCGGCCAGGCGGAACAGGTGGTCGCGCTCGTCGTCGGTCAGCCGCAGGGCCCGGGCCAGCGCCGCCAGCACCTGCCGGGACGGGCGCGGCCCGCGGGCCTGCTCGAGCCGGGTGTAGTAGTCGACCGAGACCCCGGCCAGCAGCGCGACCTCCTCGCGGCGCAGCCCGGGCGTGCGGCGCCGCGACGCCGAGGGCAGGCCGACGTCGCCCGGTCCCAGCCGGGCCCGGCGGGTCCGGAGGAAGTCGGCGAGCTCTGCACGGTCCACGCCTCCATTGTGCGGCGGCCCGGCGGCGGCCAGCCAGGGACCGGCGGTCCCTGGATCGGCGGGTCCTTCCTGGCCGCGGCGGCCCGGCGCAGCCTGGGCCGAGACCCGTGACGAGGAGGAGAGTCCATGAAGCTGTTGCTCACCGGGGCGACCGGCCGGGTCGGCCGGCACCTGCTGCCGCGCCTGGCCGCCCAGGGCCACGACATCCGGGCCACGGCCCGCGGCGAGGTCGCGGCCGACCAGGTCAAGGCGGCCGGCGCCGAGCCGGTGGTGGCCGACCTGCTCGACCCGGACGGCTACCGGGCCGCCCTGGCCGGGCGGGACGCGGTCGTGCACCTGGCGGCCGTCCTGCGCAGCACCGACGCCGATGAGGTCCGACGGGCCAACCTGGAGGCGACCCGTCGCCTGGCCGACGCCGCCCTGGAGGCGGGCGTCGGCCGGTTCGTGTTCGCCAGCACCAACCTGGTCCTCCCGGGCGGCCTGGGCCGCCCGGCCACCGAGGACGACGAGCCGGCACCCCCGGCCGCCTGGGGCCCCTACCCGGCCAGCAAGGCCGAGGCCGAGCGGCTCCTGCTGGCCCTGCACCGCGACCAGGCCCTGGGGGTCCGGATCGTCCGCTTCGCATTTGTCTACGGGGAGGGCGACCCGCACCTGGCCGAGTCGCTGCGGTGGGCGGGGCAGTGGCCCGGCCACCAGCGGCTGCACCTGCTCCACCACGCCGACGCCGCCCAGGCGGTCGCCCGGGTGCTGCGGGCGCCGGGCATCGACGGGCGGGCCTACAACGCGGCCGACGAGGCGCCGGTCACCGCCGTGGAGCTGCACGCCGTCAACGGGGTGCCGTTCCCGAACCGCCCGGCCGGCGACGCGGACCTGTGGCACGGCATCGTCGACACCACCCGCATCCGCCAGGAGCTGGGGTTCCGGCCGTACTTCCCGTCGGTGTGGTCGGCCCGCGACGCCGGCGCCCTCTAGCCGCCGGCCGGGACCCGGGCGACGCAGAGGATGGACTGGCCGAACCCGGGCCGCAGGCGGCGCTCGAGGGCCCGTTCGGCCGGGACGACCAGGCGGTCGTACAGGCCGACCAGGGTCGGGGTGGGGCGGGCCTGGCGGCCCACCCGGACCGCGGCCCACCAGGCCAGGCCGCCGAGGAGGTTGACCGGGCGGACGACCTCGGGGACCAGCCCGGCCGCCCGCAGGCTGGCCCGCAGGCTGTCGGGGGTGTAGCGGCGCCGGTTGCCCAGGGCGGCGTCGTAGGCGCCGGCCAGTGACGGGTAGGCGGCGGCGACCAGCAGGACCCGCCCGCCGGGCACGGCCGCCCCGGCCATGGCCCGCAGGGCGGCCACGTCGTCGTCCAGGCGCTCCAGGACGTTGACGGCGACCACCGTGTCGACCGGCGGCTCGACCTTGAGCTTGCCCACCTCGGCGGGGAGGACCTCGACGCCGGGGCGGTCGCCGAAGCGCTCCTCCAGCGCCCGTACGCAGATCGGGTCGTTGTCGTTGACGACCAGGCGGTCCCGGTCCAGCAGCTGGGCCGAGAAGTCGCCAAGGCCGGCCCCGACCTCCAGCACCGACGGGCCCAGGTACGGGGCGAGCAGGCCGTGCAGGTAGCGGCGGTAGCGGTGGGCCGTGGCCAGGTCCTCCAGGCCGCGGGCGTGGATGGTGGCGCCGCCCTCGACGGCCCGCATCACCCCGGGATGGTCGGGGGCGCCGTGGGCGGCCGGGCCGGTCCGCTCGGGCGGGCGGCGCAGCCGGTAGCGGGCCACCGCCCCGGCGGCCAGGAACCCGTCCTTGAAGTGGATCTTCTTGCCTTCGGCATACGTGCGGGCCCGATAGGAGATCGGCACCTCGAAGATGACCAGGCCCTTGCGCAGGAAGTGGGCGGTCAGCTCCATCTCCACCGTGAAGGTCCTGGCCGTCAGGCGCAGCCCCCTGAACGCCTCCCGGGTGAACACCTTGTAGCCGGTGTAGACGTCCGACAGGTAGCGGTTGAAGGCCAGGTTGACCATCAGGTTGAGCAGCCGGTTGGCGACCCGGTGGGTGTAGTAGAGGCCGGCCGCGCTGCCCCGGAAGCGGCTGCCGTACACCACCTGGTAGTCGCCGTCCAGGATCGGCTGGATCAGGGCCGGCAGGTCACGCGGGTCGTACTCCAGATCGGCGTCCTGGATGCAGAGGATGTCGCCGGTGGCCGCCTCCAGGCCGGTCCGGACCGCGGCCCCCTTGCCCTTGTTGGCCGGGTGGACGATCAGCCGAACGTCGGCGCGGGGGAGCGGGTCGAGCAGGCTGCGGCCGGCGTCGGTGGAGCCGTCGTCGACGAAGATCAGCTCGGTCTCCAGGCCCAGGGCGCCGAGGTCGACGGCCAGCAGCCGGTCGATCACCGTCGGGAGCGTCCGCAGCTCGTTGTAGAACGGGACGACCACCGACAGCTTCATCCAGGGCTCCTCCGACCGACCAGCAGCGGGCACAGTAGCACGTCAATCGGCCAGCAGCGGGATCCCGAAGGCGGCCTGGAAGCCGGCGGCCACGGCCTCGGAGGCGCCCGGGCTGGCCACCACCCGCAGCCGGGAGCGGTCCAGGCCGGCCGGGTCCGGGCCGGCGGCCAGCACGGCGCCGGCCTGGTCGGGGTCGAGCACGGCCACCGCCACCCGCTCGTCGGCTACCCGCTTCCAGAACCGGCCGGGCTCCAGGTCCCGGCCCAGGACCACCCCGGCGCCGGCGACGAAGGGGGCCAGCAGCCCGGCCGCGGCGCCGTCGACGGTGAGCAGCCGCCGCCCCGACAGCATCCGGTCGGTGTCGGTCAGCCCGGTCCGGGTGGCCAAGGCGGCCGCCCGCTCCAGCAGCTCGGCCATGGTCGCCGCCCCCTCGCCGGTGACCAGGGCGTCGCCGGCCGGGTCGGGGCCGCCGTCGAACAGGTCGCCCATGGTGGGGACAACCCGGGAGAAGTTGAGCGCCCGGCCCAGGTCGTGGGTGGCCCGGCCCAGCAGGTCGGCGGTCAGGGCCACCACCATGGTCCCCTCCAGGGCCGAGGCGGCGCCGGCCAGGAGCTCCTCGCGGACGAACGCGGTCACCAGGCCGTCGGTAGGGCCCTGCGGGTCGAGCGCGACGACGCTGGTGCCGGCGCGCCAGCAGGCGGCCAGCACGATCGGGGTCCGCCAGTGGTCGACCAGCAGGGCCCCGACCCGGTCGCCCGGGGCGGCCCCGAGCTCCTCGACCAGCAGGTTGGCCGTCTTGGCGACCCAGTTGTCGAAGCTCCGGTACGACAGCTCGACCCGCTCGCCGCGGTCGTCGTCGTACCAGGTGAGGAACGGCTTGTCGCCGTACTGCGCGGGTCCGGCTTCCCAGAGGTTCACGGAGGCGCATGCTAGGCTCAGGTCCTCCCGAGGCCAACTTCCTTCCCCGACCCCGAGGAGCACGCCGCAGCCGATGAGCGCGCGCCGTCGCCGATACCTGCTCCGGACCCTGGCCATCCTGGCGGTGCTGGTGGCCGTGCTGGCCTCGGCCGGGCTGGTGTACGGCTACCGCTACGCCGACGGGCTGGTGAGAAAGGGCAAGCGGCCGGTGGCCGGCCTCACCCCGGTCGGGTCGGGCCAGCCGATGAACATCCTGCTGGTCGGCTCCGACTCCCGCACCGGACTGACCCGCCGCCAGCTCGGCCGGATCCAGACGGTCAAGGTGCCCGGCCGCCGCACCGACACGATCATGGTCCTGCACGTCAGCCCCAGGCGGGACAAGGCGGTGATGGTGTCGCTGCCGCGGGACCTGCGCACCACCGTCGACGGCCGGACCAGCAAGATCAACGCCGCCTTCGCCGTCGGCGGCCCCGGCCTGCTGGTCAGGACCGTCGAGCAGACCACCGGGCTGCCCATCAACCACTACGCCGAGATCGACTTCGCCGGCTTCCTGAAGGTGGTCGACGCCCTCGGCGGGATCACCCTGTGCAACCGCTCCGGGCACCGGCTGGACGACCCCTACGCCAACCTGCACATGGGCCCAGGGTGCAAGGACATGCGGGGCATCCAGGCGCTGGCGTTCGTGCGGGCCCGGCACGTCGACTCCGACTTCGGCCGCATCGGCCGCCAGCAGGAGTTCATGCGGGCCGTGGTGGCCAAGCTGGAGAGCAGGGGCAGCCTGGTCAACCTGCCCAAGCTGATGGGCATCGCCGACGTGGCCACCGACCACATCAGGACCGACCAGGCCCTCAGCACCCCGACGGCCATCGGGCTGGCCAGGCGGCTGCGCAAGCTGGACCCGGCCTCGATCGACATGCGGGTCTACCCGAGCGTGGCCTCGCCGCCGCGCTGCGCCGGCTGCGCCGCCTTCGTCGACCCGCTCCCCGAGGCGGCCATCCTGATGCGGGCCCTGCGCCGTGACGCCGGCCAGCTCCCCCCGGTCGGGCTGCCCGGCAACAAGGGGGTGTCGCTGGCCACCACCTCGGTCACGGTCCTCAACGGCGGCGGGGTCCAGGGCGCCGCGTCCAGGGCCGCCGCCGACCTGCGCCGCCTCGGGGTCCGGGTGGCCGGCACCGGCAACGCCACCCAGTCAACCGGCCAGTCCTCCACCCTGGCCTACCCGCCCGGGCTGGAGCAGCAGGCCCGGCTGCTCGAGGCCGCCCTGGGCGGCGGGGTCGAGCTGGTCAAGGCCGACCACCACGACGCGCTTGTCCTGACCGTCGGCTCCGGGTTCCGTCTCCGGTAGGCTCTCGGCCGTCAGGCGTCACCGAACCAGGGAGCAGGAGCCGACATGCGCTACCTCGTGACCGGCGGGGCCGGCTTCATCGGCTCCAACTACGTGCGCCACCTGCTCGCCACCGACCCCGAGGCCCAGGTGACCAACTTCGACAAGCTCACCTATGCCGGCAACCGGGCCAGTGTGGCCGACCTGGACGGCGACCCCCGCCACCGGTTCGTGGAGGGCGACATCTGCGACCCCGACCAGGTCACCGGGGTCATGGCCGGCCAGGACGTGGTGGTCAACTTCGCCGCCGAGACCCACGTGGACCGCTCCATCGTCGACCCCCTGACCGCCATACAGACCAACACCGTCGGGGTGGCCACCCTGGCCGAGGCGGCCCGCCGGGCCGGGGTCGGGCGGTTCCTGCAGGTCGGCACCGACGAGGAGTACGGGACCATCAGCGACGGCTCGTTCGCCGAGGACGACCGGCTGGAGCCGTCCTCGCCGTACTCGGCCGGCAAGGCCGGCGGCTCCCTGGTCGCCCTTGCCCATGCCGCCACCCACAAGCTGGACGTGGTCGTGACCCGCTGCACCAACAACTACGGGCCCTACCAGTTCCCCGAGAAGGTCATCCCGCTGTTCGTCACCAACCTGCTCGACGGCGGCACGGTCCCGCTGTACGGCGAGGGCGCGAACGTCCGCGACTGGCTGCACGTCGACGACCACTGCCGCGGCATCCACCTGGTGCTCGGCGGCGGCCGCCCGGGCGAGGTCTACAACATCGGCGGCGGCACCGAGATGCCCAACAAGGAGCTCACCGCCCGACTGCTCGCGGCGTGCGGCAAGGACTGGGAGAGCGTCGAGTACGTCGAGGACCGCAAGGGTCACGACCTGCGCTACTCCGTCGACATCAGCAAGATCTCGCGCGAGCTCGGCTACCAACCGGCCGTCGACTTCGAGCAGGGCCTCGCGGCGACCGTGACGTGGTACGCCGAGAACCGCCCCTGGTGGGAACCTTTGAAGGACCGCGCCCGCCTCGCCCGCTGATCGCAGCAGCCGGTCCGTGGACCTGACGGACCTGATCCGGGACGACCCGTTCGCAGCGACAAGGTGGAGGGCCGATGTAGTCGATAGGCACGCCCCTGGCCAAGATGAGTCCGTGTTCGGACTTGAGATGGTCGTCTTGCTGGGCGTCGCCCTGGTCGCGTGCGGCGCGCTCGCACGTCGCTACCCGATCGCGCCGGCCATCCTCTTGGTGTTGGTGGGCGTGCTGGTTGGGTTCGTGCCGCACCTGCGGCAGGCTCAGCTGCCGCCGGAGGTGGTGCTCCTGGTG
>JBJMHP010000315.1:0-5789 GCA_045807325.1 Actinomycetes bacterium | reverse complement strand
AAGGATCAGGTTCGGGAGAGGGCCCAGCTGGCCCAGGACAAGACCAGAGGTGCCCTCGGCCAGGCCAGGGGCCGGCTCAGTGACCAGGTCGACCAGCGCTCGACCGAGGCCGGCGAGCGGATCGCCGGGACGGCCGGCGATGTCCGCTCGATCGCCCAGGAGCTGCGCGGCCAGGGCAAGGACACCCCGGCGAACCTGGCCGAGCAGGTCGCCGACCAGGCCGACCGGGTGGGTGACTACCTCAAGGGGGCCAGCGGGGACCGGATCCTGCGTGATGTCGAGGACTTCGCCCGCCGCCAGCCGATGCTGGTCGCGGCGGCCGGGCTGGCCCTGGGCTTTGCCGCCTCGCGGTTCCTGAAGGCCTCCAGCAGCCGCCGCTATGAGTCCGCCTACGGGAGCTTGGGCGACGGCGGCTCCCGCCGGGCCTACACCAGCCCCTACGACACCAGGACCTCCTCCAGCAGCGGGGCCCGCTACGAGACCGAGGTGCCCTACGCGCCCTCGACCACCCCGGCCACGGGCACGCCGGTGGTCGGCACCTACGACCCCGACCCGGCCCAGGGCGAGCCGCTGGGTGACGCCTACGACGAGCGGAGGTCGTGATGTCGTCCCAGCTGCCCGGGGACACCGAGGACCTACGCGAGCGGTCCCTGGGGGAGCTGCTCAAGCAGCTCTCGGAGCAGACCACCCGGCTGGTCCACCAGGAGCTGGAGCTGGCCAAGGCCGAACTCACCCACAAGGGCCGCCAGGCCGGGGCCGGGGCCGGGCTGTTCGGCGGGGCCGGGGCGCTCGGGCTGGCCGCCCTGGGGGCGCTGACGGCCTGTTTCATCCTGGCCCTGAACGCGGTCATGCCGGCCTGGCTGGCCGCCCTGCTGGTGGCCGTGGGGTACGGGATCATCGCCTTCGTGCTGGTCAAGCAGGGCCAGGCCAGGATGAAGCGGGCGGCCCCGCCGGTGCCCACCCAGACCATCGAGACGGTGAAGGAGGACGTGGAATGGGCCAAGACCCAGATGCGATCCGACAAGACATAGAGGACACCAGAGCCGAGATGAGCGAGACGGTGGAGGCCGTCGGCTACAAGGCCGACGTCCCCTCCCGGGCCAAGGAGGCGGTGAGCGAGAAGGTGGACAACGTCAAGGCCAAGGTGAGCGGCACCGCCACCCGAGCCAAGGAGGCGGTGGCCGGGACCGCGTCCCGGGCCGGCGACGCCACCCCCAGCCGGGGCGAGGTCAAGCAGCAGGGCCGGCGGGTGGCCGGCCTGGCCAGGGAGAACCCGCTGGGGCTGGCCATCGGGGCGGCCGCCATCGGCTTTCTGGCCGGGCTGGCCGTGCCCTCGACCCGGGTCGAGGACGAGAAGTTGGGCCCGGTGGCCGACCAGGTCAAGGACCGGGTCAAAGAGACCGGCCAGGAGGCCCTGGACCGGGGCAAGCAGGTCGCCCAGGAGGTGGCCAGCAGCGCCGCCGACACCGCCAAGCAGACCACCCAGGAGCAGGGCCAGGAGCTGGCCGACAGCGCCAGGCAGAACGCCCAGGACGTCGCCTCCGAGGCGCGTCAGGGCAGCTCCGGCGGCTCCTCCTCGGCCGCCCCGGGGCTGTAGAGGCGCGGCATGTCGCGACCCGGCAACGGCGACGCTGCCGGCAGGGAGGCCGAACGCCCCAGCGAGATCCCGCCTCGGGGATGGTTCGCCGCCCTCAAGCGGGTCAAGGCTGAGGTGAAGGACGACAACGTCTCCCTGCTGGCCGCCGGGGTCGCCTTCTTCGCCATGCTGGCCATCTTCCCGGCCATCATCGCCCTGGTCACCATCTACGGCATGGTCGCCGACCCCAACCAGATCGAGTCCCAGGTCGCCGAGTTCGCCAAGAGCCTGCCGGCGGGCGCCGACCAGCTGCTCACCCAGCAGCTCCAGAACGTCGCCACCGCCGGCCGCCAGAGCCTGTCCATCGGGCTGGTGGTCAGCCTCCTGGCCGTGCTCTGGGCCGCCTCGGGGGGCGTCCAGGGGCTGGTCAAGGGCCTCAACGTGGTCTACGACGAGCGCGAGACGCGCGGGTTCGTCAAGCTCCGCGGCCTGTCGCTGCTGCTCACCCTGGGGGCGATCGTGGTCGCGGTGGTCGCCCTGGCCCTGATCACGGTCTTCCCGCGCGTGGTCGACAACCTCGGGCTGGGCCAGGCCGGCCAGCTGGCCGCGTCCATCGCCCGCTGGGTCGTCCTGGCCCTGCTGGTGCTGGTCGCCCTGGCCGTGCTGTACCGGTTCGCCCCCGACCGGGCCAACCCGCGCTGGCGCTGGGTGAGCCCGGGGGCGCTGGTCGCCCTGGTGCTGTGGCTGCTAGGCTCCGTCGGGTTCAGTTGGTACGTCGACAACTTCGGCAAGTACAACCAGACCTACGGCGCCCTGGCGGCGGTGATCATCTTGCTCCTGTGGCTGTACCTCTCCGCCTTCGCGGTGCTCCTCGGGGCCGAGCTGGACGCCGAGATCGAACGCCAGACGGCCAGGGACACCACCACCGGCCCGGAGCGGCCGCTCGGCCAGCGCCACGCCGAGGTCGCCGACACCCTCGGCCAGAGCAGCCCGCGCCGGTGACGGCCCCGCTGGTCGCCATCCCCACCTACCACCTGGGCGCCGGCCAGGTGGGCAACTGGCAGGGTGCCTACGCCCTGCCCGAGCCGTACGTGGCCGCCCTCCGGGCCGCCGGGGCCCGGACCGCCCTGCTGCCCCCGTCCCAGCCGGCCGAGCCCGAGGAGCTGCTGGCCCCCTTCGACGGCCTGCTGCTGGCCGGCGGGGGCGACATCGAGCCGGCCCGCTACGGGGCCGCCGACCACCCGGCCCAGTACGGCACCGACCCCGACCGCGACGAGCTGGAGCTGGAGCTGGCCAGGGCGGCGGCGCGGCTGGGGGTGCCCACGCTCGGCATCTGCCGCGGGGTCCAGCTGCTGAACGTGGCCTTCGGCGGCACCCTGGTCCAGCACCTGCCCGACGCCGACGGCGGCGTCGAGCACCGCAACGAGGCCAAGCAGGCGATGCACGGGCTCAGGATCGAGCCAGGCAGCCGCCTGGCCGAGGCCCTCGGGCAGGTCGAGGCCGAGGGGCTCTCCCACCACCACCAGGGTCTGGACCGGCTGGGGGAGGGGTTCCGGCCGGTCGCCTGGGCCCCGGACGGGCTGGTCGAGGGGATCGAGCGCGAGGAGGGCTGGACGGTGGGGGTGCTCTGGCATCCCGAGAGCACCGCCGCCGCCGACCCGGTCCAGCACCGGCTGCTGTCGGCCTTGGTCGATGTCGCATCCCGGCATGGACAGGGATTTTGGCGTCAACGGGCCGAGCCGGTAGGGTTTGGCCGACCCGGGAGCGCAACAGGGTGAAACGGGTCGGCCGGTCCGCGCGTACCTCACGGTGAGATGCTGTTCTCCAACTTGCTGGTCGCGGTGGCCCTGACGGTCCTGTTCCCGTTGGGGCTGATGGGCATGCTGGCCGCCGGCGAGTGGCTGGAACGGCGCACCCTGGCCGCCGAGGAGGTCCTGCCCCGGCGGCTGCGCCGCATGGACAGCGAGCCCCCCGAGGCGGTCGAGGCCATGGTGCTGGAGGAGACGGCCCAGGTGGTCGCCGAGTACTGGTCGGCCACCGGCCGCCAGCCCCCGCCGGCCCCCCAGCCGTCCCGCAACGGCAACGGCGGCCGCCACCTGCGCCGGCCCGCCCCGGGCCGCGCCGGCCGGCACGAGCGCCGCCGCTGACTGGTCGCCCCCACGCGGCCCGGCGCGGCTATCGTGGAAGCCATGCAACGGCGCCTGCCCGTCTCCGCGGCCTTCGTGGCCGGGGTTGCCGCCACGGTGGTGGCTCTGGCCGTGCTCGGGCTCGTCCACCTGATCCAGGCCAGCTTCCCGTTCCCGCCCCTGGGGCTCGCCCAGCGGCTGCTGCGGCTGGTGCCCGGGCCGCTGGCGGTGTTCTTCATCGACCAGCTGGGCCACTGGGCGCTGCGGCTGTTCGCCGTCGGCTTCACCGTCGGCACCGTCCTGGCCGGCGGGGCCGCGGCCGTCCTGGTCGCCCGGGTGCCCCCCGGTCGGCGGGGGAGGGCGGCCTGGCTGGCCGGGGTGGTCCTCGGCCTGGTCGCCCTGGCCGGCTACCGGGGCCAGCCGGGGGCGCCGTCGTTGCTGGTGTACGGGGCGGTGGTGGCGGTGGCGGCCGTCGCCTACGTCAGCGTCCTCCAGGCCGCCCTCGGCCGCCTGGAGCGCGACCCGGTCCCGGGTCCGGCCGAAGGGTTCGGCCGGACCAGGCGGGAGCTGCTGCGGGCCGCCGTCGGGGCGGCCGGGCTGCTGGCCACCGGGTTCGTCGTGCGCCGGCTCACCGGCGGGATCGGCGACGCCGGCGGCCGGCCCCTGGCCCGGCCGGCCGGGGCCGCCCCGGTCCGCCCGCCACCGCCGGCGGCGACCGGCGATGATCCCGGCGCCTGGAGCATCCCCGGCCTCACCGCCGAGGTCACCCCCAACCGGCTCCACTACACCGTGGACGAGTCGATCATCGACCCCAACATCGACAGCCGGTCCTGGCGGCTGCGGGTCGACGGCCTGGTCGGCCGGCCGGTGACCATCGGCTACGATGAGCTGCTGGCCATGGCGGCGACCGAGCAGTACGTGACCCTCCAGTGCATCTCCAACCTGGTCGGCGGGGACCTGGTGGGCACGGCCAAGTGGACCGGGGTGCCGCTGGCCAGGGTGCTGGAGCGGGCCGGCGGGGTTGGGCGGGGGGCGGTCCGGGTGGTGTTCCACGCCGTCGGCGGCTACTCGGACTCGCTGCCGGTGGCCAAGGCGCTGGAGCCGACCACCGTGGTCGCCTACGGCATGAACGACCGCAGCCTGCCCCGGGCCCACGGGTTCCCGGCCCGGATCATCGTCCCCGGCATCTACGGCATGAAGAACGTGAAGTGGCTGGAGCGCATCGAGGTGGTCGACTACGACTACCGCGGCTACTGGCAGCGCTCGGACGGCTGGGACAACATCGCCGAGATCAAGACGGCCAGCCGCATCGACGTCCCCCAGGAGCTGACCTCGCTGGAGGCCGCCGGGGTGGTCGCCGGCCTGGCCTGGGCGGGGGACCGCGGCATCGGCCGGGTCGAGGTGTCGCTGGACGGCGGGGCCAGCTGGGTCCCGGCCACCCTCCGGCGCCAGCTGGCCAGGGCCGCCTGGCGCCAGTGGCGGCTGCCCCTGCCGCCGGGCACCTCGGGGCGCCGCATCCTCAAGGTCCGGGCCACCGACGGCCGCGGCGAGCTCCAGACGCCCAAGGAGACGCCCCCACACCCCTCCGGTGCCAGCGGCTATGACACGATCGACGTGGTATCCAGCTAGTCCGGGAATGCCAACGGGGGCCTCCCGGGTTGGACCCTCCGGAGGTCGGAAGTCGTTCGAGCTGCGGAGGTCTGAGGGTGCGCTATCCTGCCCGGGTGGGCAGCGGCCAAGCGGCCGTCGCCCCCGCCGGCTGGGCCACGGTGTCGTGGTCGCAGTTCGCGTACGTCGGAGCGGAGGACCTCCTGGCACAGCCATCCAGCTCGACCCCTGACCTCGGCAACGAGGTCAGCTCACCCGCGCCCGACGGGACCCGGGCCCCGGTCGGCGAGACCGAGGATGAGCGCCGCCAGCGCTTCTCCGACACGGCCATCCCGCTGCTGGACACCATCTACGCCGGTGCCCTGCGCCTGACCCGGAACCCGGCCGACGCCGAGGACCTGGTCCAGGAGACCTTCGTCAAGGCCTACTCCGCGTTCCACCAGTTCGCCGAGGGCACGAACCTCAAGGCCTGGCTGTAC
>JBJMHP010000314.1:0-3624 GCA_045807325.1 Actinomycetes bacterium | reverse complement strand
GCACCACGTCGACTGGGACCTGTCGGCGGCCGAGAAGGGCGGCTACGAGCACTTCATGCTCAAGGAGATGCACGAGCAGCCACTGGCCATCAAGCAGACCCTGGAGGGCCGGACCGACCCGGCCGGGCGCCTGGCCCTGGACGAGCTGCGGATGAGCGAGGACGAGCTGCGCGAGGTCGACAAGGTCTTCGTGGTCGCCTGCGGGACCGCCTACCACTCGGGGCTGGTGGCCAAGTACGCCATCGAGCACTGGACCCGGCTGCCGGTGGAGATCGAGATCGCCAGCGAGTTCCGCTACCGCGACCCCGTGCTGGACCGCCACACCCTGGTCATCGCCATCTCCCAGTCGGGGGAGACGGCCGACACCCTGGGGGCGGTCCGCTACGCCCGCCGGCAGCGGGCCAGGGTGCTGACCGTCTGCAACACCGTCGGGGCCTCCATCCCGCGCGAGTCGGACGCGGTCCTCTACACCCGGGCCGGGCCCGAGGTCTGCGTGGCCGCGACCAAGACCTTCGCCACCCAGCTGGCCGCCATGTACCTGGTCGCCCTGTACCTGGCCCAGGTGCGGGGGACCATGTTCACCGACGAGGTGGCCGCGGTCGTCCGCGACCTGGAGCGGATCCCCGAGAAGATCCAGCTCTGCCTGGAGCGCAGCGACCAGGTCCGCAAGGTCGCCGAGGGCTACAAGGACGCCCACGACTGGCTGTTCCTGGGCCGCCACGTCGGCTACCCGATGGCCCTGGAGGGGGCGCTCAAGCTCAAGGAGATCTCCTACCTCCACGCCGAGGGCTACCCGGCGGCCGAGCTCAAGCACGGGCCGATCGCGCTGATCGAGGACGGCACGCCGGTGGTGGTCGTCCATCCCTCCAGCCACGTGTACGCCAAGATGCTGACCAACATCCAGGAGGTGGCGGCCAGGGGCGCGGCCATCATCGCCGTCGCCGAGGACGGCGACCGCGAGGTGGCCGCCCACGCCACCCACGTGCTGCGGGTCCCGGCGGCCAGCCAGCTGCTGGCCCCGCTGGTCTGCCTGATCCCCCTGCAGCTGCTGTCCTACCACGTGGCGGTGGCCCGTGGCTGCCCGATCGACAAGCCCCGGAACCTGGCCAAGAGCGTGACGGTGGAGTAGCACGATGGCCTACGACATCGACCCCGACCAGTCGACCAGTATCGTCGCCATCTTCCTGTTCATCGACGCCGCCTTCCTCGGCTTCCCCGTGCTGTCGACCATGCTCAACGGCGGCGCCTTCCCGGTGGTGGCGCTGGTCCTGGTCGCCGGGCTGATCGCGGCCGGGGTGGGGCTGCTCCAGGGGCGGCGGTGGGGCTGGTACCTGGCCATGGTGATGATCGGCCTGAGCATCGTGCGCGATATCTACGTGGTCAACCTGCTCGCGCTGGTCATCGACGCGCTGATCATCTTCCTGCTGACCCGGCCGGCGACCAGGGCCAAGTTCGGGGTTCGATGATCGTCGGGATCGGGATCGACGCCATCGAGGTCGCCCGCATCCGCCGCGCCCTGGAGCGTCACCCCCGCTTCCGCGAGCGCGTCTTCACCAAGGCCGAGCTGGAGGCGGCGGCCCGCCGGGGCGTGGGCGAGGTCGCCTACCTGGCCAAGCGGTGGGCGGCCAAGGAGGCGACCTCCAAGGCGCTCGGAGTCGGGTTCTCGGGCTTCTCCTACACCGAGATCGAGGTCACCAACCTGCCCTCGGGGGCGCCCTCGATCAAGCTCGGCGGCGAGCTGGCCGACTGGGCCCACCTGCTCGGCGCCCTGCGCTGGCACCTCACCCTGTCCGACACCAAGGACACCGCCTTCGCCAGCGTGCTCGTCGAGGGCCCGGACGACTACCCGCGCCGGCCGCCCGGCCCGCCGCCCTGGGTCCGCCGCCGCCTGGACCGCCAGCGCGGCGGCGGCGCGGGTTCGTGACCCGGCGGCAACGGGGGGCAGGATGAAGCCGCTCGCCACGGTGGCGGCCGTGCAGGCGGCGGACAGGGCCGCCCAGGAGCGTGGGACCGGGGTCGAGGAGCTGATGGGCCGGGCCGGGGCCGCGGTCGCCGCCGCGGCCGTGGACGAGCTGGGCCGGGTGGCCGGGCGGCGGGTGGTCGCCCTGGCCGGCAAGGGCCACAACGGCGGCGACGCCCTGGAGGCCCTGGCCCGGCTGGCCAGGCGCGGGGCCGGGGCCGAGGCGCTGGTCACCGGCGACCCGGACGACCTGGACGCCCAGGGGCGGCGCTGTGTCGCCCTGGTCCGGCGGGCCGGCGGGCGGGTCCGGGCCTTCGACGCCGGCCTGGCCAAGGGCCTCCTCTCCGGGGCCGACCTGGTCCTGGACGGGCTGCTCGGCACCGGGTCGAGCGGCGCCCCGCGGGGCCCGGTGGCCGAGGCCATCGCGGCCGCGGAGGCTGCCGCCGCCCCGGTGGTGGCGGTCGACATCCCCTCGGGGGTGGACGGGGCCACCGGCCAGGTCGCCGGCCAGGCGGTCACGGCCGCGGTCACCGTCACCTTCCAGGCGGTCAAGCCCGGCCACGTCCTGCCGCCGGGCAGCGACCACGTCGGGCGGCTCGAGGTGGCCGACATCGGCCTGCCGCTGGAGCCTGGCCGCTGGGGGGTGAGCGAGGCCGCCGACCTGGCCGGCCTCGTCCCCGTGCCCCGGGCCGAGCAGCACAAGCGCTCCCGCGGGGTGCTGCTGCTGGTCGGGGGCAGCCCGGGCATGGGCGGGGCGCCGACCCTGATGGGCCTGGCCGCCCGCCGCGCCGGCACCGGGCTGCTGGTGCTGGCCGTTCCGGCCTCGGTGGTCGACCGGGTCGGGGCGGCCGTGCCCGAGGCCCTGACCGTCGCCCTGCCCGAGTCCGGGGGCGGCCTGGCCCGCAACGCCGACGACGCCTGCCGGCGCTGGCTGGGGGAGGCGACCGCCATCGGCGTCGGGCCGGGGCTGGGCCGGGCCGACGGCACCCAGAAGGTCGTCAGGGGGCTGCTGGCCGCCTACGACGGCCCGGCCGTGGTCGACGCCGACGCCCTGTTCGCCCTCGGCACCGGCGGGCCGCTGGCCGACCGGCGGGGGCCGACCCTGCTCACCCCCCACGCCGGCGAGTTCGCCCGCCTGGCCCCCGACACCTCGGGCACGCGGCTGGACGAGGCCGCCGGCCGGGCCGGCGCCTGGGGAGCGACCGTGCTGCTCAAGGGCAACAACACGGTGATCGCCGACCCCGACGGCCGGCTGGCCGTCAACCCCACCGGGGTGCCGGCGCTGGCCACCGGCGGGACCGGGGACGTGCTCACCGGGCTGACCGCCTCCCTGCTCTGCCAGGGGCTGAGCCCCTTCGACGCCGGCCGGCTCGGGGCCTGGGTCCACGGCCGGGCCGCCGCCCTGGCCGCGGCCGAGCTGGGCCCGGTCTCGGTCGCCGCCGGCGACGTCGCCGGCCACCTCCCAGGGGCGTTCCGGGAGCTGCTGCCGGAGGGGTCCGGGGAACCCCAGGGGGGTGCCCCGGTGGATCGGGAGGGGTCCGGGGAACCCCACGGGGGTGCCCCGGTGGATCGGGACGGGGAGAGCGAGACGCTGCACGAGACCCGGCTGGTGGTCAATGGGGTCCCCCACACCGTGCGGGTGCCGGCCCGGCGGCTGCTGGCCG
>JBJMHP010000313.1:0-14398 GCA_045807325.1 Actinomycetes bacterium | reverse complement strand
GCCGGGGCCGGATCGCCTCGTTCAAGATCCCCCGCTACTGGAAGTTCGTGGACGCCTTCCCCATGACGGTCACCGGCAAGGTGCAGAAGTTCAAGATGCGCGAGGCGTCCGTGGCCGAGCTGGGCCTGGAGTCGGCCGCCGGGACCAGGACGGCCTAGCCGGCCGGCCGCGCCCGGCTCCGGACGACGGAGGGCCCGCGCTGGGGACCGTCCCAGCGCGGGCCCGTCCGCCCCCCCGGATCTGGCTCCTAGGCGGCGCGTCCCCGCATCTCGCAGGCTCCTTGGTCTCGGGATGGGCGGCGGTCGGCGATCCCCCGAGCAGTGGGACACATGGACAACCACGGAGAGGCCCGTCCGCTTCCCGTGCTATGGTCCAAAAATGGCGGCAACGAAGATCGGGATCCATTTGTCGCGTGAGAAGCCGCTGGACGAGGGGGCCGTCCGCGACGCCGACTGCGTGCAGTTCTTCCTCGGCGACCCCCAGGGCTGGAAGGTGCCGCCGCCCGGCCCGGACGCGGCCGAGCTGGCCGCCGCCGAGATGGTCGTGTACGTGCATGCGCCCTACGGGATCAACCTGGCCTCGCCCAACAACCGCATCCGCATCCCCTCGCGCAAGCTCCTCGCCGAGACCTGCGCGGGCGCGGCCGCGGTCGGCGCCGCCGGGGTGATCGTCCACGGCGGCCACGTCACCGCCGCCGACGACGAGAAGGACGGCTTCGTGCGCTGGCGCAAGGCCCTCGACCAGCTCGAGTCCGAGGTGCCGGTGCTACTGGAGAACACCGCCGGCGGCAACCACGCCATGGCCCGCCGCTTCGACACCCTGGCCCGGTTGTGGGAGCACGTCGGCGACACCGGGCTCGGGTTCTGCCTGGACACCTGCCACGCCCACGCCGGCGGCGAGGACCTGGACGGCATCGTCGACCGGGTCAAGGCCATCTGTGGCCGGATCGACCTGGTCCACGCCAACGACTCCAAGGACCCGGCCGACTCGGGCCGCGACCGGCATGAGAACCTGGGCAAGGGCCGGATCGACCTCGACACCCTGGTCGGGATCGTCCAGGCGGCCGGCGCCCCGGCCATCTGCGAGACCCCGGGCGGGGTGGCCGAGCACGCGGCCGACATCGCGCTGCTCCGCTCGCGGCTGGGCGGCCGCTAAGCTACGCCAACGTCACCGAAGCCGCCGGGAGACCGAATGCCAGCCACGCCGACCGAGAACCCGACCCGGGCCGCCCTGGAGGCCGCCGTCCTCGACCTCACCGACGAGCAGATCGCCAGCGCCCTCTGCAAGGTCGACCGGGCCGTGAAGGCGGCCTACGAGGAGCGGGCCGCCTATGCCTGGCCGCGGGAGGCGCAGCTCAGCCTGCTCGGGGCGCTGGCCACCCGCCTCCAGCGCGGCCGGGTCCCGGCCTCCTAGCCCGACTGGCGAGTCTGCCGGTCGGCGTCAATTGATCGTCGGCGGAGGCCGACACCTGCCGTTGTCAGCCGGTCGGGCCGGTGGCCGCCGGCGGGCCGCTGTCGGCGGGGTGCTCGACGATGGCCACCACCCGCGAGGACAGGAACCGGGCCGTCCGCACCGGCTGCCCGGTGCGGGTCACCTCGGCCACCTCGACCATGGTCCGCGAGGTCGTCACCTCGACCCGCCGTCCCGACCGGGTGGCCACGACCTCGAACCCGCGGACGCCGCCGTTGCCGGTGTCGACCAGCACCTCGACCTTGTCACCTCGCATACAGGGCAGCCTAGCCGTTCCCCACCAACCTGGATAGCCCGACCCGCCTCAGCGCCCGCGAGCGGCCAGCTCCACCCCGAGCACCGCCGCGGTCGCGGCCACCCCCGGCCCATCCCCCCGCTCGGCCAGCTCGTCCCCGACAGCCACCGCCGCCGGCGTATCGAGGTCGGTTGCCAGCGCCGCATCCACCGCGTCGGGCAGCCGCGTCGCGTCTGGCAGGTCAGGCGGGCGTGCCGCGCCCCCACCCCCCTGCTGGTGGGGCCCCCGAACGGGAGGGTAGCCCACCGGTGCGGAGGAGGGGCGGGGGTATCCACAGGCCTGGCGCCAGGCCGAGAGGCGCTCGGTGGCCTCCTTGAGCTCGGCCGGGTCCCACTCCCAGGCCGACCGCCAGTGGTGGGCCAGCAGGGCCAGGCGGATGGCGGCCGGCTCGTGGTCGCGGAACAGGTCGCGCGGGAAGACCAGGTTCCCCAGCGACTTGGACATCTTCTCGCCCTGGTAGCGGACCATGCCGGTGTGCAGCCAGCGGCGCGCGAACGGCGCGTGGTTGGCCGACTCGGACTGGGCCAGCTCCGACTCGTGGTGGGGATAGAGGAGGTCCGCCCCGCCGCCGTGCAGGTCGATGGTGACCCCCAGGTGGCGCCGGGCCATGGCCGAGCACTCCAGGTGCCAGCCGGGGCGGCCCCGGCCCCAGGGGCTGTCCCACCACGGCTCTCCCGGCCGGCTGCGCTGCCAGACCACGAAGTCCAGCGGGTGGCGCTTGCGCGGGTCGTCGGGGTCGCCGCCGCGCTCGGCCAGCAGCTCGCGCTGCTCGTCCTCGCCGAGCCCGGACAGCTCCCCGAACCCGGGGAAGCTGGTCACGTCGAAGAACACCGTGCCGTCGACCACGTAGGCGTTGCCGCCGTCCACCAGCTGGCCGGCCAGCTCCAGCATGGCCGGGATCTCCTCGGTGGCCTTGGGGAAGACGGTCGGGCGGGCGACGTTGAGGGCGTCCATGTCGCGGAGGTAGGCGGCCGTCTCGCGCCGCCCCAGGGCCAGGTAGTCCTCGCCGTTGCTGGCCGCCCGGCGGAGCACGTCGTCGTCGACGTCGGTCACGTTCTGGCAGTAGACGACCTCGTGGCCGCGGTGACGCAGGAACCGCACCAGGGTGTCGAAGGCCACGTAGGTGGAGGCGTGCCCGATGTGGGCGGCGTCATAGGGGGTGATGCCGCAGACGTACAGGGTGACGCGTCGGCCGAGCCGCAGTGGGGCGCGACCGTCCGGCGGCCCGTGCAGCAGCACCACAGACTCGCCCGGCCGCTGGTTCATGGCCAGGATGGTACCGGTGTAGGTTCGACCGATGCCCGGCTCCCCCGCCTCCGAGGCGGCCAGCCCCCCGGTGCTCGCCGTCGTCGGCGTGGCCGTGTTCGACGGCGGTGGCGGCCCGCCGGTGCCCGACCGGACGGTGGTCGCCGCCGGCGGCCTGATTCAGCGGATCGGCCCGGCGACGGCGACCGGGCCGCCCGGCGGGGCGGTGGTGGTCGACGGCACCGGCGCGACGCTGCTCCCCGGGTTCGTCGACGCCCACGTGCATCTCGACTTCTATCCCCCGGCCCAGGTCCTGGCCGGCGGGGTGACGACCGTGCGCGACCTCGGCTGGCCGGCCGGGCGGCTGGCCGCGCTGTCGGCCCGGGCGGCGGCCCCGGGGGCGGCGTCGCCACGGCTGCTGGCCGCCGGGCAGATCGTGACCGTCCCGGGCGGCTACCCGACCCGGGCGCGGTGGGCCCCGCCGGGCACGGCCCGGCCGGTCGACGGCGCCGCCGAGGCGGTGGCGGCCGTGGCCGAGCTGGCCGAGACCGGGGCGGCCGTGATCAAGGTCGCCCTGGACGACCTGGTCGGGCCGACCCTGCCCGCCCCGGTCCTGGCCGCGATCGTCCGGGCGGCCGGCGAGCGGGGCCTTGGCGTGACCGCCCATGTGGGCACGGCCGCCGAGGCGGCCAAGGCCCTGGCCGCCGGCGTGGGCGAGCTGGCCCACTGGCCGTTCGACCCCAGCCCCCTGCCCGACCCCCTGGTCGACGCCCTGGCCGAGTCGGTGGTGGCCGTGCCCACCCTCCACATCGACCCCAGCCCGGCCAGGCGGGCCGGCGTGCGCCGGTTCGTGGGCCGCGGCGGACGGGTCGTCTACGGGACCGACCTGGGCAACCAGGGGCCGCCGCCGGCGGTCGACACCGAGGAGCTGCGCCTGCTGGTCGAGGCCGGCCTCGACCCGGGCCAGGCCCTGGCCGCCGCCACCTCGCTGGCCGCCGACCACCTGGGAGTGGCCGGGCTGGGGCGGGTCGCGCCCGGGGCAACGGCCGACCTGCTCCTGGTCGACGGCGACCCGCTGGCCGACCTCAATGCCCTGTCCCGGGTGCGGCTGGTAACCCGCGACGGCCGGGTCGCGGGTAATTCGCGCCGCTAGAGACGACGCCCCGGCGGGCCGCCTGATGCCCTTTTGCTACGCGATCGTGTCATTCGCGTCCTGACCCAGGCGCTGAGACAGGCCCCGATTACCCATTTCCCTGGTTGTTTCGGCAAGTATTTGGCAACCGGTTGTTGCGAACCGGTGATCCCTGTGGTTATCTTCGAGAAATCAGCGTCGGTGGGGGTAACAGAATGCGCTGATAGGCACTGAAAGGAGTCCGCTTGGGCACCAAGACGATCACCATGTACGTCTCGGACATCGACCGGTCCGAGATTCCCGAGGGCGAGGCGTACCAGCTGTCCATCCGTCACCCCGACGGCTCGACCCAGCAGCTGGACATCTCGGCCAAGAACTACCGAGACCTCAAGCTCGAGGGCCTCGGCAAGACGCTCAGGAAGCGCGGTCGTAAGCCGGGGTCGACCTCCAGGACCGCGGCGGCCACCCGGCGCCGCGCCAACTCCCGCGCCAACGCCAACTCCAAGGCCGAGTCGGCCTGACCGACGCGCACCCGCGACGCCCGTGCCAATTCCGGCGCGGGCGTCGTTGTTTCAGGAGCCGCTCTGGCAGGCGGCGCACACCCCGAAAACGTCGGCCTGGTGATCGGTGATGGTGAATCCGTGGCGGTGCGCCACCCGGGACGCCCACAGCTCGATCCCGCAGGCGTCGATCTCGACGACCCGGTCGCAGCGGTGGCAAACCAGATGGTGATGGTGCACGGGATTGCAGAGGCGGAACAGCGCCTCGCCGGATTCACGCCGAAACACGTCCACCCGGCCCGCGTCCACCAGTCCCTGGAGGGCCCGGTACACGGTGGCCAGGCCGACGGAACGGCCCAGGCCGGCGTGGAGGTCCTTGGCCGACAGGGGCTCGGGGGCCCGGCGCAGGGCGTCCAGCACGGCCATGCGCTGCCTGGTGATGCGCGCCGGCTCGGGAATTCGGCCGTCGATCATGGGGGCATGAGTCTACCTCGCATCCCATCTGCCAGAATCGGCCCGTGCCCGGTGTCTCGAGCGGCGCCTACCGGCGCTACGCCCTCGTCTACGACCTGGTCTGGCGGGCGGCGCCCTACGACCGGTTCGTCGACCTGTGCCTGGAGGCCGCCGCCGCCCACGGCACCGGCGTCCGCCGGGTGCTGGTGGCGGCCTGCGGCACCGGCAACGCCGCCCTGGAGCTGGCCGGGCGCGGCCTGGACGTGGCCGGCTTCGACCTGTCCCCGGCCATGGTGGCCATGGCCGCGGCCAAGCCCTGGCCGGCCGGCCGCCGGGCCCGGCTGCTGGTGGGCGACCTCGCCGCCGTGCCCCTGCGCGACGGCTGGGCGGACCTGGTCCTGGTCCTCAACGCCAGCCTCAACTACCTGCTCGAGCCGGCCCGGGTGGTGGCCGCCCTGCGACACCTGGGCCGGACAGCCGCCCGCGGCGGCCTGGTCGTGGTCGAGCCGCTGTCGCCGCGGTTCGTGCACGAGGGCTGGGAGCCGGGCCGCCACGTCGACCGCGACGGCCTGCGCCTGGACGCCACCTACGAGGTCCAGGGCGACCTGGTGACCGAGCGGCTACGCTGGTCGCTCGGGGGCGCCGAGGAGGCCGAGACCTACCACCAGCGCCTGTACGCCGACGACGAGCTGGCCGCCCTGGTCGAGGCGGCCGGGCTCCAGCTGGTCGAGCGGCGCCCGATGTGGCCGGCCATCCCGGCCGAGCCGGCCCGCGGACGTACCCTGTGGATCGCCCGGCCACGGGGCCGCTGAACACCTTGCGCAATCTGTTGGGAGAAGGGTTGGATGGAGCCGGAACCGAAGCTGCAGGGAGCCCCCGCGAAATGACGTCCACCGTGCACCTCGAGATCCCGGCGTCCGGCGCCTACCTCGCGGTGGCCCGGGCCGCCGCGACCGGCCTGGCGGCCCAGCTCCAGTTCACCTACGAGGAGATCGACGACCTCCGGATCGCGGTCGACGAGGCCTGCACCCAGCTGCTGGCCAGGCGGGGCAGCGCCACCACCCTGAACGTGGCCTACCGCCTGGAGGACGCCGAGCTGCGGGTCGACGTCTCCATCGAGGCCCCCGACAGCAGCCGGCCGCCGCTGGCCCGGGACACCTTCGCCTGGCAGATCCTGTCGGCCATGACCGACGAGGTGCGGGAGCAGTCGGAGGCCGGGCGGCTGTGGCTGAGCTTCCGCAAGGCGGGCGGACGCGGGTGAGCGAGGTCCCCAACGCCGGGAGCGTGCACCAGGGACCCGAGGCCTCCGGCAACGGCACCACCCCGCTCAACGGCCGCACGGTGGACCGCGGCCACGCCAAGGACCTGTTCCGGCGCTTCGTCGAGACCCGCAACCCGGCCCTGCGCGAGGAGCTGGTCGGGCTGCACCTGCCCCTGGTCGAGTACCTGGCCCGGCGGTTCCGCAACCGCGGGGAGCCGCTGGAGGACCTGGTCCAGGTGGGCACCATCGGGCTGCTGAAGGCCATCGACCGCTTCGACCTGGACCGGGAGGTCGAGTTCTCCACCTACGCCACCCCCACCATCGTGGGCGAGCTCAAGCGCCACTTCCGCGACAAGGGCTGGGCGGTCCGGGTGCCGCGGCGGCTCCAGGAGCTGAACCTGTCGCTGAACAAGGTGGTGGCCGAGCTGTCCCAGGAGATCGGGCGCTCCCCCACCGTCGCCGAGATCGCCACCAAGGCCCGCCTGCCCGAGGAGGAGGTGCTGGAGGGCCTGGACACCTCCAACGCCTACGCGGTCGTCTCCCTCGACGCCCCCGCCGGCGGCGAGGACGCGCCCGCGGTCAGCGAGCACATCGGCGTCGAGGACGAGAGCCTGGAGGCCCTCGAGTACCGGGCCGCCCTCGGCCCCCTCATCGCCGGCCTCCCCGAGCGCGAGCGCCGCATCCTGTACCTCCGCTTCTTCGGCGGCATGACCCAGTCCCAGATCGCCGCCCGCCTCGGCATCTCCCAGATGCACGTCAGCCGGCTCCTCAACCGGACCCTGGCCGTGCTCCGCGAGGGCCTGCTCCAGGACGAGGAGACGGGCTAGGCGTTGCGCCTCGCGCTCATCGCCAACCCGCATGCCAGCCGGTTCAGCGGGCCCCAGCGCGACCGGGTGGTGGCCACGCTCGGGGCCGCGCACAAGGTGGAGCTGCTCCAGACCGGCCATGCCGGGCAGGCGACCGAGCTGGCCAGGCAGGCGGTGGCCGGAGGGGCCGAGGTGGTGGCCGTGCTCGGCGGCGACGGCACGGTCAACGAGGTGGTCAACGGGCTGCGCGGCTCGGCCGCGGCCCTTGGCCTGCTCGGCGGGGGCCGGGTCAACGTGGTCGCCCGCGGCCTCGGCCTGCCCGCCGGCCCCGACCGGGCCGCCGCCCGGCTGGTCGAGCTGCTGGCCGCCCGGGCCCGCCGCCGCCTGACCCTCGGCGTGGCCGGCGAGCGCTGCTTCGCCCTCAACGCCGGCCTCGGCCTGGGCGGGGCCATCGTCCGCGAGGTCGAGCGCCGCCAGCGGGCCAAGCAGCTGTACGGCGACCGGGCCTATGTGGCCGCCGGCCTCAGGGCCCTGCTGGTCGACTACGACCGCGACCATCCCCACCTGACCGTCCACCTGCCCGACGGCCGGCCGCCCCTGCACGGCTTCTTCGCCCTGGTCGGCAACGGCGACCCGTTCACCTATCTGGGCCGTCGGCCGTTCCGGCCCACCCCCAAGGCCGCCTGGGGCGGCGGGCTGGACCTGCTGGTCGGCCAGACGATGGCCACCAGGGCGCTGGCCCGGGCGCTGACCGGCATGCTCTCGCCCCACCCGCGGGCCGGCTACCCGGGCCTGCCGGTACTCCACGACGTCGACGGCTTCACGCTGTCCTCCGACATTCCCCTGCCATTCCAGCTCGACGGCGAATATGTCGGCGACCGGACCAGCGTGACATTCGGGTGCCTCCGATCGGCCCTGGACGTCGTCGCGCCCCCCGCGCGTGCGTAATTCTCCCGAGAGATATCAGCCATTCTCATTATGTCGTTCGCCCCAACTACGCAGGGAGGCCGCCTTCCAGGCGTTTCATATGGCTGGGAGAGGGTATGCGAGCGATGCAACCAACCTTGGGCGTGTGCGGCAAATGATGGAGTTTCAACCGCTCGAGCGAGAATTTGGGCCTTCCCAAGCCCGGATTACTGCCCTAGACTCACGCCGCTCTTGCCCTTCCCCCAGGGCTTGCACCGGAAAGTGAGGATGTCAATGGATTGGCGCCATCGTGCCCGCTGCCGCGATGTCGACCCAGAGCTGTTCTTCCCGGTCGGCACCACCGGTCCGGCCGAGGCCCAGGTGCAGTCGGCCAAGGCCATCTGTGCCCTCTGCCCCGTCCGTGAGGAGTGTCTCCAGTGGGCGCTGGACACGGCCCAGGATGCGGGTGTGTGGGGTGGGCTGTCCGAGGAGGAGCGGCGCGCCCTGCGCCGCGGGCAGCGCCGCAGGGTGCGCATCGCCTAGCGCGCCAGCCTCGAGTCGCCAGCGCTCCGCGCGATATGGACGAGGCCCTGTCCGGATCGACGGGCTCATTCGTCTCGCCTGAAGCGGTACGATCGAGATGAACAGATCGTCCGGTGAAGGGGGCGGCATGGGTGAGGTCGTACGCGTCCTCGTGGCAGATGACCATCCACTGACACGGGACGGCATCAGGGCCGCGCTGGCCCTGGACGCCGAGCTCGAGGTGGTGGCCGAGGCCAGCGACGGCCAGGAGGCGGTGCACCTGGCCGAGGAGGTGCAGCCCGACGTCGTCCTCATGGACGTGCGCATGCCGGTGCTCGGCGGCATCCGGGCCACCCAGACGATCTCAAGGACCGTGCCCAACGCCAGGGTGGTCATGCTGACCGTTGAGGAGACCCAGGCCCGGGTGGGCGAGGCCATCCAGGCCGGTGCCGCCGGGTACCTGCTCAAGGACATCGACGCCCACGAGCTGGCTCGGGCCGTGCACCTGGCCGCCGAGGGCTCGGCGGTCATCCACCCCAACCTGACCCGCCAGTTCATCGAGGAGATCCGCCAGCTCACCCGGGGGGAGCAGGGCGTCTCGACCCTCTCGGCTCGGGAGGTCGAGGTGCTCCAGATGATCGCCTACGGCTCCACCAACCGCGAGGTCGCCGAGGCGCTCCACATCTCCCCGCAGACGGTCAAGACCTACCTGGAGCGGATCTTCACCAAGCTCGGCGTGTCCGACCGCACCCGGGCGGTGGCCGTGGCCCTCAAGCACGGCATCGTGGAATAGTCTTCCCCCATGGGTGAGCCGCTGCTGTTCCTGCTGGTGGCCGGGGCCGGGGTTGCCGTCGGCCTTGCCCGGGGCGGGACGCTTGAGGGGTTGGCCGACCCCGGCGTCAAGGCCCGGTGGCTGGCCCTGGGCTGCCTGGTCGTGCAGGCGTCGGTGATCCTGCTGCCGATGCCCGGCGTCGGCGGATTCGTGCTGCTGGTGGCCGCCCTGGCCACCCTGGTGGGGATCGCCAGGGCCAACGCGAGCCTGGCCGGGGTGCCCCTGCTCGCCCTCGGCCTGCTCCTCAACCTGATCGTGGTCCTGGCCAACGTCGGCATGCCGGTCACGGCGGCCACCCTCGAGCGGGCCGGGATCCGGGTCGAGCAGCCGGCCCCCCACCGCCCCGACGCCAAGCACGTCCTGGACACCGGCGACGCCCGCCTGCGGGTGCTCGGCGACCGGCTGGCCGTCCGGCCCCTACGCACCGTCACCAGCTACGGCACCATCATCGAGCTGGCCGGGCTGTTCCTGCTGCTCCAGCACCTGGTCCGCGGCCCCGGCCCGTCCCGGCGCGAAGATGAAACCGCCCACGGCGTCCACGAGGCCAGAACGGTCCCGTGGACGAGGTGGGCGGAGTGACCCCCCGGGGCGGTGCTAGCCGGTGGGCTCCTCTCGCAGGTCGTTGGCGAGCTCGCGGATCTTGGCCTCGGGGTAGCGGCGGTGCCCGCCGAGCGTCTTGAGGAAGGGCAGCTTGCCCTCCTTCGCCCAGCGGGAGACCGTCTTGGGCGAGACGTGCAGGATGTCGGCCACCTCGGCGGTGCGGAGGTAGCTCGGAGCCTCGATCCTGGCGCTGGTCTTGCGTTGTGCCACCGTGCGTCCCTTTCTCGAGTCCGGACCCCGACAGGCGAGCCGAGCAGAAGGACGTGCGGCGGAGACGGGTCTGTCGGTCACCCTGCTGGGAGCAGTGCGAACAGGGCGATTATTAGGACTGGCCCGAGCGCCCACCATAGCCCGGTTGGGCGGTTTCAGCTCGAAAATTCCACGTAGGGTGTGCGCACTAGGGAAGGTCGAATCAACGCCCTATGTGGCGATGGTGGCCGGGAAGGCGCGCCTTGAGCCAGTCGACCGTCAGGCCCAGGCCCTCGTCCAGGCGGGTCCAGGGCTGCCAGCTCAGGGCCTTGCCGGCGGCGGCCGGGTCCAGGGCCGAGCGGCGCGGGTCGCCGGGGCGGGCCTGGGCCCACTTGGGCTCGCCGACCCAGCCGATCCGGGCCGCCAGCTGCTCGACCACGTCCAGGACGCCGGTGGCGGTGCCGGTGCCGACCAGGACCCGGCCGGGGGCCTGGCTGGCGTGGACGGCCCGGGCCACGGCGTCGACGGCGTCGTCGATGAACAGGAAGTCGCGCTCCTGGCGGCCGTCCCCGTCGACCCGGGGCGGCTGGCCCTGGAGCATGGTCCAGGCGGCCCTGGCGACCAGGCCGGGGCCGAGGGGGTCCTGCCTGGGCCCGTAGACCGTCCCCAGGACGAGGGTGGCCACCTCCAGGCCGCGGGCCGTGAACGCGCCCGCGTACGCCTCCATGGCCAGCCGGGCCGCGCCCGTGGGGTGGACCGGCCGGGGAATGTCGCCGGCCCTGGTCAGGCCGGTGAGCTGGGCCGGGTAGAGGTAGGCGCCGGAGGAGACGAGCACCGCCCTGGACCCGGTCGCGGCCGCCGCCCGCAGGACCTCGATGCCGCCGGGGACCACCGCCCTGGCCTCCGCGGTCGGGTCCTCCCAGGCCTTGACCGGGTCGATGGCGGTGGCCAGGTGGACCCAGGCGTCGGCCCGCACCCGGTCGGCCAGGGTGGCCAGGCCGCCCTGGGCGACGTCCATGCGGTGGAAGCGGACCCCGCCCCGGCGCCTGGCCTCGGCCAGGTTGGCCAGGTGCCCGTGGGAGAGGTCGTCGACCACGACCAGCTCATCGCCCTCGGCCTGGAGCCGGTCGACCAGGCTGGCCCCAAGGAACCCCGCCCCACCGGCCACCACGACCAGCATGGTTTCCTCCCGCTTCGTGCCGCTCGGCGCAGTCTAACCCCGGGGCAGGCGCCGGGGCGGCCAGTAGGCGAAACGGACCCGGCCGACGAGGGCGTCGGCCCCGACGGGCCCGAAGTCGCGGCCGTCGGTGCTGGCCGCCCGGTGGTCGCCGAGCACCAGGTACTCGGCCGGGCCGAGCTGCAGGTCCAGCTCGCCGGAGCTGGTGGGGCCGGCCAGGTACGGCTCCGGCACGCTCTGCCCGTCGACCTCCAGACGGCCGGCCACCAGCCGCACCCGCTCTCCCGGCAGCCCCACCACCCGCTTGACGACCTCAAGCTCCCCGGAGGGGTCCGGGGAACCCCGAGGGGGTGTCCCGGTGGATCGGGAGGGGTCCGGGGAACCCCAGGGGGGTGCCCCGGTGGATCGGGGGCCGCGGAGGACGACCAGGTCGCCGCGGGCCGGCGGACGGGCCAGCGGGGCGACGGCGATCCGCTGGCCGGGGCCCAGGGTGGGCCGCATGCTGCCGCCCTTGACGAGCATCGGCTCCAACTGGGCTCGGCGCACGGCCAGGGCGGCGGCCACCACGGCGACCATCGCCAGGCCGCCGACGACGGCGGTTGTCCTGCGCATGGCCGGATCATCCCGTGTCACCGGTGTGCGGCGGAAGTAGCGGTGGTAGTACCGTCGGGCGGAGACATCGAGCGGAAGGGGACGATGCGCATGATCGCCGAGCGCTTGGCCGCATGGATCCGGCCCACCCGGGTGGTCCACGCCCACTGCGACCTGCCGTGTGGCGTGTACGACCCTGCCCAGGCCCGGATCGAGGCCGAGTCGATGGCCAAGATCGTCGAGAAGTACCACGCCAGCGACGACCCGCTGTTCCGGGAGCGCGCCATCATCATCAAGGAGCAGCGTGGCGAGCTGGTCAAGCATCACCTGTGGGTGCTGTGGACCGACTACTTCAAGCCCCAGCACCTCGAGCAGTTCCCCAACCTGCACGACCTGTTCTGGCAGGCGACCAAGCAGGCCGGCCAGGCCAAGCACTCGGTCGACCCGGCCGACCAGCAGAAGCTGCTGGACCTGATCGGCGAGATCGATGACGTCTTCCAGAAGTCGAAGAGCGGCTGACCCTCTCCAGCCCGGCGGCCGGCCCCCTTTGGGAGCCGGCCGCTCGGTGTGAGGGCACCTGGTGCCCGCTGGGCGTTCGTTAGGAATTGGCCAGCCGCTTGCCCCGGTAGTTGGGGAAGATCAGAGGCTGGTGCTGCCAGCACATGCCGGTCTTGTTGTAGATCGACAGGCGCGTGTCACAGTCCGGCTCGCGGCAGACTCTGCCGACCCGCTCGACCTTGGAGGGCGGCGGGTCGCTGCCGGGCCGGTGTCCCTTCACGTTGTCGGAGCGCATCGTGTGCTTCACCGTCCTTCCGCCACCATCTATACGCCGGTGGACATAAAGACGGTTTCACGACGGCGAGGTCTTCCCCCGCAGGATCGTCCGCTCCACCCGGACCCGCAGCGACTCGACCACGGTGGTGGGCACGGGCTCGGGGGGGTCGGCGCAGCGCCGCACCAGCTGCTTGAAGCGGCGGTCGAAGCGGACCGCCCGCTGGCAGCTCTCGCACTCGAGCAGGTGGGCCTCCAGCTCGGCGCAGGTGGTCGGAGGGGCCTCGTGGTCCAGGTAGAGCCAGACGAACCCGAGGACGTCGTGGCAGTCCCGGCACTCGCCGCCGCCTACTTCGGGCGAACCCATTCCTGTCCCTCCTCGAGCAGCCCCCGGTCGGCGGCGAACTCCCAGAGCCGCCGCTGGAGCTGACGCCGGCCGCGGTGCAGCCTGGACATCACGGTCCCGATGGAGGTGTCCATGATGTCGGCGATCTCCTTGTAGGAGAAGCCCTCGACGTCGGCCAGCAGCACCGCCATGCGGAACTGCTCGGGCAGCGAGTCGAGCGCCTCGCGGACCTCCTCCTCGGGGATCTGGTCGAGCAGCTGCTCCTCGGGCGACTCGGACCCTGTCGGGTTGGCGTTGGCGATCCGCTGGTACAGCGAGAAGTCGTCGACGTCCTCGGTCGGCACCGACTGCGGGTTGCGCTGCTGCTTGCGGTAAGCGTTGATGTACGCGTTGGTCAGGATCCGGTACAGCCACGCCTTGAGGTTCGTCCCCGGCCGGTACTGGTGGAAGGCGGCGAACGCCTTCGCGAACGCCTCCTGGACCAGGTCCTCGGCGTCGGTCGGGTTACGGGTCATCCGCAGCGCAGCCGCGTACAGCTGGTCCAGGTACACCAGTGCTTCGGCCTCGAAGCGCTCCGCGCGTGCGGCGGCGTCCTCGGCCTCGGGGGCTCGGTTCGTGTCCTCGCTCATCACCCACGAGCCTAGCCCGGCCGTCACCGCGAGGCCCGGGCGGCGGCCGGCCGACGGCCGTGCGAGCCGATCGGTCGGTCGCTCGGCCACCGCACAGGTCATGACGTCTGCAACGCGGCGTCGATCGCCGGGCATTCCCGGGACGACGCGCGACCTCGTGCGCCGTGCGGGACGGGTGTCCCGTCCCTGCTGCCACGGCCGTCCCGAACGGCTAGCGTCGGCGGTGACCGCTCCCGCTGCGCAGGGCCACCGCTCGCCGCCGAGCCCCGGCCCCCGAACGAGAAGAGTGACGACGTGATGATGCTGCGCCGGATCGCCCGCCCCATGCTCGCCGCCTGGTTCGTGAGCGAAGGCTCCGCGGCCTTCCGAGGCAAGCCCGCGCACGTGGATCCCGCCCGCGCGGGCGTCGACGTCCTGGTGGAGAGGACGGGGGTGACCCGTCCGACCGACGCGCAGCTGCGGACCATCGTCAAGGTGCACGGCGCGGCGACCGTCGGCGCCGGGCTCGCGCTGGCACTGGGCAAGGCGCCGCGGCTGGCGGCGCTGCTGCTGGCCGCCCTGACGTTCCCGTCCGTCGTGGTCAACGCCATCGGGTCGCGCAAGGGCACGGTCTCGGCCGCGGTGAAGAAGGAACGTCAGGACCGGATCATCCGCTCGGTGTCGTTCACGGGCG
>JBJMHP010000312.1:0-10346 GCA_045807325.1 Actinomycetes bacterium | reverse complement strand
GAACGGGCGGGCGACCAGCGTGCAGGCGTCGTCGAGGCCCGAGGCGTCCGGGTCCTCGCCCTGGCCGGCCAGGACGACCAGCGGTCCGTGGTAGCACCGCCGGACGTGCCCCACGGCCACGGCCTGGTCCTCGTCGGGCAGGTCGAGCACGACGACGTCGGCGCCCTCGAGCGCCCGGCGGTCGGCCAGGTCGCGCAGCGAGTCGAGACGGCTGAGCCGGTCGCCCGGGCCCAGCAGGTGGCCGAGCACGGCGGCCAGGCCGGCGCTCTCGGCCAGCAGCACGACCCGCCGCCGCAACCCACCCGGCCTGCTCCCTGTGTCCGCCTCGGTCACGCTCACCCGAACGACCGCCTCCCAGACATGCCGAATGGCGGCACGAAGCCGCCACCCCCATCAGTGTTCCAGGCGTTTCGGGCATCCAGGCGATACGGCCGCAGAAACCGTAAGTTGCCTACGGTGTGGGGACTGGTCCGGGGTCGCCGGACGGGGGACCGGCCAGCCATCCCAGCACCTCGGCGGTGTGCTCGCCCAGGGCCGGCGGGGCCAGCCGGTAGGAGACCGGAGCCGATGACAGGCGGATCGGGTTGGCCACCTGGGGGATGCCGCCGGCGGCGGCCACCGGCTCCAGGCCGAGCCGCTCGGCCAGGGCGAACGCCTCGCCGACGTCGTTGACCAGGCCGCAGGGCACCCCGGCCTCGGACAGGCCGGCCACCCAGTCGGACGCCCCGCGGGCGGCCAGGGCCCGCTCCAGCAGCTCGGCCAGGGCGTCGCGGTGGGTGACCCTGTCGGCGTTGGTGGCGAACCTGGGGTCGGTGGCCGCCCCGGGCACGCCGAGGACCCGGCACAGCCGGGCGAACTGGCCGTCGTTGCCGACGGCCACCACCAGCGGCCGGTCGGCGGTGGCCAGGGTCTCGTACGGGGTGATGCTGGGGTGCCGGTTGCCCATGGCCCGCGGCGGCTTGCCCGTGCACAGGTACGACGACGCCTGGTTGACCAGGCTGGCCAGGGCCGAGCCGAGCAGGCTGACCTCGACCCGCTGCCCGCGCCCGGTCCGGTCCCGCTCCCGCAGGGCGGCCAGGACGCCGCCGAAGGCGTACAGACCGGTGAGCACGTCGACCAGGGCCACCCCGACCTTGGTCGGCTCGCCGCCGGCCGGGCCGGTGATGCTCATCAGCCCGCTCATGGCCTGGACCAGGAAGTCGTAGCCGGGCAGGTCGGCCCCGGGGCCGCGGCCGAAGCCGGAGATGGAGCACCAGACCAGGCCCGGGTTGTCCCGGCCGACCTCCTTGTACCCGAGCCCGAGGCGCTCGGCCGCCCCGGCCTTGAAGTTCTCGACCAGCACGTCGGCCCGGGTGGCCAGGGCGCGGGCGGCCCGCCGGCCGGCGTCGGTCTTGAGGTCGAGGGCGACGCTGCGCTTGTTGCGGTTGACGGCCAGGTAGTAGGTGCTGTGGTCGCCGTACCAGGGCGGCCCCCAGCCGCGGGTCTCGTCGCCGCCGGCGGGGTGCTCGACCTTGATCACGTCGGCTCCCAGGTCGCCCAGCAGCATGGTCGCGAACGGCCCGGCCAGCACCCTGGAGAAGTCGGCCACCAGCAGCCCCTCCAGGGGGCCCTGCGTCACAGCCGGAAGTCCGGGTCCGGGGTGGGCTCGGCCACGTCCATCTGGGCCTTCTGCAGCCGGCCGGCGTAGTCCCAGTTCAGCGCCTGCCAGCGGGTGAACTGGTCCAGCACCCACATGCCGGACTGGCGGCTGCCGTTGCCCGAGCGGCCGTTGCCCCCGAACGGCAGGTGGGCCTCGGCCCCCGAGGTCGAGTTGTTGACGCTCACCATCCCCGCCGAGACGCCGGCGCGGAAGCGGAAGGCGGTGGCCGGGTCGCGGGTGTAGATCGCCGCCGACAGCCCGAAGCCGTGGCCGTTGGCCAGGGCCAGCGCCTCCTCCAGGGAGTCGCAGGCGGCCACCCCGACGATCGGGCCGAAGGTCTCGCGCCGGTACAGCTCGTCGTCGGCGGTGATCCCCGAGACGATCGTCGGGTGGCAGTAGAGGCCGTCGGTGGGGTCGCCGAGGAAGCCCTCGCGGGGGTTGGCCGCGGTGATCCGCCCGGTCCCGGTCGACCCGTGGACCCGGTGGTGGGGCTGGACCAGCCGCAGCCAGCCCAGGAACCGGTCGAGGAAGCGCTGGTCGATCATGGGCCCGTACAGCACGTCCCGGAACGGGTCGCCGATGGCGGCCCCCTCGACGGCGGCGGTGAACCGGGCCAGGAACTCGTCGTGGACGGCCTGGTGGGCGATCACCGTGCCCAGGGAGGTGCAGCGCTGGCCGGCGGTGCCGAAGCCGCTGAACAGGACACCCTCGACGGCCAGGTCGAGGTCGGCGTCGGGCATGACCACCAGCGGGTTCTTGCCGCCCAGCTCCAGGCAGGGGACCTGGAGGTGGCGGCCGCACAGCTCGCCGATGCGCCGGCCGACCTCGGTCGAGCCGGTGAAGCCGACCTTGTCGACCAGGCCGGCCTCCAGGGCGGCGGTCAGGCCCTCGAAGGCGGCCGGCCCCTCGGCCTGGACCAGGTTGAGCACCCCGTCGGGCAGGCCGGCGTGCCAGCACAGCTGGGCCAGGGCCTCGGCGGTGGCCGGAGCGTACTCGGCCGGCTTCCAGACGACCGCGTTGCCGCACAGCAGGGCCGGGACCAGGTACCAGGACGGCACCGCCACCGGGAAGTTGCCGGCGGTGATGACCGCCGCCACCCCGACCGGCTGGCGGAAGGTGAACAGCTGCTTGTCCGGCATCTCGCTCGGCACCGTCTGGCCGTAGAGCCGCCGGCCCTCGCCGGCGAAGAAGTCGCAGGTGTCGATGATTTCCTGGACCTCGCCGCGGGCCTCGGCCAGCGGCTTGCCGATCTCGCGGGTGACGAGCCGGGCCAGGGCCTCCTTGCTCTCCTCCACCAGCCGGCCCAGGTACTTGACCACCCGGCCCCGCACCGGCGCCGGCGTGGCCGCCCAGCCGGGCTGGGCGTCACGGGCCGCCCGGCACGCGTCCACGAAGGTGGCCGGCTCGGCCAGCAGCACCTCGGCCACCACCTGCCCGGTGTGGGCGGGGTCGACCGACCGGTACCGGCGCCCACCGTCGGCCCGCCCGGCAGCGACGCGGGAGGCGAGCAGCGACGCCTGCTGAGTCATGGTCCAACCGTACTACCAGAAAGCACGGCGCGGCGCGCAGCCCGAAGGCCACACGCCGCACCGTTCCCCACGATGTTGCGGTGTGTTGCTAGGTGGTGATGCTCAGCGGAGGCCGAGCTTGGACGAGCAGGCCGGCCAGGCGCCCCAGCCCTGGGAGGCGCGGATGCGCTCGGCGACGCGGATCTGCTCGGAGCGGCTGGCGTTGTGGGCCGAGCCGCTGCCGCCGTTGGCACGCCAGGTGCCCTGGGCGAACTGGAGGCCGCCCGAGTAGCCGTTGCCGGTGTTGATGCCCCAGTTGCCGCCCGACTCGCACTGGGCCAGGCGGTCCCAGACTCCACCGCCGACCGAGGAGGTCGAGGCCGACCGGGTCACGGTCGAACGCCGGGAGCTGGACGCGCCGGAGCTCGACGCGGGAGCGGCGGACCGCTCCTGGGAGACGGCGCGGGTCACAACCAGCGCCGGCAGCGGGCGGTGCTTGACCTTCTCGCCCTTGGCGGGGATCAGCAGCTTCTGTCCGGGGTAGATGAGGTTGGGGTGCTTGATCTTCTTGTTCAGGTCCCAGATGGGCCGCCAGCTGGCCAGCTTGGCCCTCGTGGCGAGCTTGCTGAGATTGTCGCCCTGCTTGACCGCGACCGTCTTGCGCTGCTGGTCCTTCTTGACGGTCGCGATCTTGGCCGGGCCACGCTGGACGGCGTCGACGGGCTCGGCCATCGCCGGCAGCGCGAACGCCGAGACGAGGACCGCCGCTCCGAGGCCGGTGACGGCGCTCAGGCGGGCCGTCCGGGCTAAGTGAGGTGCGTGTATGCGTGCCAAGGAAAGAAACCTCCTCCTGCACATGGGGGTGGCCCGACGGGACGGGCCGGAAGAACCCGTGCGTCACCACGCGACGCACGGTCGCGCTCCCGTTCTCGGGGCGCTGGCCTGGAGGGGCGTCGTGGGGGCGCGCTCGCCTCCGGCCGGATACGAGCCGTGGAGAGTAGAGGAGACCCGCAGAACTCGTCAAGGCGGCCGACCCCACCCATTGGTCGTTTTGCCCCGGGGATGCTCCGGTACGCCGCGACCGGAAGCCGGTCGTGAACAGCCCGAACGGGGCCCGCGCCGGTCCCACAGATGTTGAGGAATGTCCGGTTCGGACGATGCTCCAGCAGCTTCGGGTCGCACCCGGCACCCTCGTGGTGGCCGCCGCCCCGAGGGCTAGGGAGGAGGGCTGTGGACAGCCCCAACCCTCCCGTGCCCCGGTCGGCTACCCTCCCGACCGGGGGCCCATACCGCGGTGAGGAGGGGGGTCGCGAAGCCTGCGGCGACGCCTGTGTCAGCGGGCGGATCCTCCCTCAGCGGGCGGTCCAGCCGCCGTCGAGGACCAGGGAGGTGCCGTTGACGAAGGCGGCGGCGGGGGAGCACAGCCAGAGGACGGCGTCGGCGACCTCGTCGGGCTCGAGCAGGCGCTTGATCGCGGGCTCGGTGAGCATGACCTTCTCGACCACCTCGGCCTCGGAGATGCCGTGGATGCGGGCCTGGTCGGCGATCTGGTTCTCGACCAGCGCGGTCCGCACGTAGGCGGGGCAGACGCAGTTGGAGGTGACCCCGCGGGGCCCGCCCTCCAGGGCGATCACCTTGGACAGCCCCTCCAGGCCGTGCTTGGCCGCGACATAGGCGCTCTTGTAGGGCGAGGCCCGCAGGCCGTGGACCGAGGAGATGTTGACCACCCGGCCCCAGCCGCGCTCGTACATGCCGGGCAGGACCGCCCGGGCCAGCCGGAACGGCGCCTCCACCATCAGGGCCAGCATGGCCGCGAACCGCTCGGGCGGGAACTCCTCCACCGGTGCCACGTGCTGGAAGCCGGCGTTGTTGACCAGCACGTCGGCGGCCAGCTGGAGGCCGTCCAGGCCGGCCGGGTCGGTCAGGTCGGCGGCCACCGGGGTGCCGCCGAGCTCGCCCGCGACCCGCTCGGCGCCCTCGCCGTCCAGGTCGACCACGGTCACCTTGGCCCCGGCGGCGGCCAGCCGGCGGGCGCAGGCCTCGCCGATCCCGCTGGCCGCCCCGGTGACCAGGGCCGTCCTGCCGTCAAGCTCCACGTCCATCGGTGACCTCCGTCCCGTGTCGTCCGGCTCTACGCGTTTACCCAGTCTTGCCACTGGAGATCAATCTGTGCAGCGCAAACAAGGAGGCTGCGCGATGACGTCGAACGACCAGACATCCGAGCGGAGCTCGATCCGGCAGGTCGTGGCGGCCAGCTTCATCGGCACCACCATCGAGTGGTACGACTTCTTCCTCTACGGCACGGCCGCCGCGCTGGTCTTCAACAAGCTGTTCTTCCCCAAGGTGGAGCCGTCCTCGGGCACGCTGCTGGCCCTTGCCACCTACGGCGTCGGCTTCGCCGCCCGGCCGCTGGGCGGGATCATCTTCGGGCACTACGGCGACCGCATCGGCCGCAAGACCATGCTGGTGCTGTCGCTGCTCATCATGGGCATCGCCACCTTCCTCATCGGGCTGATGCCGACCTATGCGGCGATCGGCATCTGGGCCCCGATCATCCTGGTCGCCCTGCGCATCGCCCAAGGCATCGGCGTCGGCGGCGAGTGGGGCGGGGCCGTGCTCATGTCGGTCGAGCACGCCCCACCGGGCCGGCGCGGCTTCTTCGGCAGCTGGCCCCAGATGGGCGTGCCCGCCGGCCTGTTCCTGTCCACGGTGGTCTTCCTGATCGTCCAGCAGACCACCTCGGACGAGGCCTTCCTGTCCTGGGGCTGGCGGATCCCGTTCCTGCTCAGCGCCATCCTGGTCGGCGTCGGCCTGTTCGTGCGCCTGCGGCTGTACGAGTCCCCGGCCTTCCAGCGGATCAAGGACACCAAGACCGAGGCGCCCATGCCGATCCTGGACGTGCTGCGCAAGTACCCGCGTGAGGTCCTGCTGGCCATGGGCATGCGGATCGCCGAGAACGGCACCTTCTACATCCTCACCGTCTGGGTGCTGGTCTACGGCAACGAGGAGCTGAAGCTGCCCAAGAGCACCATGCTCTGGGGGGTGGTCATCGCCGCCCTGATCGGGCTGGTCACCATCCCCTGGTACGGGGCGCTGTCGGACCGGCTCGGGCGGCGGCCGCTGTACCTCGGCGGGGCGCTGTTCTCGCTGCTGTTCGCGTTCCCCTTCTTCTGGCTGGTCAACACCAAGACCGAGGTCCTCATCTGGCTGGCCATCGTGCTCGGGGTCAACGTCGGCCACGACCTGATGTACGGCCCCCAGGCGGCGTTCTTCTCGGAGCTGTTCGGCACCAGAGTCCGCTACAGCGGCGCCTCCCTCGGCTACCAGCTGGCCTCGGTGTTCGCCGGCGGCTTCGCCCCACTGGTCGCGGCCGCGTTGCTGAAGGCGTGGAGCTGGCCGGCCGTGGCCATCTACATGGCCATCATGGCGGCGGTCTCGGTGGTCGCCACCCTGCTCGCCACCGAGACCTACCAGCGCGACATCGACACCGACGACCAGCGCGAACAGGAGCTGGTCTCGGGGCGGGTCAGCCCCGACCCCGAAGCTCGTGCTTGAGCACCTTGCGAGGGCGTTGCGGGGTAACGCGTCCACGTAGTGGACGACTCGGGGCCGCTTGAACCCGGCCAGCCGCTCGGCCGCGAAGCCCAGCAGCTCCTCGCGGTCGGGCGGGGCCGCCGGGTCGGCGGGGACGACGAAGGCGGTGACCTGCTCGCCCCACTCCTCCGAGGGGGGTCCCGACGACCGCCGCCTCGGCCACCCCCGGGTGCCCGAGCAGCAGCTCCTCGACCTCGCGGGGGTGGACGTTGTAGCCGCCGGTGATGATCAGCTCCCTGCTGCGCCCCTCGACGCGCAGGTAGCCGCGCTCGTCGAAGCTGCCCAGGTCGCCGGTGCGGAACCCGCCGTCGGGGTCGAAGGCCTCGGCGATGGCCTCCGGGTTGCGCCAGTAGCCGCCGAACACGTTGGGGCCGCGCAGCAGCACCTCTCCCTCCTGCCCGCCGGCAAGGCGCAGCTCGACCCCGGCAGGGGCAGCCCGACCGTGCCCGGCCGGCGCTCGCCGTCATAGGGGTTGGAGACGTTCATGATCGTCTCGGTCATGCCGTAGCGCTCCAGCACCCGCTGGCCGGCCCGCTCGGCCAGGCGCCGGAACACCGCCGTGGGCAGCGGGGCCGACCCGGAGACGCACAGCCGCAGCCGGGCGAGCTCCCCGGCCCTGGGCGAGCCGGCCAGGCGGGTGTACATGGTCGGCACCCCGAAGAACAGCGTGGCCGCATGGTCGCGGGCCGCGTCCAGCACGGCGTCGACCTCGAACCGGGCCAGCAGCACGGCCGACGCCCCGGCCAGCAGGGTCCCGTGCAGGCCGACCCCGAGGCCGTGGATGTGGAACAGGGGCAGGGCCAGCACCAGCCGGTCCTCCCCGGTCCAGCGCCAGGCCAGGCGCAGCGCCTCGGCGCTGGCCAGCAGGTTGCCGTGGGACAGGACGGCCCCCTTGGGAGCCCCGGTGGTGCCGGAGGTGTAGCAGAGCAGTGCCGGGTCCCCGGGGCCGCCGCCGTCCAGGGCCGGCGGGTCGCCGTCGGGCAGGTCGGCCTCGGCCAGCCGCCGCCAGGCCGCGGGCAGGCTCCCGGCGGCGAGGAGGTCGACCCGGTCGGGTCCACCCCCGAGGGCAGATGCACCTGCCAGGTTGAATTTCTTGTAACAGGCACAAGATCACCTCGGTGAGGTCTTCTCCCAGCCCCCGGTCCGGCCGTATCGTACCTGGTAGGCACTTCCCGTCATCGCCGCCGTCTCCTTCCCCGATGGGTGTGATCGCCCTTGGCTGACAAGCTCTTCCCCGTCGTGCCCGACACCGGAACCCTGAAGGCGGCCCGCCTGGCGACCGAGGTGACCGGGAACCCCGGCCGCTGGGTGCGCCTGGACTGCCGCCACCTACGCCACGTCCAGCAGCCCGTCGAGCCGGGCCAGCTGCTGGAGTGCCCGACCTGCCCGCCCACGGTGGCCGGCGGGCTCCCGGTCCGCCGGGTGCTCGGCCGGAGCGCGGAGCGCCGCCGCCGCGCCTGGCTGGACGCCGGGCCGCAGGCGCCGGGCAAGGCGGGCGCGTTCGCCGCCGAGGCGGTGACCCTGGCCGGCCCGGTCAGCCTCGTGGACGACGCCGGCCGCATGGCCAGCGAGCTGGTGGCCAGCGCCCTGCGCCACACCGACGCCCCGGTCGAGCTGACCGTGGACGCCGGCGAGGACGTCGTCCGGATCGAGGTCCGCGACGACGACACGACCTCCCCCGGCACCGGCACGGTCGTGTCCTTCGAGCTGCGGACCGCCTGAGCGGCCCGGCCGGTCAGTCCGACCCGGCCGGGCCGGCGGCCAGCCGGCTGGCCAGCACGTCGACGAGCGGGCGAAGCTGCAGCCACCACTGCCGCAGGGGACGCCGGTGCTCCCAGTCGGCCAGGTCCCCGGCCTCCCGCAGCGGCAGCACCCGGATCTTGCCCTCGTGCATCCCGATCACCGCGCCGTCGGCCACGTCGCTGTCGATCTGGTAGCTGAGCCAGTCGATGGAGTGGGCGGCCAGGCGGGTGCCCAGGATCCGGTCGAACGGGGACGGGGCGCCGCCCTGCTGGGTCTGGCCCAGGACGACCTCGCGGGCGTCGAACACGCCCTGGCTCTCCTGCTCGAACAGCCGGCACAGGAACTCACTGGTGTACATCGGGCTGGCCCGCTCGTTCAGCACCGTGAGGAACAGGCGCTGCCCGACCCGGAAGCTCCCGACCATCAGGTCGACGTCGCGGGCCAGCTGCTGGAGGGTGATGCCCTCCTCGTGCAGGTAGACCCGGACCGCGCCGCCGGACAGCCCGCCCAGCAGGGCCAGGTAGCCGCAGAATCCGCCCATGGTCTGCACCACGAAGCAGCGACGGGTCGCGGTCCCGGCCTCCCGCAGGCGGTCGATGGAGTCGACGATCAGGTTGAGGGCGCTGTCGGCGCCCACCGACAGCTCCGAGCCGGGGATGTTGTTGTCGACGGTGGCCGGCAGGCAGATCGTGGGAATCTGGAAGGCGGGATAGCGGTCGCGCTCCCCCTGCAGGGTGTGCGCCGCCGCGAACGCGTCCCAGCCGCCGATGATCAGCAGCCCGTCCACCCGCTGGTCCTCCAGGCCACGGCCGATGGCGTAGAGGTCCTTGATGGCGGGGACGTGCCGGCTGATCCCCAGCTCGGCGCCGCCGAGGCTGCTCCAGCCCTCGACGTCGCCCCACCGCAGCTCCCGCACGTCCCCGTCCATCAGGCCGCGGAAGCTGCCGTCGACCCCGAGCATGGTGTGCCCGCGGTCCAGGCCGAGCCGCACCGCGGCCTCCGCCACGGCGTTCATGCCCGGCGCCAGCCCGCCCACGTTCAGCAGGGCGATTCTGGTCGCGCGGCGCCTGGTCTGCGGGCCGGGCAGGGCCCGGGAGACGGAGCGGAAGACGTGGATCATCTCGGTGTAGGCGTTGCCGCGCATCATCAGCGCGGTGTCGTGGTCTCTGGCCGCGATCCGCTCGGCCAGCTCCCGGGTCTGGGCGACGCATTCCATCAGGGGCACCTTGGCCACCTGGTTGCCGCGGAACCCGACCAGCTGGGGAACGCTCTGCGGGGTGGCCGCCAGGACCTCCTCCACGGCCGCGTGCCCGAGGATGGAGCTCATCGACCGGTCGAAGGCGCTGGGCGCGCCGCCGCGTTGCACGTGCCCGAGGATGGTCAGCCGGACGTCCTCACCCAGCTCCTCCTTGAGCAGCTGGCGGACGTGGTCGCTGCTGATCGGCCGGTTGGCCGAGTCGTGGGCGCCCTCGGCGACCACGACGATGTTGTGGCGCCGGCCGGCGGCGCGGCCGTTCCTGATGATGTCGCACAGCTCCTGCTCCCAGCCCGGGTCGGGCGGCCACTCGGGGATCAGCGCATAGGCGGCGTGGCCGGCGATCGCGCTCGTCAGCGCCAGGTAGCCGCAGTGCCGGCCCATCACCTCGACCACGAAGCTGCGCTGATGGCTGGCCGCGGTGGAGGCGATGGCGTCGATGGCCTCGACGATGCGGTGCAGGGCCGAGTCGGCCCCGATGGTCATGTCGGTGCCGAGCATGTCGTTGTCGATCGAGCCGACCAGCCCGGCGATCATCAGCGCCGGCCGCCGATCGGCCGTCTCCCGGTCGATCTCGCCGGCGGCCGCCAGCTCCTCCAGCAGCGAC
>JBJMHP010000311.1:0-18597 GCA_045807325.1 Actinomycetes bacterium | reverse complement strand
CCTCGGCCACCAGCTCCTCAAGGCAGCGCCCGGCGAGCTCGCTGTCCACGCCCAGCAGTCCAGTGGCTTTGGCGACCAGCTCGGTCTCGGGTAGATAGCAATGGCCGTCGTCGCTGGCCTCCGACAGGGCGAACTGGAGACCGGCCTTGACCCGCTGGGGGCTGTCATGGGGATGCCGAGGCTGCGGGCGAGCTGGTCGGCGGTCTTGAACCCGATCCCCCACACCTCGCCGGCCAGCCGGTACGGCTCCCGCCGGACCACCTCAATCGCCTCATCCCGATAGGTCTTGTAGATCCGCACCCCCAGCGAGGTGGACACCCCCACCCCCTGCAGGAAGACCATGACCTCCTTGATGGCTTTCTGTTCCTCCCAGGCGGGCGGTGATCATCGCCGTGCGCTTGGGACCCAGGCCCGGCACCTCGACCAGCCGGCCCGGTGCCTGCTCGATCACCTCCAAGCTGGCCTGGCCGAAGTGGTCCACGATCCGCTCGGCCATCTTCGGGCCGATCCCCTTGATCAACCCCGAGCCGAGATAGCGGCGGATCCCCTGGATGGTCGCCGGGAGCACGGTCTGGTAGGTCTCGACCTGGAACTGGCGGCCGTACTGGGGATGACTGGCCCACCGACCGCTGAGGCGCAGGCTCTCCCCGGGTTGTGCCCCCAGCAGTGGACCGACGACCGTCAGCAGATCGCTGGACCGGTTGGTGGCCACCCGGGCGACGGTGTAGCCGGTCTCCTGGTTGGCGTAGGTGATCCGCTCCAGCACCGCATCCAGCGTCGCCGGCGCCGCCCGAGCTTCCCGCATGTCTGCGACTGTACTGCCCGTGGCCGACCGCAGTCGCGGCCGTGAGCCCGCTCAAGTCGTATCGCCTGGTCAGCGGTAGGGGAAGCGGTGGGCGGTGGCCAGGAAGCGGCGCTCGTCGGTCTCCAGCAGCAGCTTGTTGGCCAGCATCTCATCGGCCACCGGGACCGGCGAGGTCGCCTCGATGCAGTACCCCGACCCGCGCGGGCGGACCCGCACGACCCCACCGCGCAGGACCCGGTAGCGACGACCGGAGGCGGTGGTGACCTCGAACCAGCGCTGGGTCCGGTACTGGCGGCGCTGGGCCGGCGACAGCCAGGCCCACAACAGCGCCTCGGCCCGCCGCCCGGCCCGGCGTCGGCGCACCGCCGCTGCCCAGCCGCGGCGGAGCAGGCCGACCAGGCAGGGGACAACGACGGCGGCGGCGGCCGTCCCGGCCAGCCACCAGGTGGTGGCGGTCATGGCCGAGCGCTAGCCGCCGGCCAGCCGGGGGGCGACGAACAGCTCGGTGTCCTGCTCGGGATTCCAGCTGGCGAGGCGGACCTGTTCCCCGCGGCCGTGGTTGGTCTTGCGGTAGACCAGCCGCCCGCTGGCCTGCGCCTCCCGGAACAGCTCCTCGATCTCCCGGATGGTGGCCGGGTCGGCGGTGTCCCAGTTGTGGGTGGTGTCGCCCTGGTGGTCGGCGATGTGCATGGTGCCGGTCATCTCCCGCGCCTCCTCCAACGGCCCTGATGCGGGCCCCGCGACCCCACGGGCGCGGCCATGGCGACCCTGCATCAGCGGTCTTGCCAGCCCATTCTGCGCAGGCTGAGACTCTGATGAAAGAGTCGCGGCCTGCCTGCCACCAGGACGTCGTCCACATGGTGGTCAAGGCCAAGCATGCGCCACGAGGATCGCCGGCATTGCCTTCACAGGTTCGAATCCTGTCGCTGCCCCACGATGCCGTCACCGGTTGGTTGGCTGGCCGGCCGTGCCTCGGGCACCCCTGCGGGTCCGCAGGGCGTCGGCCTTGGTCCGCTCCGGGAACCGGTTGGCGTACTCGCGCTCCAGCTGGAGCATGCGCTCGGTGTGGTTGAGCAGCGCCTGACGGCTACCGTTGAAGAAGGTCTCCTCGCGGGTCGCGTACAGGTAGCGGAGCTCGCGCTCCAGCGTCTCGTCGTCCAGCTGATGAGGGTCGAGACCGAACTTCCCCGCCATGGCAGTTCCCCTTCCGTCAGCTTCGACATCAGCCTACCGCTAGCCCTGACGAGCCCGGGAATAGCTTGTCCTGCCGGGTGGTTGGTCGCAGCATCGCCAGTCGACCAAGGCGGCACGGAGGATCGCATGAGGATCGGGATCATCGGTGCGGGCAACATCGGGCACGCCCTGGCCGTGCGGTTCGCGGCCGCGGGTCACCAGGTGATGCTCAGCAACTCGCGCGGCCCGGACACCCTCACCGGCGTGGTCGCCTCGGTCCAGGGGGACGTGCGCGCGGGGACCGTGGCCGAGGCGGCTCGCTTCGGGGAGGTCGTGGCCGTGGCGATCCCGCTGCGGGCGATCGGCGACCTGCCGCCCGAGCCGTTTGCCGGCAAGGTGGTGGTCGATGCCAACAACTACTTCCCGCAGCGCGACGGCCACATCCCGGAGCTGGACGCCGACCAGACCACCTCGTCGGAGCTGCTCGCCTCCCTGCTGCCCGGCGCCATCGTGGTGAAGGCCTTCAACAGGGTCTTCTTCCGGCGCCTGCTGGGTGACAGCCACCCGGAGCTGCCGCCCGCCGATCGCCTGGCGATCCCGGTCGCCGGCGACGACGCGGATGCCAAGCGGACGGTCATCGAGCTGATCGACCAGATCGGCTTCACCGCGGTCGACGCCGGCACCCTGGCCGAGAGCCGACGGCTGCAGCCCGGTCGTCGCTGACGGCACAGCGCCGTTGTGACACGGTAGGGGAGCGTCACCGGAGGAGGCATGGCCGGAGTCTTCAGGTGGGCTGGGTTCGCGCTCGGCCTCGTGATCGTCGTCGCGACCTTCAGCAGCGTGGTCGGCACGATCGTGCTGCCCAAGGGCGTGCGCTCCCGCATCTCCTACGCGGTCTGGCGGGCCGTCAAGCAGCCGTTCATGGCCGTCGCCGGCCGGATGCGACGCTACGAGTCCAAGGACCGCCTGCTCGGGCTGCTCGGTCCGGTGTCGCTCCTGGCCCTGCTTGGCGCCTGGCTCCTGCTCTTCGTCCTCGGCTACGCCCTGGTGTTCCTCCCGCTGACCGGCGACAGCTTCATGACCGCGCTGCGCCTGTCCGGCTCCTCGCTGTTCACCCTCGGCCTGGCCGCCTCCCCCAGGGAGGGGGCCACCGTGGTGACGTTCGTCGCCGCGGCCACCGGCCTGGTGGTGATCGCCCTCCAGATCGGCTATCTGCCCACCATCTACGGTGCCTACAACCGCCGCGAGACCCTGGTCAACATGCTCGAGAGCCGCGCCGGGGAACCCGCCTGGGGGGTGGAGCTGCTGGCCCGCGAGCAGCTCATCGGCAGCCTCGACTCGCTCGGGCCGTTCTTCAATGACTGGGAGCGGTGGGCCGCCGACCTCACCGAGAGCCACGTGAACTACCCGTGGCTGCTGTCGTTCCGCTCGCCCTACCCGCTGCGCTCCTGGGTGGTCAGCCTGCTGGCGGTGCTGGACGCCGCCGCCCTCCACCTGGCGCTCGTCCCGAGCCGGGCGCCGTCGGCGGCTCGGCACTGCCTGCGCACCGGCTTCCTCGGGCTGCGGGCGCTCGCCGGGGTCTACCGGGTCGAGCTGCCCACCGACCCCCGACCGGACGCGTCGCTCGCCCTCACCTACGAGGAGTTCTCCGACGGCCTTGACCGCCTCCAGGCGGTCGGGTTCCCGATCGAGCGGTCCCGGGAGGAGGCCTGGCGGCATTTCCGCGGCTGGCGGGTGAACTATGAGGCGGCCGCCTACCTGCTCGCCGACCGGCTCGGGGCGGTCCCCGCGCCCTGGTCGGGCGAGCGCCCGAGCGTGCACCTGCGCGGCGACCAGCCGATGGTGCCGCTCCGCCCGCGCCACCGCAGCCCCGACGACCCCGAGGGCCACACCCCCCTGCTCCCGCCGCGGCCCCAGCCATCCTCCAGGCGGTCGGAGACGTCCGAGTAGGCCAGCAGGCGCTGTCAGTTCGGGGTCAGCCCGGTCCACCACCGGGGCCAGCTGGGCCGGCTCGGTCAGCACCCGCAGCGGGGTCTGCTCGAACTGCGCCACCGCCGGGACGCCCGCGGGCAGGCTGCCCAGGACCAGCCGGGCGTAGTGGAGGGCGCGGGGTGTGTCCCCCAGCGCGCGGTAGAGGGGGCTGACGCCGGCCCGGGCGCGCACCCCGTCGCCGAGGAGCCGCATGAGGACGGGCAGGGCGTCCTCGCGCCGCAGCGACACCACGCCGGTCTGGATGTCGGGGTGCAGTCGCCAGGCCGACCCGATTCCCCGCGCGGCCAGCAGCGCCTCGACGTCGGGCAGGCCCTCCTGGGCCAGCCCGGGCGCCTCGGCGGCCACCACCACGAACACGCCCTCCCAGGGCAGGCGAAGCAGCTTGGCGGCCTCCCAGAGCGTGTCCCGGTCGGGCGTCCCCCCGGTGAACAGGGCCTCCACCAGCGCCGAGCGTTCCCGGGCCCCGGCGAGCAGCAGCTCCGCCGCGGCCTCCCGGTAGGCGACGGTGAGCTCCTGGGTGTACTCGCCGATCAGCCACCACACGCCGGTGGCGGCGTCGATGAGCGTCTCGGAGGGGGCCTGGTCGCCTCGGCGGGCCTCCTCGACGATCGCCTCCCACAGCTCGGTGAAGCCGATCCGGTAGGCGTGCAGGATGTCGGCCAGCGGCGTGCCCTGCTCGGCCCGGCGGCGGCCGGTCTCGCGGGGCGCCGACAGGTCGGGGGGCCGGTCGGTGGTGAGCTGGGCGACCATCGACTCGAGGTTGCTGGCCACCGAGTCTCGCAGGTCCTGGAGGCTCACCACCTCCCGGTCACGGTAGAACTCGATCTCGGCCAGCAGCCGCTGGACGACCCGGTCGACCAGCTCGGGAAGCCGGGTCCTGACCGACCCGGCGATCTCGGAGATCTCGGGGGCCAGGACGACGCGCTGGACCCGGTGCTGCTTGACCCGGCCGTGCGCAGCCTGGCCGGGGCGGTCATCGGCGTGGGCATCAGCGCCTGTACACCGCCGGCGACCACGCCAACCCCAAGACTACCTGTCGGTCATGGACGCCAGCCTGGCCCACCTGGAGGCGGGCCTGCCGCTGTGACCGGCCGAGTGGCGCTGGTCGGCTGCCGCGGTCGGCCGGTCTGGTCCCGGCGAGGCCGAGACCGGCGGGGTGGCATTGCCGGAGCTGCTGGGCCGGCGGCAGAACATCTCGTGCTGGCACCACACGCTGAGAGCAAGCCGCCCAGGTGGGCAGAGCCTCCTCACCTCCGCGGGTCGACGATGCCCTGGGGTGTCGGGTCACTCCTGGATGACGGAGAGGATGTTGCCGGCCGGGTCCCGGAACCAGGCGACGGGGTGGACCTCGGGTGTGCGGTGGATGCCCTTGGCGTCTGTCCTGGGGGTGTCGTACTGCTCGAAGCGAACTCCGCGGGCGGTGAGCTCGTCGACCGTCCGCTCGATGTCCTCGACCAGGAAGTTCAGGATCGTGAAGGTCGCCGGGGTATGGCCGGGCCTGGGGTAGACCAGGACCCTCGTCCCGGCTCCGAGGCGGAGCTCCAGACCGGCCGGCACGTCGGCGCCCTCCACCCCCAGGGAGGCGTCGGCCACCTCGAGCCCCAGGGTGGCGCCGTAGAACTCCTTGGCTCGAGGCACGTCGTCCACGGCAAAGCCCGAGAAGGCCTTCGCGTCCTTCAGCATCCGGCTTGCTCCTTCCTCCGGTTGGGTCCTCGCGGCACGACGTTGCGCCGCCTCCCCCTACTGTGTAGATACACGCATCGTGGCTGCGATGAGGGGGCCTGGTCGATGGGACGCTATGTCGAGCTGGGGGGCGTGCGGTCCTGGTATGGCGAGCAGGGCGCCGGCGACCCGCTGGTTCTGCTGCACCCCGGGCTGGTCGATGCCCGGGCGTTCGGGCCGAACCTGGACGTGTGGTCCGAGCGGTTCCACACCTTCACCCCGAGCGCCGCGGGCACGGGCACACCCCGGACGTCGAGGAGCCGCTGACCTTCGAGCAGATGGCCCAGGACACCGTCGCCTTCATCGACACCGTGGTGGGCCAGCCGACCCGGCTGCTCGGGGTCAGCGACGGCGCGATCGTGGCCCTGCTGACCGCGGTGCGCCGTCCCGACCTGGTGACCAGGCTGGTCGTGATCGCCGGGCCGGCGCATCACCACGGGTGGCTCCCGGAGGCCATCGACCCCGCCAACGAGGCGCCCGAGTTCATGCACGCGGCCTACGGGGAGGTCTCCCCGGACGGCATCCACCACTATCGGGTGGTCCTCCAGAAGATGGCCGAGACCCATCAGGTCGAGCCGACGCTGACCCCTGCCGACCTGGGCGGGATCGACTGCCGCACGCTGGTGATGGTGGGCGACGACGACGAGGTCCGCCTGGAGCACGCCATCGAGATGTACCGCAGCCTCCCCAACGGGGAGCTCGCGGTCGTCCCCGGGACCTCGCACGGGCTGCTGGTCGAGAAGCCGCAGCTCTGCAACCGGATGATCCTCGACTTCCTCGAGCACGAGGCCGTGCCGACCCTCGCCCCCATCCGCCGCCGCGACACGGCGGCACCATGAAGCCGATCGTCGCCGGCTATTTGTAGCCGAGGGCGCGGGCCAACTCGGCCCGGCCCATCTTGGAGCGGCCGGGCAGGTTGCGGCGCTTGGCGATCTCGTACAGCTCCTGGCGGGTCTTGGGCGACGACCCGCCGGTCCGCTTGCGCTGGGCGACGGCAGCGCCCTGCTTGCCCAGGGCGCTGCGTGTCTTGGCCGGCATGCTGGCGATCGAGCGCTTCTTCCTGGCGCCCGCCTGGGCCTCCTTGACGTTGCGCTTGGCCGCCTGGACCTGCTTCTTCGTGGCCATCCTCGACCTCCCTCCCGGACAGATTCTAGCTCGCGGCCCGGGCCGACCGGCGGGCCGCCAGGGGCGCCAGCACCGCGTAGATCGCCCCGGCGAGCACGAACGCGACCCATAGGCCGATGCTGCTGGCGCCGACGGCGCCCTGCTTGCCGCCGACCGCGCCGAGCAGGTAGCCGGTCCAGCTGAACAGGGCCGCGGTGGAGGTGACCAGGCCCAGGCCGACCACCACGGCGACCAGCCAGGCGATCAGCGCGGCCGGGTTGACGGCCCCGTAGCGGCCGGCCGGGTCGTACAGGGCCTCCTGGTCGTACCCCTCCCGCCAGCGGTAGCGGGCCAGGTCGACCAGGAAGATGGCCCCCCAGGCGGCCAATGGCACCCCCAGGGTGATCAGGAAGCCCTGGAACGGCCCGACGAAATCGGGCGCGAAGAACAGGATGTAGATGTTGCCGGCCAGCATGATCGCCCCGTCGATCAGGACCGACTGGTAGCGGGGCAGCCGCAGGCCAAGGGTCAGGAGGTTCAGCCCCGAGGAGTACATGTCGATCACCGCCCCGGCCAGCAGGCCGCCCACCGCGACCAGCAGGTAGGGGACCAGGAACCAGGTCGGCAGCGGCTCGGCCAGGGCCCCGAGCAGGTTGGCCGAGCCGGCCAGCTGGTCGTTGTTGGCCGCCAGCAGCACCCCGAAGGCGATCAGCAGCACCGGGCCGAGGCTGGCCCCGAGCACCGTCCAGCCCACGATCCCCGCCGAGCTGGCCCGCTGGGGCAGGTAGCGGCTGTAGTCGGCGGCGGCGTTGATCCAGCCGATCCCCAGCCCGGCCGCGACCACCGACGCCCCGCCGACAACCCCGGCCAGCAGGTCGCCGGAGGGCAGGCTGGCCACCTTGTGCCAGTCGACCTCCCCGAGCTGGAGGATGAAGAAGACCACCGTCAGGGCCGCGAACAGCCAGATCAGCCAGGTCATCAGCTTCACGATGGTGGCGTGCCCGAGCAGCCCGACGGCGATGGTGGCCGCGGCCACGACCACGAACGCGATCGCCAGCTGGCCCTTGCCGCCGCCGACGCCCAGCCGGGCCAGGATCGCCTGGGTGGCCAGGCTGGACAGGGCGACCAGGATGGTCTCCCAGCCGACCAGCGACAGATAGCTGACCACGGTGGGCAGGGCGTTGCCGACCACCCCGAACGGCGCCCGCGACAGCGTCAGGGTGGGAGCGCCGCCACGCCGGCCGGCCAGGCTGATGAAGCCGACCAGGAGGAACGAGACGACCGTGCCCAGGGTGCCGGCGACCAGGGCCTGGGGCAGGCTCAGGCCGTAGAAGGTCACCAGGGCCAGACCGTAGAACATCCCCAGGATCGAGATGTTGGCCGCGAACCAGATCCAGAACAGCTCCAGCGGCCGGCCGTGGCGCTCGGTTTCGGGGATCGGGTTGATCCCGTTGGTCTCGATGCTCCAGGCGCGGTCGGCGCCCGACCCGCCCTCCCGCCCGACGGTCCCGGTCTCCATCCGCCCGCACACCTCCACCTGAACGGCAACCGGGGCAAGCATATGCGGCGACGGGCTGACGCCGGAACCCGATGCGGCTAGACGGCTTCCGGCAGCCGGTACAGCTCGGCCGCGTTGCCGGCCAGCACCCGGCCGGCCACGGCTCGGGCGGCCGCCTCGTCGAGGTCGCCGGCCTCCACCTCGTCGCCCAGCACGCGGGCCAGGGCGCGGCGCCAGACGGTCGCCCCCCACCAGTGCATCTCGGGGTAGGAGTGGCCGTCGGAGGCGGCGAGCAGCTTGCCCGCCGGGCACAGCCCCAGGGCCTCGCGGAGCAGGCCGGCGGCCACCGGCTCGGCCAGCGGGAGAGTCAGCGACAGGTCCATCCAGACCTGCGGGTAGGTGCCGGCCAGGTAGGCGGCCTGGCCGACGAACGGATAGCAGTGCAGCAGCACGACCGGGCAGTCCTGGGTGCGTGGGCCGCGCAGCAGCGGGCGCAGCAGGGACGGGTCGGCCAGGGGCAGGTCGACGTCCTCGTCGCCGAAGCCGGTGTGGAACTGGAGCGGCACCTGCCTGGCCGCGGCCAGCTCGGCGGCCCGCCGGACCAGGAACGGCTCCAGCACCGGGTCGTCGAACCGGGCCGCCTGGCCGGCCCGGTCCAGCCCGCCGAACGCCCGGCGCCGCTCGGCCGGCCCCGGGTCGGCCAGCCGCAGGCCGCCGCGGTAGGCGGCGACCGACTTGATCGCCACCGCGCCGCCGTCGAGGGCCTCGGCCAGCCGCTCCTCGACCGCGTCGGTGAACCGGGCGAGCGACCCGGCCGCCGGCCCACCGGCGCCCAGGACCTGCTCGGCGACCGTCTCCAGCCGCACGATCGGGCGGACCGGCCGGCCGGCGGCCCCCTCCAGCGCGGCCACCTCCAGGAGCTCCCCCCCGAAGCCGGTGTCGACCAGCAGGGCGGCCACACCGGCCCCGTCCAGCAGCCGCCGCAGGTACCCCCCGGGGTCGGCGGCGGCCAGCTCGTCGCGGCCGGCCACCAGCCGGCGCTCCAGGTCGTCGCCCGGGCCGCCGCCGATGCCGAGCAGCGCCGCCAGGGCGGCCAGGAAGTGGCGGTAGCCGAGCAGGCCGGGCACGTCCCTGGCCAGGCTGGCCGGCCGCCGGGCCTCGGTGAAGCAGCGCCGCCAGGCCGGCCAGGGCCCGCCGCCGACCAGCGGCCAGCCCGCCACCAGGCTGTGGCAGTGGTGGTCGACGAGCGGGCCGCCGGCCAGCGTGCCGGTCAGCTGCCCGCCCCGGCGGCGGGCAGGGGGCCGCCGCGTTGGGCCGCCGCCCCGGTGCGCCGGCCGAGCAGGTACAGCAGGGCGCCGACGACCATGGAGGCCAGGGCGATGCCGCCGACCCACCAGAACCAGGTCCCGTAGGCGATCTCGGCCCCGAGGATCGACGCCTTGCCGGCGTCGTTGGAGATGAGCGGGGTCCAGGAGCCGCTCAGGGTGGCGACGATGCCGACAAGGGCGGCCAGCGCGCCCACGATCGAGCAGGCCCAGAACACGCCCGGGTGGGCGAGCCGGCGGGCCTCGAAGGCGCCCTGGAAGCGGCGCAGGATGATCAGCACGTCGACGAACAGCACCACCATGGAGACACACCAGATCACCGTCACGGCCGCCTGGAGCACGTCGTAGATGCGGGTCTGCACCTCCACCGCGGCCCCGCCGGAGGAGGCGCTGGGCAGGATCACGAACGCCACCAGGGTGAAGAGGCCGGCGATGACTGTTTGAACCCAGACGGCCACGTCGGGGACCTTGTTGGCGTTGACGTGGCTCATCACCCGGGGCAGCCGACGGTCCAGGCCGGACACGAAGATGAGGCGGGCGAAGCTGTAGTTGTAGACCACGGTGATGAACAGGAAGAAGCCGGCCAGGGTCAGCGCCACCAGGTCGCCCCAGAAGCCCCCGAGCCCGAGCCTGACCGCCTCGGCCAGCGCCGTGATCTGGGCCGACTTCCCGTCGGCGGCGGGCACGGTGACCATCACCGCCCAGGTGGCCGCCAGGTAGGCGGCCATCACGGCCAGGGAGCCCCAGAACAGGTAGCGGGTGATCGCGCGGGTGTCGCGGATCTCCACGCCCATGTTGAGCGGCACCTCGACCCCAAGGAGGGCCAGGATGACCAGGCCGAAGAAGGTCCAGTTGCTGAAGTTGATGCCGGTGTCGGCCGACGGCCTCCAGGCCCCGAAGTCGAGCGGGTCGGTGGCGGCCGGGTGGCCGCCGGCCAGCCAGACGATCCCGGCGAGCAGCATCAGGGCGATGGCCAGCCCGTAGAGCACCAGGACGACGTTGACGATGTTCTGGGTGACCCGGAAGCGGAGCAGGGCCAGCACGGCCGACAGCACGATGAAGCCGATGATCAGCAGCCCCTGCACCTGGATGGACCAGGACCCGACCGTGCCCGGGAACAGGTAGCCGAGGTAGCCGATGGTGATGGTGCCGGTGGCCACCATCACCAGCACCCCGGGCCACCAGGCGCAGAAGCCGGCGAAGAAGCCCCAGAAGGCGCCGAACGCCTTGTGGGTCCAGAGATAGATCGACCCCTCGCCGGGGAACATCACCCCGAGCTGGCCGGTGACGATGGCGCCGGGGATCAGGAACGCCAGGAAGCCCAGGATCCACCAGCCGAAGGCGGTCGGCCCGGCCGACTGGATCACCGCGGCGTTGGTGATGAACAGCACGATGGCGACGAAGATCGCCACCATGTCGAAGGAGTTCAGGACCCGGGGCAGGATGCTGCCGGCGACCCGCTCCGACAGCAGCTCCTCGCCGGCGTCCGGCTCGACCTGTGCCATGTTGGCTCCCCTCTCAGCCCCCCGACGGTGCTCAGAACTTGGTGAAGTGGTGGAAGCACTCGAAGGCGGTGTCATGGGTGCCGAAGGTGGCCACCTCGGACCGCTTGACGGCCAGGTAGGCGGTGCGCCGCAGGGGGCCGAGGGCCTCCGACAGCAGCTCGTCCGCCTCCAGGGCGTCGAGGGCCTCGCCAAGGGAGGCGGGCAGGCGGTTGACGCCGCGGCGCCGGCGGGTCGCCGGTGACAGGGTGGCCGGGTCGGCGTCGACCGGCCGGCCGGGGTCCAGCTTGTTGCGGACGCCGTCCAGGCCGGCGTGGATGTAGGCGCCGAGCGCCAGGTACGGGTTGCCGGTGGCGTCCGACGGCTTCAGCTCCAGGTTGGCCGAGGCCTCCTCCAGCCCCCACATGCGGGAGGGGACGCGCACCGCGGCCTCCCGGTTGTCCATGCCCCAGCAGGTGAAGGCGCTGCTCCAGGACTGCGGGACCAGGCGCCGGTAGCTGTTCACGCTGGCGCAGGTGAGGGCGACCAGCGCCGGCAGGTGGGCCAGGAGCCCGGCGATCCAGTGGTAGGCCAGCTCGGACAGGCCGCGCGGGTCGCCGCCGTCGTGGAGGACGTTGCGTCCGCCCGGCTGGCCGTCCGGCCCGGCCTCCCACAGCGAGGCGTGCAGGTGGGCGCCGTTGCCGGCCTGGTCGGGGATCGGCTTGGGGGCCAGGCTGGCCCACAGGCCCTGGCGCCAGGCAACGCCGCGGGCGGTCTCCCGGTACCAGACCATGTTGTCGGCCGCAGCCATGGCGGGGGCGTGGCGGATGGACAGCTCCTGCTGGCCGTGGCCGAGCTCCGGGTAGTACTGCTCGACCACCAGCCCCTGGTCCTGGAGGGCGCGGACCAGCTCGACCGCGTAGTCGTGGGCGGCGCCGAAGCCGCTGGTCGAGAAGCACAGGCTCTCGTCGACCGGGACCAGCCGGTCCGGCTCGCCCGGCCGGTAGCCCTCGACCCGCCGGCCCAGGGTGAACTCCGGCTCGAACGCGGCCAGCAGGGCGTACCCGTCGCCGGCGAGCTCGGCGACCGCCTGCGTGAGGAAGGCGCGCGGGCACGCCTCCCATGGCTGGCCGTCCAGCCGCACCATGTCGGCCGTCATCGCCGCCGCCCCCGGCGCGTACGGCAGGGCCACAAAGGAGTCCGGGTCGGGCACCAGGCGGATCTCGCCCACCGGGCCGAGGCCGGGCACCGGCGCCAGCTCGTCGAGCATGCTCATGGCCTGCATGCCGGTGACCAGGCCGATGCCGGTGGACATCCGCTCGGCCAGCCGCGCCCGCGAGGTCGCCTTGCCGCGGACGACCCCGCCGTGGTCGACGTAGAGGAACCGGACCAGCTCGACCCCGGCGTCCTCGCAGGCCGCCACCACCCTGGCGGCCGGGTCGGCTGCCTTCTTGCTCTTCTTCGCCACCGCGCCCGCCTCTGGAACGTCGCGATCGCTCGTCTTCCGGCCGGCAAAGCAATAGCATAGCTTGCAACCCTACCCATGCCGTACTGGGGGAGGCAGGCCGGTGTCCCTCGACTCCCGGGAGCTCAGGACCTGCCTGGGCCATTTCGCCACCGGAGTCACCGTGGTCACCTGCCAGGGCGAGGCCGCGCCGCACGGCGCCACCGTGAACGCGTTCACCGCGGTCTCCCTGGACCCGCCGCTGGTGCAGGTCAACCTCGACCGGCGCAGCCGGGCCGCCAGGTACCTGCCGGGCCAGCCGTTCACGGTCAACATCCTGGCCCTGGACCAGCTGGAGCTCGCCTTCCACTTCGCCGGCCGGCCCCAGGGCGAGGAGGTCGTCTGGCTGGGGGGCGGCCTGGCGCCCGCCCTGGCCGGCTGCGCGGCCACCATCACCTGCCGGCCCTGGCGGACCTACGACGGGGGCGACCACATCCTCGTCCTTGGCGAGGTGGCCGACATCCACAGCAACGGGCGGGACCCGCTGCTGTTCCACCGCGGCCGCTTCCACGCGGTCGGGGAGCCGGCCGCCGGGTCGCCGTGGGTCGGGACGCTGGACAACCCCAGCGGGGCCGGCTGGTTCACCGAGTACTGGAGCGCCGTCGTCGAAAGGAAGGGCCATGACCGCTGAGCAGGACACCGGTCCGGACGCCACCGGAGCCGCCAACGAGGGCACGGCGACGACGCGCCGCCCGATGACGGGCGACGAGTACATCGAGAGCCTCCGTGACGGGCGGGAGGTGTGGCTCTACGGCGAGCGGGTCGCCGACGTCACCACCCATCCGGCGTTCCGCAACCCGGTGCGGATGACGGCGCGGCTGTACGACTCGCTGCACGACCCGGCCAAGAAGGACCTGCTGACGACGGCCACCGACACCGGCGGGGGCGAGTTCACCTTCCCGTTCTTCCGCACCCCGAGGTCGGTCGAGGACCTGGTCGCCGACCGCGACGCGATCGCCGAGTGGGCCCGGATGACCTACGGGTTCATGGGCCGCAGCCCCGACTACAAGGCGAGCTTCCTCGGCACCCTGGGCGCCAACGCCGACTTCTACGACCCCTACCAGGAGAACGCCCGCCGCTGGTACCGGGACTCCCAGGAGCGGATCCACTACTGGAACCACGCGATCATCCACCCGCCGGTCGACCGCCAGCTGCCCCCCGAGGACGTGCGCGACGTGTTCATCCACGTCGAGGAGGAGACCGACAGCGGCCTGATCGTCAGCGGCGCCAAGGTCGTGGCCACGGGCTCGGCGATCACCCACTACAACTTCATCTCCCACTACGGCCTGCCCATCAAGAAGAAGGACTTCGCCCTCATCTGCGTGCTGCCGATGGGCGCGCCGGGCATGAAGCTGATCTGCCGCCCGTCCTACGGCATGGCCGCCAACGTCATGGGCAGCCCGTTCGACTACCCGCTGTCCAGCCGGCTGGACGAGAACGACACCATCTTCGTGCTCGACCGGGCCCTGGTCCCGTGGGAGAACATCTTCGTCTACGGCGACATCGACAAGATCAACGGCTTCTTCCCCGCCTCGGGGTTCATCCCCCGGTTCACCTTCCAGGGCTGCACCCGCCTGGCGGTGAAGCTGGACTTCATCGCCGGCCTGCTCATCAAGGCGCTGGAGGCGACCGGCAGCAAGGACTTCCGGGGGGTGCAGGCCCGCTACGGCGAGGTGCTGGCGTGGCGGAACCTGTTCTGGGCCCTGACCGACGCCATGGCCCGGACCCCGACCGAGTGGGTCGGCGGGGCGCTGCTGCCCAATCTGGACTACGGCCTCGCCTACCGGTGGTTCATGATGGTCGGCTATCCCCGGGTACGGGAGATCATCGAGCAGGACGTGGCCAGCGGCCTGATCTACATCAACTCGCACGCCGTGGACTTCAAGACCCCCGAGCTGCGGCCCTACCTCGACCGGTTCGTGCGCGGCTCCAACGGCTACGACGCGGTCGACCGGGTCAAGACCATGAAGGCCCTGTGGGACTCCATCGGCAGCGAGTTCGGCGCCCGCCACGAGCTGTACGAGCGCAACTACTCCGGCAACCACGAGAACGTGCGGGCCGAGCTGCTCTTCTCCGCCCAGGCCTCCGGGCAGATCGACCAGTACAAGGGCTTCGCCGAGCAGTGCCTGGCCGAGTACGACCTCGACGGCTGGACCGTCCCCGACCTGGTCAACCCCGACGACGTCTCGGTCATCATCCGCGCAAGCAAGGAGGGCTCATGACCACCACCTCGACCGACAAGACCGCGCTGCAGCGGCGGGTGGACGCCTTCGCCGCCGACGTCATCGGCCGCATCAACCAGGCGATCATCGACCACAACATGACCTACGAGGAGTACGACGCGGCCAAGCAGTGGCTGATCCGCGTCGGCCAGGCGGGAGAGTGGCCGCTGTTCCTGGACGTCTGGGTGGAGCACACCGTCGAGCAGCTGGCCGCGCACAGCCGGCACGGCAGCCAGGGCACCATCCTCGGCCCCTACTACCTCCCCGACGCGCCCGAGCTGCCGTCCAAGGTGACCCTGCCGATGCGCCCGGACGAGCCCGGCGACCGGCTGGTGCTCCGCGGCCAGATCCGCAGCCTGGACGGCCGCCCGATCGCCGGCGCGACCCTCGACATGTGGCAGGCCGGCGCCGACGGCTACTACTCCGGCTTCCACCCCGACACGCCGGACGGCAACCTGCGCGGCAAGGTCGTCACCGACGACGAGGGCCGCTTCGAGGTCGAGACCGTCCTCCCCGGGCCGTACACCATCCCGCTGGACGGCCCCTGCGGCGAGCTGTGCCGCGCCGCCGGGTGGAGCCCGTGGCGGCCCGGCCACCTGCACCTCATCGTCGGCGGCCCCGGTCACGACCCGCTGACCACCCAGCTGTTCTTCGAGGACGAGGAGTACCTGGACAACGACGTGGCCTCGGCGGTCAAGCCGGAGCTGATCCTGCGCCCGGCCGAGGAGCCCGGCGACGGCTCCGGCCGGCGGCGCTACGGCGTCACCTACGACTTCGTGCTCGAGCCGGCCCCCGCATGACCGCGGGTGGGCCGCGGATCGAGACGGTCGGCACGACCCTCGTCGACCTGCCGCTGCACCGCCCCCACCAGTTCCGGGACTCGACCATGGACGTCCAGGCGGTGCTGCTGGTGCGGGTCGCCACCGGCGACGGGGTGGTCGGCGTCGGCGAGGGGGTCGTGCCCGGCGGCCCGTGGTGGGGGGGCGAGTCGGTGGAGACGATGCAGGTCGTCATCGACCGCTACCTGGCCCCGCTGGCCGTCGGCGCCGACCTGGGCCGGCTGCCCGCGCTCCGCGGCCGCATGGACCGGCTGGTGGCGGCCAACCCGTTCGCCAAGTGCGCCCTGGAGACCGCGATGTGGGACGCCTGGGCCCGGACCCTGGGGCTGCCGCTGTCCGCGCTGCTCGGCGGCCGCTGCCGCGACTCGCTCCCGGTCACCTGGGCGATCGGCGCCGCCGACCCCGACGTCGTGGTCGACGAGGCCATGGCCAGGATCGAGTCGGGCGGGCACGCCAGCATCAAGCTCAAGATGGGCGCGCTCGAGCCCGCCGCCGATGTCGCCCGGGTCGAGAAGATCGCCTCGTCGCTCGCCCAGGTGGCCAGCGTCCGGGTCGACCTGAACGGCGCCTGGGACGAGCTGACCGCCACCCGGCTGCTCCCGCGCCTCCAGCAGGCCGGCATCGACCTGGTCGAGCAGCCCACCCCGGCGTGGGACACCGACGCGCTGGCCCGGCTGTCCGGGCTGCTGCGGATCCCGGTGATGGCCGACGAGTCGCTGCGCAGCGACCACGACGCGCTCACCCTGGCCACGCGCCGGGCCGCCGACGTCTTCTCCCTGAAGATCGGCAAGTCCGGCGGGTACCTGGCCACCCAGCGGATCGCGGCCGTCGCCCAGGCGGCCGGGATTCCCTGCCACGGCGGCACCGGGATCGAGAGCTCCCTGGGCACGCTCGCCGGCGCCCACCTGCTGGCCACGCTGCCGGCGGTGACCTACGGGAGCGAGCTGTTCGGGCCCCTGCTCATGACCGACGGCCTGCTCGCCGAGCCGCTGGACTACCGGGACGGGGCCCTGCACCTGCCGGACGGGCCGGGGCTCGGGATCGACCTCGACGAGGACCGCGTGGCCCGCTACGCCCGACACTGACCAGGGGGACACCCGACGTGCTGTATCTGGTGACCATGGAGGTCCGCATCCCACCCGACGCCGACCGGCAGGTCGTCGAGCGGCTCCAGGCGCAGGAGCGGCAGCGGGCCCAGGAGCTGCAGCGCAGCGGCGAATGGCGGCACCTGTGGCGGGTGGTGGGCCGCTACGCCAACGTCAGCGTCTTCGACGTGGACAGCCACCGGCGGCTGCACGAGGTCCTCTCCACCCTGCCGCTCGGCCCCTACCTCGACATCGACGTCACGCCGCTGACCACCCACCCCTCGGCCCTGTCGGCCGAGGACTGAGGCGCGGCGTCAGGGGTTGATGACCAGCAGGGCGTACTCGACCAGGGGCCCGCGGTCGGGTTGGTTGGCGAGCCTGCGGAAGGTCTCCAGCAGGTCGTCGGTGACCTCGACCGGGAAGATCCCCAGGACCTCGGCCCGCAGGACCGCGGCCGGTGGGCGCTCGGGCCGCAGCCACTGCCGCAGGACCCGGATGGCGACCTCGTTGACGCTGTGGCGGCCGTCGGTCAGGTCGGCGACCTCATGGGCGACGAACTCCCGGTTGAGGTCGGCCAGCGCCCGCAGGAGCGCGCCCTCGGACCGGTCGGTCAGCTCGTCGTCGAACAGCCGCGACGCCGGCACCCGGCCGCCGAGGTGGAAGGGCTCCCCGGCGTCCCAGGCGAGCACGCCACCCTCGCGGTCGGCGACCGCGACGGCGCGGTGCAGGCCGCCGTCGGCGTGCTCGTACACCAGCCCGGCCAGGAACAGCGCGTAACGCTGGAAGCGCAGCCCGTTGACCAGCTCGGCGAGCCGGCCGTGCTGGGCGAAGGGGCTCTCGGGGGATGGGGCGGCGGACGCGTCGGTCATCGGGCCTCCTCGTCGCCTGGCTCGAACCGCTCCTCCTTGAGGCCCGGGTCGAGCTCGGGCGGCGGCTCGTCGAAGGTGGTCTCGTCGTCCTCGACCAGCTGGTTGTCCTGCACCGCCGGGTCCTCGAGGACCTGGAAGGGCTCGCGGGACGGGCCCAGCCGGGCGGCCTCCAGCCGGTCGGAGTCGCGGCCCGCGCGGTCCTCGCCGTCCAGGGTGGCGCCGTCCTCGCCGTCGGCGGCGCGCTCCACCCCCTCGGCGAACGGCCGCTCGGTCCGCTCGCGGGCGGCCTCCTCGTCGACGGTCAGCTCGGCGAGCGGGAACGCCTCCAGCCGCTCGTCGGGGATGGGCCGGCCGCTCATGACCGAGCGGCCGTAGGTGCCGGCGGCGAGGCGCGCCTCGGCCCGCTCCAGCGCCTGGAGGCGGTTGCCGAGCTGGCGGGCGACCGCCTCGTCGGTCTCCTCCCCGACCCGCCGGTTGGCCTCGTCGACCAGGTCCTCGGCACCCTCCGGGGCGCCGGCGACGCGCTCGCGGTCGGCGGCGACCGAGGTCCGCAGCCGCTCCAGCCGCCGACGCTCCTCCTCCAGCAGGGCGCGCGCCTGTCGCTTGTCCATGCCGGCAACATCCTCCCGTCCGTTGAGCGGCCACCGTCCCGGGCCCACACATCCTACGCGCCGGGTGGGCGGCTCCCTGGCGCTCAGGCCGGGAACAGCCACGCCATCGCGGCCAGGCTCTTGTCGACGTAGGCGTCCCGCCCCGTCCGGATGCCGTACGCCAGGTCCTCGAAGACGCTGCACCTGGCGTAGAAGACGGCCCGCTCGGCGAGGGTGTCGAGGTCGTTGACCTCGGTCCGGTAGCGGCCCATGGCGGCGCGGACGGCGGCCGGGCCGAGGTCGCGGTACACCAGCCCGAAGTCGACGGCCGGGTCCACGATCGCGGCGTCGCTCCAGTCGATGACACCCGTCACCGCCCAGGTGCCCG
>JBJMHP010000310.1:0-15060 GCA_045807325.1 Actinomycetes bacterium | reverse complement strand
AACATCTATGTTTCCTTAGCCAGTTTACGCAGCTTGCCGAGGGGAGAGCAAACCTGCGACGGCCGGTGGGCGCCACTCCGGACGCCCGGCCGCCGCTCGGTGGGTGCTCGGGACTGGAGGAGGCGTGGCCGATGTCGGAGCCGCTGTTCACCGGGGTCGGGGTCGCGCTGGCGACGCTGTTCGACGAGGCCGGCGAGGTGGACGCCAAGGCGACCGCCGGCCATGCCGCGACCCTGGTCGAGCTGGGCGTCCGGGCGGTGGTGGTGGCCGGGTCGACCGGCGAGGCGGCCGCCCTGACCTCCGAGGAGCGGCTCGACCTGCTCTCCGAGGTCCGCCGGGCCGTCGGCGCCGAGGTCCCGGTGGTGGCCGGGACCGGCGCCCCCTCGGCCAGGCAGGCCGCCGCCCTGACCCGCGCGGCCCGCGACGTCGGCGCCGACGCCGTCCTCGCCCTCTGCCCACCCCGGACCACCGACCCCCGCCCCTACTACGACACCGTCGCCGAGGCCGCCGGCGACCTGCCGTCGCTGGCCTACCACTTCCCCCAGACCTCCCCGCCCGGCATCCCGGTCGAGGTCCTCCCCGACCTCCCGGTCCAGGGGATGAAGGACTCCAGCGGCGAGCCCGAGCGCCTCCTGGCCGAGCTCGAGGTGTTCCACCAGCCCCTGTACGTCGGGGCGGCGATGATCCTCCTCATGGCCGGCTCCCTCGGCGTCCCCGGCGCCATCCTGGCCGTCGCCAACGTCGACCCCGAGCACGCCATCGCCGCCTTCGCCGGCGACCCCGCCGCCCAGCAGGCCCTCCTCCCCGCCCACCGCAAGGTCAGACACGCCTTCCCCTCCGGCCTCAAGCAGGCCATCGCCGACCGGTTCGGCACCTCCCCAAGCACCCGCCTCGGCTGACCTCGGGCCGTTCCATCACCCACTGGACATATAACCGATCGGCTCTGTAAGCTTGGGCGCATGTCAGCGTTCCAGGTGCTCGCCGAGCCGCACCGCCGGCACATCCTCGACCTGCTGCGGGAGGGGGAGCGGTCGGTGAACGAGCTGGTGGCCGGGCTCGGCCTGAGTCAGCCGGGGGTGTCCAAGCACCTGCGGGTGCTGCGGGACGCCGGGCTCGTCGGGGTCCGCGTCGATGCCCAGCGACGCCTCTATGCCCTGCAACCCCAGGCCCTGGCCGAGGTCGACCGGTGGCTGCAGCCCTACCGGGCGCTCTGGAGCGAGCGCCTCGACGCCCTCGAGCGGCACCTGGACCAGTCCGCGAAGGAGCCCCATGACCGCAGAGCGCCCCACAGCCGAGCGCCCCACAGCCGACGGGACCGTCGAGAAGGAGCCTGACGGGTCCACCACGATCCGGTTCGACCGCCGCCTCCGGCACCCGATCGAGCGGGTCTGGCAGGCGTTGACCGACCCCGACGAGCTCCGGAGCTGGTGGGGCGACACCAAGCTGGAGCTGGTCAAGGGCGGCCCGTTCCAGCTGCGGTGGCGCAACACCGACGAGCACGGCGACGTCGCCACCCTGGACGGGACGATCACCAGCATCGACCCGCCACGGCTCCTCGAGATGGCCGCCGACTGGGGCACCACCGCCACCGGCCAGCCCGGCACCCGCACCCACCTCACCTGGGAGCTCGAGCCCGACGGCGACCACACCCTGCTCCACTTCACGAACAAGGTGGAAGCCCCCGCCCCGGACGTCACCACCGCGGCAGGCTGGCACCTCCACCTCGACGCCCTCGCCACCATCCTCTCCGGCGGCGAGGTCGACATCGCCCACCCCGAGGACCTGTTCGGCCCGATCCACCGGGCCTACGCCGACAAGTACGGCCCGGGCCCGGAGCCGGGCGACAACGCGACGCCCCAGGCCTCCGAGGCGGATTCCTCGAGCTAGGGCCGCAGGCAGGGCCGCGAATCGACGAGATCGCCGCGCGGCTCCCCAGGCTAGGCCCCTGGTTCGTGGAGCTCGGCGTCCGCGTCGGCGAGGTAGGCAGTGAGCACCTCGGCCTCGGCACGCAGGCGCTCGGCGGGCCCGGACCGTCCTGCGCGCTCGTAGGCATCGGCGGCAGCCTGCCGCTCGGTCACCTCCTCGCGCACGATCGCCTGCGTCTCCGCCGGTGTCAGGGTCCGACGCTCGACCTCGGCGGCGCCGACCCCAAGCGCCGCGCCCGCGATCCTGCCTTCTCCGGGTGGATCGCCGTCCCCAGCCGAAGGAACCTCCGCAGTGGGTAGACGACCTTCCCCCGGTGGAGCCTTCCCAGGGCCTGGCTGCCTTGCCGTGGCCGGTGGAGTGTTGGCGGGGTCGACCGCCTCGGCGTTGTCGATTGCCGCCAGGGCCGAGCGCAGGGCCGTGACGGCGCTCCGGTCGCGGGCCTTCATGGCCGCGGTGAGGGCCCGGTGCATGCGGGTGCGGATGTCCCCGAACCCTCGGTCCCCCACGTCGGCGCCGGGGGTGAGCGGCCGGTGGGTCGCCGGTGGGACGTCGGCCGCGAGCCGGGGCGGGGGGCCGACGCCGCGGCGGCAGGTCTCACATTCGGGAAGGCCGCAGGCGCGCTGGTAGTCGCCTCGTTCGAGGGCGGCCAGGGCCGCCTCCAGGAGCGCCCGCTGCTGGTCCAGGTCGGCCGGCCCGAGCGGGCGTGTCTCGGTCGACGGCTCGTCGTCGCCCAGATAGCAGTAGGAGGCGATGCAGTGGTCCCCGGGGAGCTTCCCCAGCTCCCGCAGGGCGAGTGCGTAGATGGCGAGCTGGTCCAGGCCGCCCGCGGACTGGTCGAGCTGCCGGCCCGTCTTCCAGTCCACCAGCTCGACGGCCGGCTCCTCCTCCCCGGCGATCGCGTCGGCCGGGCCGGCGGCACTGGAGCCGGGGAGCTGGAAGATGGCGTCGATGCGGCCCCGGACCACCCAGGGGCCGACCCGGAGGGTGACGCCGACCTCGGCGTCCGGTGGCGGGAGGTTGGCGTAGCGGGTGGACGCGAAGTTGCGGGTGGCCCGTTCGATCAGCTCGGGGCTGGCGTGGCCGGCGGGGCGGTCGCCGGCAAGGTCGTCGACGTCCAGGAGGTCGGGGAGGCTGCGGGCCCGCCGCTCCAGCAGGCGGTGGACCACGATGCCGAGCCTGGCCTCGGGCTTGGGCGCGGCGGGAAGCGGCCGGACCACCGACCAGTAGAAGTCACGCGGGCAGCGGGCGTAGGTGAGCACCTGGGTGACCGAGAGGATCCGGGGTGGGGTGACCCGGGCCGACGTCGCATCGACGCGGGCGGCGGCGAGCAGGTGACGCCCCGCCTCGGCGGCGGCCCGGAAGGCGTCGGCCTGACCGGGCGGCACCCGGGCCGCCAGCGTCCCTGGTGCGGCGCGTTCCAGCTCCACGGCCGCGGCCAGGCCCTCAGGGAACACCGGGTCGTCCTCGTCCTCGGGCCGCCGGCCGGGATGCGGCCAGCTCACGCGCGCCCGGAGCCGCTCGGTGAGCGGGCTGGCGGCCGGCTGGTCGGCTCGGACCAGGACGTCCACCGCCGGATGGTCGGCGGCCTCGGTCCAGAACGGGCCCGGGCCCTTCGGGATCTTCTCCGAGCCCTGGTACCACCAGGCCGAGGTGAGCACGAGCAGCTGCTTGGCCCGGGTGAGGGCGACGTAGAACAGCCGCCGCTCGTCCTCGAGGGCGCGTTCCTCCAGCTCGCCGCGGAACGCCCGGGCGTTGCCGGCGAAGCGGGGAAGGTGGCTGGCGTCCTCGCGGAGCTCGTACGGGAAGCCCTGGGCGCGGCGGGGGTCGGCGACCCTGGCGTCCGGGAAGATGCCGTACCGGGGCGAGCCGTCCCTGCCGGTGCCGGCCGAGAGCCCGACCACCGCGACCATCGGGAACTCGAGCCCCTTGGCCATGTGCACGGTCATCAGCTTGACCGAGTCCACCGGCGCCGGCTGCACGGCCTCGACCGGCTCGGACGCGGACTCGACCGCTTCCAGGTAGGCCAGGAAGGCGGCCAGGGAGGGATCGCCCTGGACCGGGGCGAACGCCGCCACCCGGTCGAGGAAGGTGGCCAGGTTCTGCCGGGCCGACGCCGACCGGCGGTCCCGCGACGCCTCCAGCTCGGCCCAGACGCCGGTGCGCTCGAGGATAGTCTGGACCAGGTCGAGCAGTGGGCCACGGGCGGCCGCGCGCAGCTCCCGGAGCTCCTCGCAGAACGCGTCGAGCCGGTGACGCCCCTCGTCGTCCAGCCCCTCGACCTCGTCCAGGTGGTCGAGCGCCTCGGCCAGGGCGAAGCTCACGTCGCCCGGGTCGGGGTCCTCCCCTGGCAGCACGTCCTTGAGCCCCCAGTTGTGCCGGGACGCCCAGCGGGCCAGCCGGACGAGGTGGCGGTGGCCGATCCGCCAGCGCGGGCCGAGGAGGAGTCGGGCCAGGGCGACGTTGGCCCCCGGGTCGGCCACCACGCGCAGGGTCGAGACGAGATCGACAATTTCCGGCGTCTCCAGGAGACCGGACAGGCCGACGACCTCGACCGGGACGCCTCGCTGCTCGAGCGCCTCCCGGAGTGGGCCCAGGAGCCGCTTGGACCGGACGAGGACGGCCACGTTCCGCCATTCCGGAAAGCCGCCGTCGGGTAGGCCGGCCTCGTGGGCACGCACGACCTGGTCGGCGACGAACGCGGCCTCGGCGAACTGGTCGGCGAGCAGGGCGGCCCGGACCTCGCCGTCCGGCGCGCCGGGCCTGGCCACCAGCGAGGTGCCTCCGCGCCGCTCCTCGGGGATGCGGTCGATGACCGAGTTGGCCAGGGCCAGGATCCGCGGCCCCGACCGGAAGTTGGTCGACAGCGGCAACGGCGCCCCCACCGTCCACCCCGCCGGCCGCCTTCCGGCCGGGTCCTTGGGGGGCCGCTCCCGGCCGAGGGTCGGGTCCGGGTCGGTGCCCGAGTCCCGATCGGTGCCCGGGCTGGGAACGGGCTCGAGGTGGCGTGCGGGTTGAGGCGCCGCCGGTCCGGCGGCCGGGAAGTGCTCGGCGAACGAGAGCAGGTTGTACATGGTGGCGCCGCGGAAGGCGTAGATCGCCTGGCGGGCGTCCCCGACGGCCATGATGGAGGCGCCGGGTGGGCAGATCTGCTGCATCAGCCGGCGCTGGGCGACGTTGGTGTCCTGGTACTCGTCCAGCAGGACGTGCTGGAACCGGGTCCGGAGCTCCTGGAGCAGCTCCGGATGGCCCTCGACCAGCTCGACCGCCTTGGCCACCTGGTCGCCGAAGTCGAGCCGGCCCCGCCGCCGCTTCTCGGCCGCGTAGCGTTCGACCAGGCGGGCCAGCTCGATCCGCTCCATGGCCGCCTGGAGCATCCAGTCGGGCAGCCGCTCGCCCTCGTCGGCCCGCTGGAGCAGGCGCCTGGACGCCTGGACCACCCGCTCGGCCGGGACGACGTGGTCGGCGCAGGCGGACGCCAGGTCGAGGGTCTTGCGGATGGTGGCGCCGGCCGTGCGGACGCTCAGGTGCTCGAACCGCTCGCTGTCGAGGATGCCGAGCAGGATCTGGTACTGCTGCGCCTCGCTGAGCAGGTCGGCGTCGACCTCGACCCCCACCCGGATCCCGTACGCCTTGACGAGGTCGGCCGCCCAGGCGTGATAGGTGTTGACGGTGACCTCGTCGCCGACGTCGGTCGGGAGGTCGGCCAGCGCCTCGCGGACCCTGGTCTCCAGCTCGCTCGCCGCCTTGTTGGTGAAGGTCAGCCCGAGCACCGAGGCGGGCGCGACCCCGAGCCGCTCGACCAGGTAGACGATGCGTGCCGCCATCACCGCCGTCTTGCCGGACCCGGCGCCGGCGATCACGTGGATCGGGCCGGGCGGTGCCGTGATCGCGGCCAGCTGCTCAGGGGTCGGGTCCTGGCCGCGCAGCGCGGCTCGGACCCCGGGGGTCACCAGGCCGGTGAGGGTCGCGCTCACCGCTCGCCCCCGCCGGTGTGGGTCGCCAGGTCGCCCGGCGAGCCGCCGTTGGGCTCGCCGCCGGTCGCCTGGTTGTCATCGGGCTCGGGGCCGGTCGCCGGGCGGCCGTTGGGGTCCAGGCCGGCCGGGGGGTGCGCCGGGGCCAGGAACTCCTCGCCCTGGGGCCACATGGGGCAGATGATCTTGAACGCGCACATGCGGCAGTCGGCGTGCGGGTCGGGGTCGAAGGACTCGGCCGCCGCCCCGTCGAGCAGGGCCAGCAGCCGCCGCTCGACCTGGCTGGCGTGGTCGGGGCCCGGGTGCTGGCCGACCCTGGTGAACCGGCCGTGCTTGACCCTGGCCGGGTAGACCAGCTGCATCTCGACCGGCCGGCCGAGGGCGGCCAGCTCCGGGTCGCGCAGCGCCGCCAGGTAGTAGATGGCGAGCTGGAGGGAGCGCTCGGCCTCCTCGTCGGTCGCCGGGGTGCGGGCGGTCTTGTAGTCGAGCAGCACGATGCCGCCGTCGGGGCCGGGGTCGACCCGGTCGATGCGGCCCCGGACCAGGTGGTCGCCCACCTCCATCTCGAACCCGACCTCGAACCGCAGGGCGCGGCGGGCGGCTTCGGCCTCGCTGTGATACCAGAGCTCGAGCATGCCCATGCCGTCGCGCCAGAACTGGTGGGCGATGGCCCGGGACGGGAACCAGGCGGGGTTGAACCGCTCGCGGTAGGCGGCCTTGAGGTCCTCCGGCTGGTTGACGATGTCGCCCTTGGCGGCGAGCTCGAAGATGGTGTGCATGAGCCGCCCGAAGGCCATCTGGTAGGAGGAGCGGTCGTCGAGGCCGGCCACGCTGCCGAAGAAGTAACGCAGGTGGCAGTCCTCGTAGGTCCCGATCCGCGAGTAGGACGTGCGCAGGCGGCCCTCGGTGGCGATCGGCTCGGGGTCGACGGTGTAGTCCCGCCGCCACCACCAGGTGGACGGGTCGACCCCCGGGATGGCGGCCAGGGTGGCCGCGGCGGCGAGCCGTTCGGCGGCCGGCCTGTCCCGGTCGCCCGCGACCCGGCGGAGGGCGCCCGAGGCCTCCAGGGAGCCCAGCGGGGTCGGGTCGGGGACGGGCGGGTCGGTGGAGAGCTCGAGCCCGAGCTCGCGCAGGAAGCGGGACGGCTCGCCGCGGCCGTCGACGCGGGAGGCGGTGAAGACGACCCGGTCCCTGGCCCGGCTGGCGGCGAGGGTGAAGCGGCGCCGCTCCTCGTCGAGGAGGGCGTCCGCCCGGGCCACCGGGCCCGGGTCGCCGTCGAGCCGCCAGGCTTCGAACAGCCCCTGCGGGCGGGCCGTGCTGGGCAGGGCGCCCTCGAGGCAGCCGGCGACGACGACCAGGTCGAACTCCTGGCCCTTGGCCGCGTTGACCGACAGCACCGCCACCGCGTCGGTCCTGGTCATGGCGGGCGGCAACCAGGGGTCGCTGGCGAAGTCGGCCCGCTCGACGACGTCGAGGTAGGTCCGCATGCTGGCGCCCGGTCGGCCGTCGACGAACAGGCTGAGGGCGCGCGAGAACGCGGTCAGGGCGTCGAGCTGGCGCTGGGTGTCGGCGTCGGTCGGGTCGACCTCGGCGCGCAGGATCAGCTCGGAGAAGGTGGGGGCGCTCCGCCAGACCTCCCAGAAGCAGGCGTCCGCGTCCAGCTCGGCGACCCAGCCCTCGGCCCGTTCGAGCAGGTCGCACAGGGCCTCGACCCTGGCCACCAGCCCGGGGTCGAGGACCAGGGCCGAGCTCCCCCGCCCGGGCCCCGCCTCGTCCCCGCCTACCACGGCGGTCTGCGGGTCCCCGGCCCCCGGGTCGGTGGGACCCGCCAGGGGCGGTGGGGTGGCGCGGGCACGGACGTGGTCGGCGAGGGATCGGTCCGCGAGGACGGCGGCGCGGCGCAGGGCGCGCAGCTCGCCGGGATCGAGGCCGCCGAGCGGAGAGGTCAGGAGGGAGGGGAGCAGCTCGTCGGCCCGTGCCGGGTCGAGGGCGAGGCGGAACAGGTCCAGGACGTGGCCGACGACCGGTTCGGCCACGAGCTGGCGCTCGCCGGCACCCAGCCGGTAGGGGACGCCGAACCGCTCCAGGGCCCGGCGGGTGGGGCCACTGAGCCGCCGGGTCGTCGGCAGCAGGACGGCCATCCGGCCGTAGGGCACGCCGTCGCGTTCGTGGGCCACCCGGAGCAGGCGGGCGTTCGCCTCCGCCTCCTCGGCTGGGCCGGGGTGGCGGGCGGTCTCCACGGTGGTGGTCCCGCCCCCGGTGAGGACGACGACGGGACCGGCTCCGGCCGCCTGGAGGCGGCGCACGGCGTCGAGGCCGGGGCCGCCGAGCCGCCGGCTCCGCTCGAGCAGGACCACGGTGGCACCGAGGCGGTCGGCCCAGGCCGGCAACGATTCCGGGGTCGCGCCGCGGAAGGCGTCGGTGGCGCCGGCCGGGTCGCCGGCCAGGACGGCCCTGGCTCCGCCGTCGACCAGCAGCGACAGCAGCCGCAGCTGGGACGGGTCGAGCTCCTGGGCCTCGTCGACCAGGAACGTTCCCACCTGGGCGGCCGTGGCGGTGAGGATGTCGGGGCGGTCCTCGAGCAGGTCGCCGGCCTGGACGATGAGGCCGGCCTGGTCGACCGAGTCCTGGAGGGCGAGGTGCTCGCTGTAGAGGGTGAGGAAGGCCGCGGCCGGGACCCAGCTGGGCCGGCCCGCCTCCGCGGCACGCTCGAGCAGCCCCTCGGGGTCCACGAGGCGCCGCTCGCAGGCGAGCACGAACTCGGCCAGCTCGTCGGTGAACGCGCGGGTGTCGACCAGCGGCACCAGGGGGCCCCAGTCGATGGCGGTCTGGTCGAGGCTGAGCAGCGACCGCACGAGTGACCACTGTTCCGGGCCGCTCAGCGGGCGCGGCTCGCCGCGGTAGTCGAGCAGGTCGGCGTGGCTGGTGACGAGCCCGCGGGCGAACGCGTACCAGGTCACACAGCCAAGCTCGCCACCCGAGGCTCCGTTGAGGGCGCCAAGGAGCCGCTCGGTCGAGGCGAGGGCGGCCTGGCGGCTGGAGGTCAGGAACCGGGCCGAGCCACCCGGCTGGGCCAGCAGGTGGTGCATGGTCGCCTCGAGCAGGGCGGTCTTGCCGCTGCCGGGGCCGCCGAGGATGACGACGTTGCCGGGGGGGAGCATGGCTGCCAGGTCGCCCGGCAGGCCGTCGGGGAGTGGCCGGCCCCTGGGAGGCTGGTTCTGGGTAGGGATGCCTGGCCGGTTCATGATGCGGGCATCCTAGCGATCGCCTATGACGCCGGGTATGCGTTGTCCACACCCCCGTCATGGGGGGCGCCGGGCACCGGGCTCGGCTGTGGATGGACAGGACGTGACGGTCGGGGCCGGCGCCTATGCTTCGCGGCGGTACGGCGTCCGGTGTGGGCGCCTGGGACTGGGGAGTCGAGGAGGTCGATGATCGACCGGCTGGACCACCGTCGAATGGGCGACGGCCCGACGGATGCTCGCCGCCGCCGGCCGGGGCATGTCCTGTTGCTGCTGGTGCTGGCCCTGGTCGTGGTGGCGGGCTGCGAGGGCGATGTCGAGGGCGGCGGGGCCAAGGCGCCGGCTGGGCTGGCCACCACCAAGGCCGAGCGGGCGTCCTGGCCCGACCCACCCAAGGATGCCGTGCCGGTGAGGGTCCAGCGGGTCACGGACGGTGACACCTTCGTCGCCACCGTGAAGGGGCGGCGGGAGCGCATCCGGATCATCGGCGTGGACACCCCGGAGTCGGTTGACCCCCGTCGGCCGGACGAGCCGTTCGGAGAGGAGGCCTCCAACTTCGCCAGGCGGTATCTGGATGGCGCCACGGTGCGCCTGGCCGGGGACGTGGAGCCGCGGGACCGGTATGGGCGGATGCTCGCCTACGTGTGGCTCAAGGACGGGACGTTCTGGAACGCGCTGCTGGCCGCGGAGGGGTACGCCCAGCAGCTGACCATCCCACCGAACGTCACCTACGCGGGCCTGTTCCGCCGCCTGGTCAGCGAGGCCCGACGGAACAACCGCGGCCTGTGGGCCCAGGAGACCCAGGGCAGCTCCTGAGGTCGGGCCGGCTGGTCTGGTACCGCCCGGAACGTAAAGGACGGCCTGCCGTCCGGGGGGTCCCGGTAGTCCCCCAACCACCGGTCCACACACCGGACGGCGCGGCCGTCGCTAGGCGAACGTGCTTCCCGCGCCTCCCGTGTCCTCTCGGCCTAGGCCGAACGGCCCAGGCCGTTCTGCGGGCGGAAGTGGCCCGCTTGGAACGCCCCCCAGCGCCCAGTTGGACCAGCTCCGTGTTCGCCTATCCAGCGTAAAGGGTCATTCCCGTTCTTGGCGTCCTCGTCGCCAAATCGTTATCAGCCAAAGTACCAGATTCGGTCGACCTACCTCATGTCGGACGATGCCGTGCCGGCTGTCCCCCGATCAGCCCCCAGGCCGCTCGCCCAGCGTGGCCGAGATGGTGGTCTGGCTCCCGTTGCGGTCGACGGTGATGGTGACCTTGTCGCCGGGCTTGTGGCCCCGGATACGGGCGACCATCTCGCCGGAGCCCTGGACCGCCTGACCGTCGACGGCGGTCACCAGGTCGCCGGCCTGGAGGCCGGCCTTGGCGGCCGGGCTGCCGGAGACGACGTCCTGGACGAGGGCGCCGTCCTGGTTGCCGCTGGGGTCGGCCGCGGACACGCCGAGGTAGCCGGTCTGGACCTGCTTGCCCTGGACGATGGCCGCCGCCGACCGGGCGGCGAGGTCGATGGGGATGGCGAAGCCGATGCCGACGTTGCCGTCGGAGTTGTCCCCCGGGCGGATGGCGTCGTTGATGCCGATGACGCGGCCTCGGCGGTCGGCGAGCAGGCCACCGGAGTTGCCGGGGTTGATCGGGGCGTCGGTCTGGATGACCTCGCGGCCGTCCTGGAGGACGCGGTCGGTGGCGCTGATGATCCCGGCGGTCACGGTCTCGTTGAGCCCGAACGGGCTGCCGATGGCGACCGCCAGCTGGCCGACCTGGACGGTCTGACCGACGGCCAGGGGCGCCGTCGGGAGACCGGTGCGGTCGACCTTGACCACGGCGACGTCGTTGACCTCGTCGGTGCCGACGACCCTGCCGGTCAGCTTGGTGCCGTCGTAGAGCCGGACGTCGACCCTGTCCACACCCTGGACGACGTGGGCGGCGGTCAGGATGTAGCCGTTGCGGTTGTAGACGAACCCGGAGCCGAGGCCGTTGTCGTGGCGGATCTCGACCACGGTGGGCAGCAGGGCCTTGGCCACGGCGGCGGCCGGCTCCTCGCCCGAGGGGATCGGCGCGGCGGCGATCGGAGCCGGGGCCGCGGTGGGGATGCCGGCGCCGGCCGGGGTGTCGTTGTCGAGCGCCTGGCTGATGCCGTAGCCGCTGGCCAGCAGGACGACGCCGGCCACGACGGCGGCCAGCCACCGGGACGGCCGTCGGCCGCGGGGCGAGCCGGAGGCGGCCGGTGGAGCGCCCCAGCCGGGGACGGTCGGGTAGCCGCCACCGCCGCCACCACCCTGGCTCCAGCCCGGCTGGGTCTGGTCGGCCTGGGGCTCGGGGCCGGCGGGCCGGGTCCAGGACGGGCCCTGGGCGGCCGCGGGTGGGGTCCAGCCTGGGGTGTCGCTCGCGGCCGCGGGCGCGGTCCAGGTGGGGCTGTCGTTGGACGCCTCGGGCTGGCCCCGGGACGAGGGCGACTGGCCCCAGGACGGTGGCCATACCTGGCCGGCCGGGGCGGTCGGGGCGTCACCGGCGGCCCCCGCGGCCGGGGGACGCACGGCTTCGGGCCGAGCCTCGGAAGGCCCGGGCGGCGAGGCCGGGGCCGCGCCCGCCGGGTCGCCGGGGGCGCCCTCGTCGCGGACAAGGCGTCGGGTCTGGGTGTCGGAGTTCTGGATGTCGGAGTCCTGGGGACGCGACGGCTCCAGGCCCTCGCGAGTGGACATTGGTCGCCTCCTGCCGGTCGAACACTGCAAGCCTCGCTGACGAGACTAGGGGAGCCGCACTAAAGCACCGGTAAGGCAGGCCTCAAGACGGAATAAGGGTGGCGACCACCCGGCGCCTACTCCGCCGGGGGGCCGAACGAGGGCCGGGTGCGGGCCCGCTCGGCCGGGGTGGCCACCGGGATCAGGTGCGAGGGGGCCGAGATGGCCGGCGGCTTGGAGGGTGGCTCGAAGGTGTCGCTGGCCACCGGGAGCCAGATGACGAACGAGGAGCCGACGCCGACCTTGGACTGGAGCCGGACCTGGCCGCCGTGGCTCTCGGCGATCTGGCGGACGATGGCCAGGCCGAGGCCGGTGCCGCCGTCGGCGCGGGAGCGGGCCTTGTCGGCGCGCCAGAAGCGGTCGAAGACGTGGGGCTGGTCCTCGGGGGCGATGCCGGGGCCCTCGTCGGCCACGGCGACCCAGGCCCTGTCCCCTTCGCTGCCGGTGGCCAGGCGGATGCGGGAGGCCTCGGGGGCGAGGCGGACGGCGTTCTCGAGCAGGTTGGCCACGGCGCGCTTGAGGGCGTCGCGGTCGCCGGTGACGGTCACCCCGCGGGCGATGGCCCGGTCGAGGACGATGCTGCGGGCGGCGGCCGGGACCACGAAGTCGTCGCTGGCCTCGGCGACGGCGGCGCCCAGGTCGACCGGCTCGTGCTCAAGGGTGGGCTCCTGGCGCCGAGCAAGGGCGAGCAGGTCGTCGACGAGGCGGGCCATGCGGTCGCTGGCCCGCTTGACGACGGCGATGGTGTGGCGCAGGTCCTCGGGGTCGGCACGCGGGTCGGCCAGAGCGACGTCGACGTTGGTGCGGATGATGGCCAGCGGGTTGCGCAGCTCGTGGGAGGCGTCGGCGACGAACTGGCGCTGGGCGGCGAAGGCGGCGTCCAGGCGGGCCAGCATGGCGTCGAAGGTGTCGGCCAGCTGCTTGAGCTCGTCGTCGGGGCCGGGCAGCTCGATGCGGCGCGACAGGTCGGTGGCCTGGATGTCGCGGGCCACCGAGGTGATGCGCCCGATCGGCCGCAGCACCCGGCCGGCCACCACCCAGCCGACGCCGAGGCTGGCCACGAACAGCACCCCGAGGGCGGTGAAGGAGTAGTTGCGCAGCTCCTTGAGGGTGCGGCCGTTCACCACCCGCTCCAGCTGCCGGAAGGTGACCGGCTGGTAGCACTCGTTGCCGACGCAGATGAGCTGCTTGACGCCGGTGGAGTACGGCTGGTTGCGCAGCGACATCATCAGCACCAGGTAGATCGCGGCCACCACCACCGCGGCCAGCCCGAACAGCACCGCCGAGTACAGCAGGGTGTAGCGGGAGCGGATCGACCGGGCCCATTCCGGCAGGCGGTCGACCAGCCAGCCGGGCGGGTTCATGGCTGCTCGCGCAGGCGGTAGCCGCGACCCACGACGGTCTCGATGGGCTGGCCATCGCCCGCGTCGGACAGCTTGCGGCGCAATGTCATCACGGTGACCCGGACGGTGTTGGTGAAGGGGTCGGCGTTCTCGTCCCAGACGTGCTCGAGCAGCTCCTCCTGGCTGAGCACCTGCCCAGGACGGGACATGAAGTAACGCAGGAGCGCGAACTCCTTGGGTGTCAGCGGCAGCGGGTGGCCGTCGCGGCGGGCGTCGTGCCTGGAGCTGTCCAGCTCAATGTCCCCGACCCGCAGCACGGCCCCGGAGCGGCCGGCGTCGCGGCGCAGCAGGGCCCGCACCCGCGCCTTGAGCTCGTCGAAGTCGAACGGCTTGACCAGGTAGTCGTCGGCGCCCTCGTCCAGCCCGAAGATCCGGTCGCGGGTGGCGTCGCGGGCGGTCAGCATCAGCACCCGGGTCGGCTGGCCGGGGTCGTCGGCCCGGATGCGCCGGGCCACCTCGATGCCGTCGAGGCGGGGCAGGTTCAGGTCCAGGCAGACCACGTCGTAGTCGTTGACGCTCACCTTGTCGACGGCCTCCTCGCCGTCGTAGGCGACGTCGACGGCGTAGCCCTCCCGACGCAGGCCGCGCGCGATCGCGTCGGCCAGGTCGGCCTCATCCTCGACGACCAGCACCCGCATGTCCTGAATGGTAGCCGTCACGGCCATCAAGCAGGTGTAAGGGAGTTGCTTGTTAGACTGCGACATGGCCTCCGACACCCACCGGGCCGGGGCCGGCATCCTCGTGGCCATCGGCGGTGCGGAGGACAAGCTCGGCCACCGGACCATCCTCAACCACTTCGTCCAGCTGGCCGGCGGCCGGCGGGCGCGGATCGCGGTGATCGCCACCGCCTCGTCCCTCGGCGACGAGATCCTCGCGCTGTACCGGCGGGTCTTCACCGACCTGGGAGCGGCCGAGGTGATGGCGCCGCGGCCGGCGACCCGCGAGGAGGCCGAGGCCCCAGGGCCGGCCGAGACCGTTGCCCGGGCCACCGGGGTGTTCATGACCGGCGGCAACCAGCTGCGGCTGTCGATGGTGGTGGCCGGGACCCGGCTGGGGGCGGCCCTGCTGGACGCGCACCGGCGGGGCGTGGTCGTCGGCGGCACCTCGGCCGGGGCCAGCGCCCTGAGCGCCCACATGGTGGCCTTCGGCGGCCCCGGCGAGGTCCCCAAGCAGCGCCTGGCCCATATGTCGGCCGGGCTGGGGCTGCTGCCCGGCGCGGTCATCGACCAGCACTTCAGCCAGCGCAACCGGCTGGGCCGGCTGCTGCTGCTGGTGGCCGAGTCGCCCGGCCAGCTCGGCATCGGCATCGACGAGGACACCGCGGCGGTGATCGGCCCCGACGGGGTGCTTGAGGTGCTGGGCAAGGGCACGGTGACGGTGGTCGACGGGTCAAGGGCCCAGTCGGACGCCTTCGAGGTCAGGGCCAGGCGGCCGGTGCTGGTGTCGGGCGTGGTCCTGCACGCCCTGCCGCCCGGCTACCGCTTCGACCTCGGCGCCCGGGTCCTGCTGCCCCGGCTGCAGGCGATCGCCACACCCCGGCGACAGGCCAACCAGGAGGTGGCCGAGGAGTGGCTGGCCGGACGCCCGGCCAGGCGGCGCCGCCCCGACGGCGGTGAGGAGCAGGCAGCATCGCAATAACCGTGGTGAGGAGCAGGAGGCAGCGATGAGTGAGGACCTGGCCGCCCGGGCCGACGACGCCACCGCCGCCGCCACGGAGGAGCCGGCCCGACCGCGGCCGGACCTCACGATCCTGGAGGCCCGCGTCTACCGCGGGCCCAACTA
>JBJMHP010000309.1:0-10474 GCA_045807325.1 Actinomycetes bacterium | reverse complement strand
CCACTCCGGGTGGAGCACCATGAAGAGATCCCCGTCGAACGTGAAGCCAGCCGGACGCACCCACCTGCAGACACTGCGACCAGTCGCAGTATCTGGAGTCGGCGCCTTGGTGGGCTTGGCGCCGACCCTCGTGGGCCTGTTGTGGAGGTGGAGTCCAGGGGGTGGCAGCAGATGACCCACCAGCTCAGGTCCGAGAAGCTGGCCCACGAGTACATGCTCGCCGCCTACAGGGACCGCGGCGACCTGGGCATGGTGCGCGCGCTGGAGGCGGCACCCGTCAGCATGACCGACGGCACGCCGCCGGCCTATCTCCAGGTGCGCGACAAGGCCATGCATCGCCTCGGCATCGGAACCACCCACGACGTGGGGTCGGTGATCACGGGCATCTTCCTCCCGTCGTGGAGATCCCCTGAATACACTCTCAGGGAGAGCTCGGCCTGTGGCGTGGGCGAGCGTTCTCCCGGAGCTTCGGGCTCTGGGAGCAGATCATCCGCGTTGATCTGACAACGACAGTGCCCAACCTTGAGCTGCCGGTCTACTTCTTCCACGGGGCATACGACTACACCTGTTCGTATCCGTTGGCCGAGGAGTACCTTCGCACGCTCACTGCACCGCTGAAGGGGTTCTACCGGTTCGAGGCTCCGCACACAGCCCGATCCTGGAAGAGCCACAGCTGGCCAGGGGAATCCTGGCGACCGATGTGCTCGCCGGAACCAACAGCCGCTCCTCCCTCCAGTAGGAGGGTCCGGGACGGCTGCCAGGCGGCTGGTCGGGCCGCGTTTCAAGCAGATCACCGAGCAGGCCAGCAGGACCAGCGCGTCGATGGGCTTCAGTTCCAGGAATCCATCCGAAGGTTGCAGGTTCGAGTCCTGCCAGGCGCCCACCCATCCCGCGCCACGGCATCTAGCCAGGTCCTGGCCACTCACAGGGCGAATTGCCGTGCCCTCGCGCCAACACTTAGAGTCGCCGCATGGCTGAGTTCCCACTGCCGGGCATGGGCCGTGCCGTGGTCGCGGTCCCAGCCCCAGGCGACGGACCGGGCTACTGGGCCGGAGCCCCCTGTGCCGTGCCCGACACCGACGGCGGCTTCGTCGTCGGCTACCGGGTCCGCAACGGCCACGACGGGATCGACCAGACGGTCATCGCCCGCTCCCCGGACGGGGAGCGCTTCACCACGGTGGCGACCCTTGACCAGTCCCGCTTCGGGGCGCAGTGGATGGAACGACCGGCGCTGGTGCGCACCGGGCAGGGCCGCTGGCGGCTGTACGTCTGCTGCGGCACACCGGAGACCAAGCGCTGGTGGATCGAGGCTCTGGAGGCCGACGACCCCGCCGGCTTCGAGGCGGTCGAGACCCGCCCGGCCTTTCCAGGAGACGAGCGGACAGGGGTCAAGGACCCCATCGTCAAGCTGGTCGACGGCCGCTGGCACGGCTGGATCTGCTGCCACCCCCTGGACGTCCCCGGTGCCGAGGACCGGATGAGCAGCGCCTATGCGACCAGCGACGACGGCTGGACCTGGGAGTGGCACGGCACCGTCCTGGCCGGGCGGCCGGGCACCTGGGACGCGCGCGGGGCCCGGCTTACCAGCGTGCTGCCCGACGGTCGGGCAGCCTACGACGGGCGGGCCTCGGCGGAGGAGAACTGGTTCGAACGCACCGGCCTGGCCAGGCGCACCGGCCAGGACGGCCGCTTCACCCAGGTCGAGGACTCGCCCGTGGTCGACGTCCGCTACCTGGACGTGCTGCCGCTGCCCGGGGGCGGCTACCGCATCTGGTACGAGGCCCGGCTGCCCGACGAGAGCCACGAACTGCGCACCGAGCACATCCGGCCCTGACGTCTTCCCTGACCTGCTTGCCACCCAGGGTGGTGGTGGTGCGACATGCGCTGCAGAACCCCAGCCGAGTGCTCGATATCATCGCCGGCGTGCCGACCGACTACCACCGCATCGCGGGCAGCAGCCTTGACCGGCTGGCCGCCCTCAGCGACGGCATCTTCGCCGTCGCCATGACGCTGCTGGTGCTGGACCTCCGCGTGCCGGTGGTCGAGGGGCTGCACACGGAGGCGGCCCTCTGGCACGAGCTGGGCAAGCTCACGCCGCGCCTACTCACCTATTTCCTGAGCTTCCTGACCCTCGGCATCTTCTGGGTCGGCCAGCAGACCCAGCTCAACCAGCTCACCCGCAGCGACCGGAATCTGACCTGGATCCACCTCGGGTTCCTGCTCGGGGTCTCGCTCATGCCGTTCTCGACGGGACTGCTGGCCGAGTTCATCACCTACCGCCTGGCCCTGGTGGTGTACTGGCTGAATCTCCTCCTGCTCGGGGCGGTGCTGTTCGCCAGCCTCGGTTACGCGGAGCGCTCGGGGCTGATGAAGGACGACACCACCGCCGAGATGCTGGCTGCGAGCCGGCGCCGCATCGTCGTCTACCAGGCCCTCTATGCTGTCTGCCTGCTGGTCGGGGCCGTCAGCACCTACGCCGGCATCGCCTTGCTGGTGCTCCTGCAGCTCAACTCGGCCATCGCGCCCCGGATCCGCCCGCTCGACCGGTTCTGACCGCCGCCGTGGGGTAGGCTGGGCCGGTCAGGGTACGGTCGAGGATCGGGAGGTGAGGCCGCTGTGAGCAGCAGCCAACCTCCGAGTACCCGCTGACGCCAGCTCCTCTTGGCGTCTCCGCGGAGCCTGGCGGCGTGCCCGGCCCCGCCGGCTCTGTCCCGTTTGCATCCTCGATCCACGATAGGAGCTCCTCATGGCCGAGCGGCGTCCCCGTGTCCTGCTCCCGTACCGGCGTGCCGTCCGGGCCTCGAACGGGCAGCGGCAGCCGCCGGCGCCCGAGGTGTCGATGGAGCCCCGACCGGCCGTCACCACCGCGCCGGTGGAGCAGAGCGTCGTCGCCGCCGCCATCTACCGCGACGGCCGGCGTATCGACAGCCCGTCCACGGTGGCCGAGGCGGCCCGGCGCCTGCGCGACCAGCGGGGCACGATGGCCTGGATCGGCCTGTTCCGGCCGGCCGAGACTCAGCTGCTGGCCGTGGCCGAGGAGTTCGGCCTGCACGAGCTGGCCGTCGAGGACGCCATCGTCGCCCACCAGCGGCCCAAGCTGGAGCGCTACGGCGACACCCTGTTCGTGGTCCTGCGCGCCGCCCGCTACCTGGATGAGGTCGAGGAGGTCGAGTTCGGCGAGATCCACCTGTTCGTCGGCTCGAACTTCGTGCTGACGGTCCGCCATGGCCATGCCCCCGACCTGGCCGCGGTCCGCCGCCGTATGGAGAGCGACCCGGAGCTGCTGCGCCTCGGCCCCGAGGCGGTGCTGTACGCCATCCTCGACGGCGTCGTCGACGGCTACGCCCCGGTGGTCGCCGGCCTCCAGAACGACATCGACGAGATCGAGACCGAGGTGTTCCGCGGCGACCCCAAGGTCTCGCGGCGCATCTACGAGCTGTCGCGCGAGGTCATCGAGTTCCAGCGGGCGACCAGCCCCCTGCTCGGCATGCTCGACGGGCTGATGGCCGGGTTCGAGAAGTACGAGACCGACGAGGAGCTCCAGCGCTACCTGCGTGACGTCGCCGACCACGCCACCACCGTGGCCGAGCGGGTCGACGGCTTCCGCCAGATGCTGGCCGACATCCTCACCGTCAACGCCACCCTGGTCAGCCAGGCCCAGAACGAGAAGATCACCAGCCTGACCGAGGCCAGCTACGACCAGAACGAGGAGATCAAGAGGATCTCCGCGTGGGCGGCCATTCTGTTCGCCCCCACCCTGATCGGCACCGTGTACGGCATGAACTTCCGGCAGATGCCCGAGCTGAGCTGGGTCTTCGGCTACCCGTTCGCCCTGGCCCTGATGCTGTTGGTCAGCCTCACCCTGTACGCCATCTTCAAGCACCGCGGCTGGCTGTGAGACGGGCGCCCCGCCCTGGGGCGCCCGTGCTCGGTCCAGGGTCTCTAGGCCCGGCTGCCGGTCGAGGTGGTGGTCGACGTGCTCGTGCTGTCGCCGACCTTGGTGGCCACCGCCTCCTTGGCCTGATCGGCCTTGGTGGCCACGGCCTCCTTGGCCTGGTCGGCCTTGGTTGCGGCCGTCTCGGCCACCCGGTCCTTGCCGACGCTGACGGTCTTGTTGACCTCGCCGGTCAGGCGCTGGACCCCAGGGTTCTCCCGCAGCCTGCTGGCCGCATCCACGATCTGCTGATAGCGCTCCTGGCCTGCCTTGGTCCCGAGCACATACCCGGCACTCAGCCCGACCAGGAACCCCGACTTGAACCGCATTGGCACCTCCCGAGAATGATCGCTTCCCCGCTTGTCTACCCGCCGTGGCCGTTCGAAACCACGTACTGTTGCCCTGCTTGTCGGCGGTGAGGAGGTGGGCAGCGCTGAGGGTCGCGACCTCGCGGCCGGGCCAGGACGAGGCCGTCGCCGGCGACGGCGCCCTGCCCCCGCTCCCCAGGTGGGCCTGGCCGCTGTGCTGGGCCGTCGTGGCCGTCGCGGTCGGGCTGCTGGTCCGCCTGCCCGGCCCGGCCGCCCTGGACCCGGACGAGCACGCCTCGGTCCTCTACTTCGACCGGCTGGTCGCCGGGGAGCGTCTCGAGGAGCCGCTGCTGTCGGCGCCCAAGCCGCTGCTCACGGTGGTGCACGGGCTGGCCTGGCATGCCGGCCACGACTGGCGGCTGCTGGCCGCCGTCACCGTGGCCGCCTTCGCCCTCACCGTGGTCTGCCTGGCCAGAGCGGCCGGCCGCCTGGGCGGCCCGGCGGCCGCGGCCGCCGTCCTGCTGGCCGTGGCCGGGTCCGGCCCGCTGGTCCTGCAGGCCGCCCGGGGCAACTCGGTCATCTTCGCCATGGCCGGCTGGTCGGTCGCCCTCGACGCCCTGACCAGGGGCACCCGGCCGTCCGGGGAGGGGCCCGACGAGACGGGGCCCGCCTGGGCGGTCGCCGCCGTCGCCCTGGCCCTGGCCGGCCTGGCCAGGGCCGAGACCTGGCTGCTGCTGCCCGTGGCCGCCGGCTGGGGCCTGCTCGTCTGGTGGCGCGGCCGGGGCATGCCGCGGCCACAACCACCGGGACGGCCCGGCCTCGGCCCGGGTGGGGGGGACCGGCGGGCTGTCCTGCTGGTCCTGCCGCTGGCCGTCCCGCTGCTCTGGCTGGGCCACGACTGGCTGCTGACCGGCGACCCGCTGTACTCCTTGCAGGTCCCGGAGCGCTACACCGACCTGCTCGCCGGCCGCCAGGTCATCCCGCCCGGGGACTGGCTGGCCCTGGTCGCCCGGCGCTACACCCCCGACCCGCTACTGCTCGCGCTGGCTGCCGTCGGGGTCGCCTGGCTGGTCTGGCGCCGGGCCTGGGTCTGGCTGGGGTTCCTGGCCGTGACCGGGGTCGGGGTCCTGGCCCTGCTCGGCCTGGAGGCCTGGCGCGGCACCTACATCTCCTGGCGCTACTTCGACCCCGCCGACCTGGCCGCCCGCCTGGCCGCCGCCCTCGGCGCCGCCGCCCTGGCCAACGGTCTTGCCGGCCGCCTGGCCGGCCGCATGGGCAGGGCCGGGCTCACCGCGGCGGTGGCCGCGGTCACCGCGGTGCTGCTGGTGGGGGCGGCCACCACGCCGCCGGCCCCCTTCGACCCGCAGGTCGACTCGACCCTGGACCGCGGCGCCCGCCTGTCGGCCAACACCGCCACCGCCATCGCCGTGCTGGCCCCGCTGGCCGCCAGGCCGGGCAGCGTCATGACCGTGTCGGGACCCCAGCGGACCCGGGTCGCCGTCGAGCTCGACCTCCCCCTCGGCCGGGTACGGGACCTGTTCCTGGCCACCCGCGTCACCCCCCTGGACCGCGCCCTGGCCGGCAGCGACGCCGTCTTCCACGACGCCGACGGCGACCAGCCCGTGAGACGGTTCGCCCCCCTGTCGACCACCACCCCGATCCGGGTCGGGGAGGTGGAGCTGATCCCGCTGCGCACGGACCCGGGGCGGGGACTGTACGTCCACCGGATCGAGGGGCCGGGCGGTCGTTAGCCGCGCCCATGCGGGAATCCGCACCTTGGACCATTCAAGGCTTCGAATACCGCTGAAAGGATGGCTCCGGGGGCGAGACTCGAACTCGCAACAAACGGCTTAACAGGCCGCTGCTCTGCCGATTGAGCTACCCCGGAGTGACGTCGTCACCAAGTAGGCCGGCGACGAGCCCCATGATACTGCGGTGGGTCGGGGAGCAACTGTAATCGATACTCACGCACCCATGCACCTGCTTGGCGTGCCGGATGGTCGGATCAGGCACCGCGTACAGGGCGACCCCCGGCCACTAGGAACTCCCGCTCCGACAGCCGGCCGATGAGGGCCCGGCCCTCGGCCAGCAGCCGGTCGATCTCGGCCAGGGGCCGCCCGCTGCTGCGCAGCAGCCGCGCCTGCTGCCGTTCGGCGAGCTTGCCCCGGTAGCCCATGGGGGCATCCTCGGCCGGCAACCGGCTTAGTCGGCCTTTAGACTCGCCGGGCGATGATCCCGGCAACCTCACCGAGGGGGAGCCGCATGAGCCGCACGGGCAAGCTGGTCGTGGTCGGCGTGCTCGTGCTGGTGGTGGCCCTGGGCGGCGGGTATCTCTTCTTCACGTCCCGGACCTCGGACTCGCCGCCGCCGGCGGCGCTCGACCCGGCGCCGTCGACCCCCGCCGGGCGGGCCAGCGGGACGACCCAGGCCGACGGCGCGGCCAGCCCGGACGGCACCTGGCAGGTCAGCGACGACGGCGCCTCCTATGTCGGCTACCGGGTCCGGGAGCAGCTGACCTTCCTCAGCAGCCCCAACGAGGCCGTGGGCCGGTCCACCGCGGTCACCGGGACCATGACGGTGACCGGCGACACGGTGGAGGCGGCCCGGATCGAGGCCGACCTGACCCGGCTGACCAGCGACAAGAGCCGCCGCGACAACGCCATCCGCCAGCGCGGCCTTGAGTCGGAGCGGTTCCCGACGGCCACCCTGGAGCTGGCCGGGCCCATCAGGATGGCCGAGGCGCCGGTGCAGGGCCAGGAAGTCCGCGGGCAGGGCAAGGGCCGGCTCACCGTGCACGGCGTCACCCGCCAGGTCGACCTCGACCTCAGAGGGCGCTGGAACGGGTCGACCATCCAGGTCGTCGGCCAGCTGCCGGTGCGGATGAGTGACTACCAGATCGAGGCCCCGCGCTTCGGCCCGGTCGTCTCGATCGAGGACAGCCTGGCCGTCGACTTCAACCTGGTCTTCGAGCGCGCCTGACGCGCCGGCCCGCTCCGGGGCCTACCTGCCGGTCAGGATGAGGACGAGCTGGGTCATGTCGAACAGGATGTGGGCCAGGATGAGGGGCCACAGCCGCCGCGTCCGCTGGAAGTACCAGGCATACATCAGCCCCAGGCCGAAGATGGTCAGGGCCGCCCCCAGCCCCTGGTAGACGTGGAGGACGGCCCACAGGGCGGTGGGCACCAGCAGGATGACCGCGGCGGGGGCGCGCAGCTGCTCGAGCCGGGTCTGGGCGTAGCCGCGGACGACGATCTCCTCGGTGACCCCGGCGGTCACGGCGATGAGCACCGCCTGGAGGGTCCGGAACCACAGCGGCAGGCCCTGGGGCAGGAAGTCGACCTCCCGCTGCCCGAAGTACTGGAACAGCTGGGCCAGGACCAGCACCACGATGAAGCTGGCCACCCACAGCACCGCGCCCATGCCCAGGTCGCCGGCCGAGAACCGGGTGAGGCCGATCCCGGCCCAGCCCTCGCGGTTGCGGGCCAGCAGGAAGCCGATGACCAGCACCGGCGACCAGGAGAGGAACAGCTCGATGACGATGCTGATCAGCGACGGCAGCACCTGGGTCTGGGCCGGGGCGGTGCCCTGCGGCCCGAGGGCCAGGAAAAGCAGGCCCAGGACGCTGGGGGCGAAGGCCAGGACCAGGACAAGGCCGAGCTCCAGCCGCAGCATCCGGGGCGAGGCGACCGGCGTCGGCACCGGGTTGCGGGTCGGCCGCTGGTCCCCGGGCCCCGGCGGCTGGCCCCAGTGGGGCCCAGGGGGCCTGGTCCGGGGCGGGGCGGGGCCCGCCCACCGCGGGGGAGGCGCCGGGGGACCGCCCGCCGGAGGCTCTGCCGGTGTCCACCCCCAGGGTTGCTGGGCGGGTGGTGGCGGCGGGTCGGTCGGGTCGGCCACGAAGCTCCTTGCGGACGTCGGAATCCCAGCGTACCGCAGGCTGCCACGTTCACCGTCTGATAACGCCTGGTCCTCGATCCCGCTAGGAGCCGGTAACTCGTGGTATGGTGCCGGGCGATCTGTGCCAAACCCACGTCGTCCGGCCTGCCGTGCCGGGGGACGGGAAGGAGACGCGTTTCTATGCTCGCCTACCTCGATGCCGCATCGGGCAGCCTGATCGTCCAGGCGATCGTGGCCGGCGCCGCGGGTGCGGCGGTGTTCTTCAAGCTGGGCTGGCGTCGGATCACCGGCCCGTTCCGCCGCCGTGCCACCGCCGAGCACGACGAGCGCTGAGCAGCACCCGCGAAAGCGCGCACGGTAGGAACCCGATGAGTCATCTGGAGCTGGAGCCTGCCTCGTTCCGGGACCCGGCCAGCACCGTGGCGTACCTGGACGGCCGGGTCCTGCGGGGGCTGACCAAGGACGGCGCCGCCGACTTCGACACCCTCGCCGCCGCCCCCTTCTTCGCCAGGGCCATGGACGACGGCAAGCTGGTCAGGACCACCCAGGTCCCCGTCGAGGACCTCCCCCAGAGCGTCCGCGGCGACGCCTGGGTGCGGGCCCTGGAGCACGAGCGGATCCCGTTCGTCAGCTACCCGTACGAGTGGACCTTCTCAATGCTCAGGGACGCCGCCCTGGTCCACCTGGACCTGCTGCTGGCCGCCCTGGACGCGGAGCTGACCATGAAGGACGGGTACGCCTACAACCTGGCGTTCGTGGGCGCCCGGCCGGTGTTCATCGACGTCGGCTCCTTCGAGCGGGTCCGCCCCGGCGAGCCCTGGGCCGGCTACCGGCAGTTCTGCCAGACGATGCTGTACCCGCTGCTGCTCCAGGCCCACAAGGACGTCCGCTTCCAGCCCTGGCTGCGCGGGGCCGTCCAGGGCATCCAGCCCCAGGACCTGGCCAAGCTGTTCACCGGCACCGACAAGATGAAGCCGGGCGTCCTCAAGCACGTGTCCCTCCACGGGGCCATGGACCAGCGCTACTCCAAGTCCAGGGCCCAGGACACCCAGAAGGAGCTGAAGGCGGCCGGGTTCTCGACCGAGCTCCAGAAGGCCACCGTGGCGGCCATCCGCAAGCTGGTGGCCAAGCTGGACTGGAGCCGGTCGGCCTCGGAGTGGAACGACTACCAGAAGACCAGCACCTACACCGACGCCGAGCGGGAGATCAAGGCCGCCTTCGTGGCCAAGGCCCTGCAGGGCAAGGAGGCCAGGCTGGTCTTCGACCTCGGCGGCAACGACGGGACCTACTCGCGCGTGGCCGCCAACCACGCCGACTACGTGGTCTGCGCCGACGGCGACGACCTGGTCCTGGACGGCCTCTACCGGTCGCTGCGCCAGGAGGGCAACCGCCAGATCCTGCCCGCCTACCTCGACCTGGGAGACCCCTCGCCCGGTCTCGGCTGGCGCGGCCGCGAGCGGGCTCCCTTCTTCGACCGGGCCCGCCCCGACGCCGTCCTCGCCCTAGCCCTGCTGCACCACCTGGCCATCACCGTCAACGTCCCCCTGGCCGAGCTGGTCGACTGGCTGGCCGCCATCGGCGGCCGGCTGGTGGTCGAGTTCGTCGACCCCACCGACCCGATGGCCGACCGCCTCCTGGCCAACAAACCCCCGGGCATGCACGGCGACTACCGCCGCGAGGTCTTCGAGCGCCTCCTGGAGGCCCGCTTCGACGTGGTCGACCGCCAGGAGTTCCCCTCCGGCACCCGCACCCTCTACCACGCCACCCCACGCCGCTAGCCCCCAGGGTACGATCCCGCCAAGGGGCTGTAGCTCAGTCGGTCAGAGCAAGCGACTCATAATCGCTCGGTCGCAGGTTCGAGGCCTGCCAGCCCCACCCATCAGCCCAGGTCAACGGCCTGGGCTGATGGCTTTGCTTGTTCAGCGGTCATTCCTGCGCGGGCCGATCGAGGCGGTCGTGGCCGACGACGCCACCCCCGACCCGCCTCGGGTCCCCTACCCGCTGCTCTAACCCAGCTCAGCCCCGCTGCTTGGGCCGGGCGCCCACCGAGAACTCGGCCCCGAATGGGTCGTTGAGGGTCGCAACCCGGCCGTAGACGAAGTCCTCGGGCGGGCTGGTGACGGTGCCGCCGGCCGCGGTCGTCCTGGCCACGGCGGCGTCGGTGTCGGCCACCTCGAACAGGGTGTTCCAAGCCGACGAGGGGACGCCCGCCACCCCCATGATCCCGCCAATCTCGTAGCCGTCGGGGCGGCGCAGGAAGGTGAACTCGACGTCCGGCAGGTCCGGGTTGGCGTCGAGGGTGAAGTCGAACACCGCTGCATAGAACGCCCGCGCGGGC